>JAYFPO010000035.1:0-4817 GCA_034927685.1 Oscillospiraceae bacterium | reverse complement strand
GCTTTCGACCTGGGGGCGAGCAACGGCCGGGCGATTCTGGGACGCTTCGACGGCGAAAAAATCGTCATGCAGGAGCTGCACCGCTTCGAGAACAACTATGTGGGGATGGGGGACGTCCAATACTGGGACCTGCCGTATCTCTACAGTCAGATCAAGCAGGGGTTCCTTGCCTTCCGGCGGGGAGAATTTGGCAATCTGGACTGCTTCGGCATCGACACCTGGGGCGTGGATTATGGACTACTGGATCACAACGGCAATCTGTTGTCCAACCCCAGAGCCTACCGTATGGCACAGGACGCGGACATGGAGGCAGTCTGGGAAACCGTGGGCTTTCCGACGCTGTTTGCGCGGACCGGGATTTCCGGCCTCAACTTTAACACGATCTACCAGCTTGCAAGGCGCAAGCGGGAGGGTGACGCGGCGCTCTCCTGCGCGGAGACGCTGTTGCTGATGCCCGATCTGCTCGGCTACTTCCTGACGGGAGAAAAAAGATCGGAATATACCAATGTCACGACGACCATGCTCTATCATCCCCAAACCAGGGATTGGGACTGGGAAACAATCGCTGCGCTCGGCCTGCCAAAGCAGATTTTCACCCCAATCGACCGGGCGGGACAGCTGCGCGGCAGGCTTTTGCCCGCCCTTGCGGAGGAATTTGGTTTGAACCGCGCACCGTTTGCGGCTGTCGGCACGCACGACACGGCGTCCGCCGTGGCGGCCGTCCCCGGCAAGGGGAGCTTCGCGTTCTGCTCCTCCGGAACCTGGTCCCTCTTTGGAATGGAAACAGACGCGCCGCTGTTGCAGGACGGTGTCCGAGACGCCCATTTCTCCAATGAGGGCACGGTGCAGGGCGGCTTCCGCCCGCTGAGGAACATCATGGGGCTGTGGATCATTCAGGAGTGCCGCCGGGATTGGCAAAAGGCGGGGCAGAAGCTCAGTTGGGAGGAGATTGGCCAGGCCGCCCGGCAGACGCGACGCTTCCGTTCCATCATCGACCCGGATGATACCGCGTTCTTTGCCGCCGGCAATATGGAGCGGAAGATCCAGGAATTCTGCCGCAGCACAGGGCAGCCGGTGCCGGAGACGGTGGGCGAGGTTGCCAGATGTATCTACGAATCGCTCGCGCTCAAGTACCGGAGTGCGCTGGAGGGATTGGAAGCGATCAAGGGCGCGCGGATCGACTCGCTGAACATCGTGGGCGGCGGCATTCAGAACAGGCTGCTCAGCCAGATGGCAGCCGACGCGCTGGACCGCCCGGTGGTCACGGGCCCGATCGAGGGCGCGGCGATGGGCAACCTGCTGACGCAGGCGATGGCGCTCGGCGAGATCGCCAATCTGGAGGAATTGCGCCAGGTGGTGCGGAATTCCACCGAGGTTGAGACCTATGCACCCTCGCACACCCAGGACTGGGAGGACGCCTACGGGCGGCTGCGTGCCCTGATGAAATAGAAGACGTACGTCTGAATAAAAAAGGAGATGTCAGAATGAGCGTGGATATGACAAAGTGGCAGGAGATTGCCAGGATGAATATTCACAGTCGTCCGCAGGGGACGGGCCGCCTTTCCGGGAAGATCACGATCGTGACCGGTGCGGCCCAGGGCTTTGGCCGCGGCATCGCGGAGGAACTGTACCGGGAAGGCGCGACGATTGTCATCGCCGACATGAATCAGCCGCTTGCCGAGCAGGTAGCCTGGGAGATGGGCGAGCGCGCCTGCGCGTTCGCCGTCAATGTGTCCGATGAGGAGAGCGTGGCCCATCTGGTCGCGGAGACCGTGGAGCGCTTCGGCGGTCTCGATCTTATGATGGCGAACGCGGGCGTCGTCCGCTCCGGCCCGCTTTCGACCTTTGAGAAAAAGGATATGGAGTTTGTCACCTCCATCAACTACATGGGGCTCTTCCTCTGCTGCAAGTACGCCGCAATCATCATGGAGGCACAGCACGAGGCGGATCCGAAGAAGAAGTTCGACATGATCGCGATGTCCTCCAAGTCCGGACTCGTCGGCTCCAACAAGAATTTCGCCTACGCGGGCTCCAAATTCGGGGCAATCGGCCTTGTGCAGAGCTTCGCGCTGGAGCTCTGCGCCTACAACATCAAGGTCAACGCGATCTGCCCGGGCAACTACCTGGACGGCCCGCTGTGGAGCGACCCGGAGCGCGGCCTCTTTGTGCAGTATCTGGCGGCGGGCAAGGTGCCGGGCGCGAAGACCGTGGAGGATGTGCGCCGCTACTACGAGGCCAAGGTGCCGATGAACCGCGGCTGCCTGCCCATCGATGTGGCGCGGGCCGTGATGTACTGTGTGGAGCAGGACTATGAGACCGGCCAGGCCATCCCCGTGACGGGCGGCCAGGTCATGCTGAACTGAGAGGGCACGCTATGATGGAAGGTTCGGTTCTGGAGCGTCTGAACGCCCCTACGGCGGAAAAGCGGCTCCAAAACCTGCGCGCGCTGCTGCCGCAGGCGGCGTTTCCGCCCGCGGTCCCGCAGTATATCAACAATCATATTCACACAATCTATTCGTTCTCCCCGTATTCGCCGACCGCGGCCGTCTATGCCGCGAAGGAGGAAGGGCTCTGCACGGCGGGCATCATCGACCACGACTCGATCTCCGGCGCGCGGGAGTTCCTTGCGGCGGCAAAGCTGGCGGAGCTCCCGGTCACAGTCGGCATGGAATGCCGCGTCTCCATGGAGAACACGCGGCTGGCAGGCCGGCGGACGAACAACCCGGATCAGGTCGGCGTCAGTTATATGACGATCCAGTCCGTCCCGCACGGGCAGATCGAGCGGCTGAACGCGTTTTTTGCCCCGTATCGGGAGGCCCGCAATGCGCGGAACCGGAAGATGGTGGCGAGGATCAACGCCCTGCTGCCGGACGCCGCCCTGGACTTTGACCGGGACGTGCTTCCGCGCTCCTGCTGGCGGGAGGGCGGCTCCGTCACGGAGCGGCACCTGATGTACGCGCTTGCCAACAAGCTGACGGCGGAGGTCGGGCGCGGCCCGGCCATGCTCCGGCGTCTCGGCGAGATGGGCGTGACGCTCTCGGAAAAGCAGCGCGCGCAGATGCTGGACACGGAATATCCGTTCTATGCGTACGATTTGCTTGGCATTCTGAAGAGCGCGTTTGTGCCGAAAATCTATGTCGACGCCACCGGGGAATGCCCAAAGCTCACGGAAATTGTGGCCCTCTGCCGGGAGGTGGACGCCTGCCTCTGCTATGCCTATCTGGGCGATGTGGGGGAGAGCGTCACCGGCGATAAAAAGGCCCAGAAGTTTGAGGATAGCTATCTGGAGGACGTGTTCGAATGCCTGAAAGAGGAGGGCGTCCGCGCGGTAACCTATATGCCGACCAGAAACAGTATGGCACAGCTGACGCGCCTGCGCGGCCTCTGTGAGGCGTACGGAATGTTCCAGGTCTCCGGCGAGGACATCAACTCGCCGCGCCAGAGCTTTGTAATCCGCGCCATGGAAAATCCCCTGTTTGAGAATCTGATCGACGCCACCTGGAAGCTGATTGCACACGAAGCGGAATCACGTTAGGAGGAACCCCGAATGAACACAAAAGCGGTACGAATCCATGGAAAAATGGATCTGCGTCTCGAAGAAGTTGCGCTGCCCGAGGTCGGGCCGGACGACGTGCAGGTGAAGGTCATTTCGGACAGCGTCTGCATGTCCACCTATAAGGCGGCCGTCGAGGGCGAGGACCACAAGCGCGTGCCGGACGACGTCGCAAACCATCCGACGATCATCGGCCACGAGTTCTGCGGAGACATCGTCGCCGTCGGCGAGAACTGGAAGAACAAATACAAGGTCGGCGACCACTTTGCCATCCAGCCGGCGCACTACTACAAGGGCTCGCAGATGGCGCCCGGCTATTCCTATTCCTATTGCGGCGGCTCGTCCCAGTACTCCAATATCCCGATTGAGACGCTGCTGATGGACTGCCTGCTGCCCTATCAGTCCGACACCTACTTTTACGGCTCGCTCGCGGAGCCCATGAGCTGCATTGTCGGCACCTATCATGCGATGTACCACACCAAGGCAGGCTCCTATGTCCACGAGATGGGCATCAAGGAGGGCGGCAAGATGGCGCTGCTGGCGTCCGTCGGCCCGATGGGCCTCGGCGCGATTGACTACGCCCTGCACTGCGACCGCCGCCCCGGGCTGCTGGTGGTGACGGACATCGACGATTCCCGTCTGGCGCGCGCAAAGTCCATCTATACTGTGGAGGACGCGAAGAAGATCGGCGTCGAGCTGCACTACGTCAACACAAAGATGGAGCACGCGACGGAGTACCTGCGCGGCCTGACGGGCGGCACGGGCTACGACGACGTGATCTGCTTCGCCCCCGTCAAGCCGGTCGTGGAGCAGGCGGGCGATATCCTCGGCTTCGACGGCTGCCTGAACTTTTTCGCGGGCCCGACGAACAACCAGTTCAAGGCGGAGTTCAATTTCTACAACGTCCACTATCTCTATACGCACGTTGTCGGCACGTCCGGCGGCAACACGGGCGACCTGCGCGAGGCCATTGCGCTGATGAATGCGGGCAAGCTGGACCCGGCGGCCATGGTCACGCACATCGGCGGCCTGAACGCGGTCGTCGAGACGGTCAAAAACCTGCCGAAGATTCCCGGCGGTAAAAAGCTGATCTACAACCACATCGAACTGCCGCTGACCGCGATCTGCGACTTCGGCAAGCTCGGCGAGAGCGATCCGATGTTCGCGGAGCTGGATAACATCTGCAAAGCGCACAACAACCTCTGGAGCGCCGAGGCGGAACGCTATCTGCTGGAGAACGGAAAAGCATTGTAACAGGAAACGC
>JAYFPO010000021.1:0-45986 GCA_034927685.1 Oscillospiraceae bacterium | reverse complement strand
CGCCACAACGGCGCGCCGCAAACTGCGAATTTTGCGGCGCGCCATTTTGCAGGGAACCGGTGGTCCGGGCAAGAGCCGCAGCAAAGAAGAAAAAATTTGGAAAAATTCCACCATTCGACAGAATTCAACTGACATATCTATTTACAAAACAAGGTTGTCAGATGTATAATAAACCTAATCGTGCGGCAGGAAAACCGGCCCTGCCGCCTGAAAAAAACCGGTCCGTGGGCGAGTTAAAAACCGCCCGGAGACCGGAAGAGGGGACTTCCGTATCTATGGAGCATACTGCAATCACCGCGCGCTATCTGCAGATCGCGCAGGATCTGGCCGCCAGAATCGCCAAAGAAGAGCTGCCCGTGGGGAGCCGAATCTACGGGCGCTCCGTCATGGCGTCGGAGTACAACACCTCGCCGGAGACCGTACGGCGGGCGCTGCGACTGCTGGCGGATATGAAGGTGGTGGAGATCAAGCCGCAGAGCGGCGCGGTCGTTCTCTCCGCCGACAGTGCGCGGCGTTATGCGGAGCGGTTCCGCGAGAACACCTCGGAGCGTACGCTTCGGAAGCAGCTCCGGGAGATGATGACACAGTATGACGAAATGAATCGAAAGTTGACGGAGACAGTGGCAGCGTTGATTCGGAGCAAATACACCTTTGACTCCGTAGAGCGACCGTTTCCAAATTATGAGGTGCCGGTGCCGGCAGATTCTCCGCTGATCGGGAAGAGTATCGGAGCGCTGAAATTCTGGCAGCGGACCGGCGGAACCGTGGTCGCCATCCGCCGCGGACAAAGCGTGATTCTGTCACCGGGGCCCTACGCGGAGCTCTATGGCGGAGACGTGATTCTGCTGGTGGGAATGCCGGATGCTGCGGAGGCCGCCAATCGGCTTGTGACGGAAAAGGAGGACATAGAGATCGATGATCCAATTTGAAAACGTGTGCAAGAGTTATGGAAAGACGCCAATTTTAAAGAATCTGAGTCTGACGATCCAGGACGGCGAGTTCGCCGTGCTGATTGGGCCGTCCGGCTGCGGAAAGACCACCACGCTGAAAATCATCAACCGGCTGATCGATCCTGATTCCGGCAAGGTGTCTCTGGACGGAAAAAACATTCAGGAGACCGAAAAGGTGGAGCTGCGCCGCCACATCGGCTATGTGATTCAGCAGATCGGCCTGTTTCCCAACATGACAGTGGCACAGAATATCGATGTGGTACCGAAGCTGCTCCGGTACAGCAGGGAGGACTGCGCCAGGATCGTGCACGACATGCTGCACATGGTGAATATGGAGCAGTATGCGGACCAGTATCCGTCGGAGCTTTCGGGCGGCCAGCAGCAGCGGATCGGCGTACTGCGCGCGCTGGCGGCTTCGCCGCCGGTGGTGCTGATGGACGAGCCTTTCGGTGCGCTGGACCCTATGACGCGCGAGATCCTCCAGGACGAGGTTCGGAATTTGCAGCAGAAGCTGAAGAAAACCATCGTTTTCGTGACGCATGACATGAGCGAGGCGCTGAAGCTGGCGGATACGATCATCTTCATGGACGGCGGCGAGATTGTGCAGATGGCCTCGCCGGAGGAAATGCTGGAGCATCCGGCCACCGATCTGGTGCGGAACTTCCTCGGCAAGCGCGGGGCGGAGATGGGCACTGCCTCCAAGGTGGAGAACTTTATGCGCGCCAACGTCTACCGCGTCAAAAAGAACCGCGGCGTGCTGGAGTGCGCGGAAATGATGGCCCGCAGCAGCGTCGACACGCTGATCGTGACCGAAGAGGACGGCCGCTACGCGGGCACGATCTCGATCGGGGACCTCCGGCACTGGGGCCGGGACCTCAAGAGCATCGAGCCCATCGTCCGGCAGACCGCGCGGACGACCCGCGTCGGAGACGAGGCGAAGGAGAGCTTCGACTATCTGTTGGAGTCCGGCGCCAACTATGTTGTGGTGCTGCAGGAGGACGATACCGTCGCCGGTATCGTGACCAAGACCAGCGTCGCCCGCTCCGTGGCGGAGAATCTGTGGGGGGACGCCAAATGAGAGCACTGCTTGAGACCTACGGCGCGGCTTTGCTGGAAGCCATCGGCGTGCATACGCTATATGTGCTGATTTCCGTGGCGGTGGGCTTCCTGCTGGGGCTGGCATTCGGTATTCTGCTCTCCCGCATTCCGAAATATTCCGGCATTGTGCTGCCCATCGTGTCCGTGTTCCAGACCATCCCCGGGCTGGTGTTCATCGGCGTGCTGTTCCTCTGGATCGGCATGACGCCGCTGACGGTCATTCTGGCGCTGTCGGTCTATGCCATGTTCCCGGTGATGAAAAACACTTATACCGGCATTCTCGGCGTGGAGGCACGCTACCTGGAGGCGGCGCGCGGCTGCGGCATGTCCGAGGTGCAGATGCTCCGCAAGGTCGAGCTGCCGCTGGCCATGCCAACGATCATCGCGGGACTCCGCATGGCCGCCATCTATACGGTGAGCTGGGCGGTGCTGGCCGCCATGATCGGCCTCGGCGGCCTCGGCAACTTTATCTACCAGGGGACGACCTCCAACAATAACACGCTGATTCTGCTCGGCGCCATTCCCGCCGCGATTCTGGCCATTGTCATCGGCGCGCTGATCGACCTGCTGCAAAAGCGCGTCACACCCCGCGGACTGCGGAAGGAGGCGGCGAAATGAGCTGGTCCCTGGTTTTAGAGCACCTGTATCTGGTGCTGTCGGCCGGTGTGCTGTCCATTCTGCTCGGCGTGCCGCTGGGCATTCTGGCCTATCTTTATCCAAAGGCGCGGGCGGTGATTCTGCGGATTGTGGACCTTTTGCAGACCATACCGGCGCTGGCGCTGCTGGGCATTCTCATGGTGTTCCTCGGCGCGGGGAAAATTACCGTCATCGTGGGCATCACGCTCTATTCGCTTTTGCCCATCGTGCGCAACACCTGTCTCGGACTACAGGAGGTGGACCCGGGCGTTAAGGAGGCGGCCCGCGGCATGGGCATGAGCCGCGGCTACCAGATCCTGACGGTTGAGCTGCCGCTGGCCTTTCCGACGGTGTTTACCGGCATCCGCATCGCGGTGGTCAATGCCATCGGGACCGCGGTATTTGCGGCTTTTGTGGGCGGCGGCGGCCTCGGCGGCGTTCTGAACCGCAGCATCCGGATTCAGGACATGCGGATGCTGCTGGCGGGAACCGCCGCGCTGATGGTGATTGCCATGGTGCTGGACCTGCTGATGGGCGCCTTTGAAAAGCGGGTGGAAAAGCGCCGCGGCGGGGGCAAACGGCTTTGGATTCCGACGGCGGTGGTCTTCCTTTTACTGCTCGCGGCCATTCCCATCGGCCTGCGAAGCGAGAGAACGGACAACACCCTGCTCCTCTACGACGGCGACTACAGCGAGACGCAGATCATGCACCATATGATCAAGATGCTGGTGGAAGATAAGACGGACCTCAGCGTGCAGATTCAGGACCAGATGTCCCAGGTCAACAACTATAAGTCGCTGATCGGCGACAATCACACCTGCGACCTGATGATCAGCTACGACGGCACGCTGCTGACCACCTTCCTGCATCTGGACACCGGCGACGTGCCGGAGGGGACCTCCATTTATGACTATTCCAACGAAGTCGCGCTGCGGGAGGAGAACGTCCGGCTGCTCGGGAAGCTGGGCTTCGACAACACCTATGCCATCGCGGTGCCGGAGGCGTTGGCCGAGGAGTACGGCCTTGAAACGGTCAGCGACCTGCTGCCCATTGCGGGCAAGCTGGTGTTCGGCGCGGAGCACGAGTTCTTCACCCAGGAGGGCAGTATGAAATACGGCCCCTTCACGGAATACTATGGGCTGAAATTCAAGGACTTCGTACCCGTGGACGTCAGCCTCAAGTACGCCGCCATCGAAAGCGGCTCCTTCGACGTGACCGAGGTGTACGCCACCGACGGGCTCAACCGCAAGGCGGGGCTCAAGGTGCTGGAGGACGACCGGAACTTCTTCCCCGAGTATAACGGCGCGCTGCTGGTCCGCGAGGACACCTTCACGCGCTTCGCCGCGGTGGCGCCGAATCTGGAGGAGGTGCTGAATCTGCTGAGCGGACAGATTTCCAACGAAGACATGGTGGAAATGACGTATCAGGTGGACGTGCAGGGCAGAACCGTGGACGACGTGGCCCGGGAGTTCCTGCAAAGCCGCGGCCTGCTGGCCGGATAAAGCGCCTGTTTTTGCTGCTTCGGCGCATGGATGGCTGCCTGTCCATTTGCGGACGCACGACACGAACGATCTGCCGCGGAGAGCGGCGTGAACGCGTAAAATGCCCCGGATACGCGGCTTCCTTCCTGCGGATTTCCCTGATGCAGACAAGCCCGCCAGAAATGGCGGGCTTGTGCTGTTCCGTACCCTATTTTCCATACTGCCTTACCGGCGCAGTAAGCGGCCCTTTCGGGCCTGGGCGTCGAAACGGCCGGGTGTATGTACCGTCTAAGCTCCGGCGCCCGGGAGAAACAGCGCGAAATCTCTGCGATTGGCAGGGGAGCTGGCCGCGCCCGGATCATATGGAACCGGCGCCCTGTGACCGTTGCTGCAGAATGATGGCTTTGACTTCTTCCACATATTCCGTTTCAATCGAGGTCAGGTGATGCTGCTTCATTCGAATCAGAATGCTGTCCATCAGAACGTCGGCTCCTTCGATCGGCTTAAACAGAACATGATTGGTGCAGCGTGACGTATCGCCGAGATTTAAGCCGACATAATAGGCATTTGTGTCTCGCAGAATGTCGTAGAGCGCGGCACGGTCGCTTACAAGGATACGGCGGGCGACGGTGCGGAAGTCATAGTTGTTGACGCCGGAGCAATAATAGATGGGCGACACATCGCTCTGAGCCATGGTGGCATGGGGATAGTCCATCAACTGTTCTACCCGGATCACCGACTGGCTGGCCAGCGGATGATGATCTCCAATAAAAATATAGGCGTTCTGCGTGTCCAATACCGTAAAGGACAGGTCCCGGTTGGAGGCCACGGCCATCCAGTAATCCCGTTTGCCGACGGGAGAGATCACAATTCCGATACTGAACAGGCCATCGTAGATATGGTCAATGACCTCCTCGACGGATCCCTCTTCAAAGCAAATGTTCTGGAACCCGCAGTCGCTGTGACGGAGATACACCTGAATCAAAGCGCGGCAGGCCACGGAATAGCGTACGGAGGACACGCTCAAATGGAGTACATCCGGCTGATATCCGCTGAAGTACATCTCCTCCAAATGCTTACACTGCATTTCCAGCTTCTGCGCGTGGTTGAGAAATTCCCGGCCCTGATGGGTCGTTATGATACCGGCGCTGGATCGGGTAAAAATACGGATCCCAATTTCGGCCTCCAGCTCCTTGATTCCACGGCTCAGAGAAGACTGCGAGATAAACAGCTGCTTTGCCGCCCGATTGATGGAACCGCATCGGTCAATTTCAAGCGCATAACGAATAAAGTTGATGTTCATATTTGAGCCCTCCTGCGTCAAGTCAATTACATTATGATACAAAAACACAGACATTTCAATCGTCAGACGCCCGAAATTCAAGGCGCATCCTCAGGGGCGCGCGTTTGCCGCGTGAATCAACCGCAAAACGCTGATTGGATTGACACCATTCTATATTGAAGAAACAACCGAACGCAACGCAAATCAGCGGCGGGCCCATGCTTCTTCGACATAACCCCTATAGAAAAATGAAAATACCGCGATTTCGGTATAACCTCTATCAAAATAAGAACTACCATATTTGGGAGGACTTGTGCTATGGTGAAACCAGAAGGGACCCGGATTCTTTCCTGCGGAGCGAGGTAAATCGGCCAGGATTCCAGCGCGCGGAGTCCTTAACGCCGCATAAGACCTTGTCCCAAGCTGCAAAGCAACGATGTCCGGCATGACGCCTGTGATGGGAAAACGCCTGATTCGCCGGACCGGACTGTAGAATTGGAGGCGATCGTAATGTATGATATTCTGATAAAAAACGGAAAGGTAATTGACGGACAAAACAACGCGCCTTACTACGCGGATATCGCCGTTACGGGCGACGAGATTGTCAAAATAGCAGACAAGCTGGAGGAGCCGGCAAAGCGAATCATTGACGCGAAGGGAAAAATCGTCACGCCCGGCTTTATCGACATTCATTGTCATTCGGATGCAATTGTGTTTCATGAAGCCAAAAACCCGCTTCGTCTTCGCCAGGGCTTTACGACGGAGGTAATCGGGAACTGCGGCATCTCTGCGGCGCCGGTTTCACCAAAAAACCTGGAACTATTGCGTAAGTATTGCGCGCCGTTCTACTCCAATGTTCCCCTTCCCTACAACTGGAAATCCTACGGGGAATATCTGGACGAGCTGGAGGCGCATAAGCCCATGCTGAACACCGTCGGCCTGGTCGGACACGGTACGCTGCGGATTGCGGTATCGGGGTTCGAGGCAAGACCTTTGACGGCAGGGGAGATGGAGCAGATGGACGAGCTCCTGGAGGCCAGCATGGAGGAGGGCGCATATGGCCTTTCCTCCGGCTTGATCTATCCCCCCGGCGTCTTTGCGAATCAGGACGAGATGATGCATCTGGCGAAGGTCGTAAAGGCCGGAAACGGCATCTATGCCTCCCACATGAGAAGCGAAAGCTCCCAGCTGGTAGAGGCGGTGCAGGAGATCATCCAGGTGGCGGAGGAAACAGGTACCAGCGTCGAAATCTCCCATCACAAGGCCCAGGGCGTCAGGAACTATGGGAAAACAAAAACAACGCTGCGTCTGATTCAAGAGGCAAATGCCAGAGGACTCCATGTCAACTGCGACGTATATCCCTATCTTGCCGCGAGCACGCAGTTCAGCGCGGTTCTGCCGCCCTGGGCGCTGGAGGGCGGCGTAGACAAGCTGGTTGCGCGCGTTTCCGACCCGGAAACACGCGCCCGCATCCTTGCAGACGTGAAATGTGAAGTTCCGCCCTATGAAAATTTCTTCCAGTATGCCGGTTCCTGGAGCAGAATTCTGATTAATGAATGCACGGTGAAGGAATATGAGGGCAAAACCGTTCAGCAAATTGCCGAGGAAAACCACACAGATCCCTATGAAATGGCGCTTGATATCATCCGAAACTGCAAAAACAACGTCATGATGATTGTGTTCACCATGAGCGAGGAGGACGTTTCCCGCGTCATTCAGGACCCGAATTCCATGATCTGCACGGATGGCTTCCCCGGCCTCGGCCCCTATCATCCCCGCTATACCGCGGGCTTCACCCGCATTCTTGAGAAGTATGTCAAGCAGGATAATCTGCTCTCCCTGCAGCAGGCAATTTACAAAATGAGCGGGATGCCGGCCGCCAAGCTGGGCCTGACGGATCGCGGCTGGCTGGACGAGGGGAACAAGGCCGATCTGTTGGTGCTGGACATGGGCCGGATTCACGACAACGCGGACTATAGGAACTACAATGCGGGTTCCGACGGCATCGACTATGTGCTCATCAACGGCCAAATTGCTTTGGATGACGGCGTTTTTCAGCCCGTCTGCGCCGGTCGTGTCCTGCGTAAGCCAAATGGAGGAAGGAAGTAAACCATGCATCATCTCACCGCGCTGCTTCGCGCAGATATGCGGCCCGCGCTCGGCGTAACCGAGCCGGGCGCCATCGCCTATGCCGCCGCCGTGGCCAGAAGCCATACCCGCGGCGAAATCTGCTCCGTCGACGTCGCTATGAACAGCGGTATGTACAAAAACGCGTTTACCTGCGGCATTCCCAACTGCAGTCAAGTGGGCACCAAATATGCGGCCGCATTGGGCGCAGTGGCCGGTCGGGCGGAAAAAAAGCTGGAGGCGCTTTCGGACATTCGCCCGGAGGACAATTCCGCGGCGGAGCTGCTGATCGCGGCCGGGAAGGTCCGCGTCAGCGTCAGCGAGGTCACCAGCCGGATTTACATTTGCGCGGAGGTTTGCACGGCGCGGGATATCGCCCGGGTTATCATTCAGGACAGCCACACCAACATCACGCGCGTGGAGGTCAACGGAACCGTCCTGACGGAATCCGCCGCGCAGACAGACGCCGAGACGAGCGAAGTCTCCGCCGATATCCGCAGTAACACGCTTGCGGACCTGCTTGCGTACGCGCAAAGCGTCGACGCATCCGAACTTTCCTTTATTCGGGAAGCCTTTCGCGTCAATCTGGAGCTGTTTGAGGAAGGGCGGCGCGACGTGAGGCTTACCTTCCTGCCGTATCTGCTGGCGGAAAATGGCGGAACGGTTCTCTCCGGCGACGCGCGGAAGACCGCTTCCCTGCTGTGCGGCGGCGCCGTTGAGGCGCGCGTGCTGGGGCTGAGCAAGCCGGCCATGAGCATCACCGGGTCCGGCGCCCACGGCATCATTGCCACGCTGCCCCTTTACGCGGCGGCAAGCGCGGAGCAGTGCTCCGAGGAACTGCTGACGCGGGCCGCTGCGCTGAGCTGTTTGATTTGCACCTACATCAAGGAGTACTCCGGCAGGCTCTCGGCGTTCTGCGGCTGCGCCATTGCCGGCGGCACGGGTATGGCATGCGGTCTTTCCCTGTTACATGGCGGCGGTGTGGAGACGATGACTCGGGTAATCAACAATCTCGCCGCCGGCATCACAGGCATGATCTGCGACGGCGGCAATCAGGGCTGCGTCATGAAGAGCATTCTTGCCGTAGACGCCGCCTTCCGCGCGGAGGCGCTTGCCCGGAACGGCGTTTGCGTGGACAGCGTCCACGGCATTTGCGGCGGCACACCGGAGGAAACCATGCGCAATATGGGACGGATTGCCTCCCCCGGCATGGAGGGCACGGAGAAAACCATCCTCGAGATATTGCAAAATAAGGATTAGGAGGGATTGATTATGAGCGACGTAAAGAAAAAAATTGACCCGCAGAGCAGAGACTATGATGTAAAAGACGTCGATATTGACCCGCGCTTTCAAGTTTGTAGGAGAGAATTTCTTTTCTGCTGCGTGATCTTTGTGGTTTTCGCGGCAGCGATGCTCTTCTGCGTCTTTGTGATCGGCGGAGGCGACCCGAGCAATTATATCTATATTCTGGGAATTCCGCAGTGGTACTTTGCCATCGTTGTGGTCTGCGTGCTTACTGCGGTCGCGGTCTCCATCCTTCTGGACAAATGCTTCCGGCACATGAGTCTGGAAGCGGACGGAGAGCTGGAGGCAACTAAAAAAAAGGACCGCGGATAGGACCCAAGTCATTTTGCGAATAGTATGGAGGTGTCTTCATGGAAATATCGTCAACGACGAAACTTGTGATCATCGCTGTTTTTATTCTGTATACCATCGGCATGCTTGCAATCGGCTGGGTG
This sequence comes from Oscillospiraceae bacterium, assembly GCA_034927685.1. Lineage (GTDB taxonomy): Bacteria > Bacillota > Clostridia > Oscillospirales > Oscillospiraceae > RGIG3159. The sequence continues at coordinate 36,673 of JAYFPO010000021.1, read as the reverse complement.
TATAAGAGAAAGCTCGAAAAGAAGTCGAAGGAACAATACACGGAGAACTTTTATACAGGCGGCCGTGCCATGGGCGCACTGCTGGTGGCGATGATGGTTGCGGCAGGCATCTGCAGCGCCGGTACTTTTGTCGGTTCCCCCGGGTCCATTTATAAGGTTGGCCTCTCCTGGGGCGCTGTGGTTCCAGGCCAGATGCTGATGAATCTGATGGTTCTCGGCGTCGTCGGCAAAAAAATAGCCATTGTATCCCGCAGAGGGAATTTGCAGTCCTTTGTGGGGCTGCTGTACAATCGATACAACAACAATAAATTTCTCGCGGTTGCTGCGGCCATCATTCTTCTGGTTTTTGTCGGCTGCTATACTTCCTCTCAGTTTATTGGCGGCGGCCGCCTTTTTGAAGTCATGACCGGTCTGCCCTACTGGGTAGGTCTGGCGGCATTTACTGTCGTCGTCATGGTCGTTGCCGCGTTCAGCGGGCTGCATGGCGTGGCTGCCGCGACCGTTTTGCAGGGCTGTATCATGACGCTGGCCTGCTTCCTGCTGCTGTTTCTGGGCTTTGGATACTGCGGCGGCGAAGCCGCGTTCCATGCGATTGCGAAACAGAATCCGGATCTTGTTTCCGGCAGCGCCGTATATAGTCCGCTGATGATGCTGAGCCTGTTTATGATGTTCGGCTTTTTCAATCCCGGCTATCCGCACGCGGTCATTGGCTGCATGACCTACAACAATACCCGCGCCATGAATACCGCCATCAAGATCGGCATTGTTTTGGTTGCCTTTTGGAGCATTTCGCTGTCCCTGTTGGCCGGTGTGATCCGCAACGTATTCCCCGATTTGGCGGTTTCCGACTATGCGCTGCCCACGCTCGCGGTGATGGCGCTGCCCTCCTGGGTGGCGGGTCTGACCCTGGCCGGCGTGGTTGGCGCGCTGCAGTCCACTGTCGGCACCATGGTCATCGTCATGAGCGCGTCGGTTGTGAAGGACGTTTATCAAACTATGATCAAGCCGGACGCTTCTCCGACGACCATGAAGAGAATGACCAATGTCGTAACGATTGTGATTATGCTGGTCATTTTTGTCCTGGCTTTGACGCCTCCCGATAATTTGCAGGACGTGGTTGTCTACGCGGTCGGCGGAATGATTTCCGCGTTCTACATCCCGCTGATGCTGGGCATCTATTGGATGCGTGCGAATGAGTGGGGTGCGCTCGCGGGCATGATCGGTGGCCTGGCTACCTATTTGGTCAATGCGGCCGGTATCGTAAACTGGAAGCTGGGCATGAATTCCATTATCATTGGCACGCTGGTTTCCCTGATCCTGACCGTCCTGGTCAGCCGGCTGACGCCCAAAACGCCCTACGGCATCATCAACCTGTGGTTTGGCCGTATGCCAAAACAGCGGGCGTAACGGAAACTCCTGCTCCGTGCGAAAGCGCCGCGCTTTTTCTGAAATACGACGCCCCCATGAACTGCCGCAGGGCAGCTCATGGGGGCGTTTTCCTAGTTTCGCATGCGCACGGTTCGCAAGGTCCGCACAGTCGGGAAGGGGCCATTCGACATCCTTTCCGGAATGCGGCGGGCGCTGTTCCGGAGGAAAATCAGAACTCAAAAACCGAGCGGATAGGTCCAGCCCATCGTGTCGGGCAGGGTGCCGGTTTGGATGCCGTAGAGCGTGTCGTAGAGCTTCTGGGCGATGGGGCCGACCTTGGTGTCGGCGACCGGATGATCTTCGTCGAGGTAGCTCAAAAAGCCGATCGGGGAGATGACCGCGGCGGTGCCGGAGGCGAAGACCTCCTGCAGACTGCCGTCTTTCGAGGCGGCCATGACGTCGTCAATCGAGAGCCTGCGCTCGGAGATCCGGACGCCCCAGCTTTTTAACAGCTGAATGACGGAGTTGCGCGTGATGCCGGGCAGAATCGTGCCGCTGTCCAGCGGGGCGGTGATGACCTCGTCCGCGATGCGGAAGAAGGCGTTGGAGGTGCCGATTTCCTCGACGTACTTGTGCTCCATGGCGTCCAGCCACAGCACGTCCTTGCACTGGTATTGCAGGGCTTTCTGGGAGGCGCGCATGCCGCCGCCGTAGTTGCCGCCGACCTTGGCGTAGCCGGTGCCGCCGGGCGCGGCGCGGATGTATTCGTCCTCGACGAAGATCCGGGTGGTGACCAGGCCGCCGTTGTTCGCTGCGTAGTAGGAGCCGGTCGGGCTCAGAATGATGAGGAACTTATAATGCTTCGCCGGCAGGACGGAGAAGGAGACCTCGTCGCCGAACAGGAAGGGCCGGATATACATGGCGGTGCCTGGCTCGGAGGGGACCCAGTCGCGGTCCTCGTGGAGGACGGCTTCGACGGCGGCCAGGAACAGATCGCCGGGAATCTCCGGCATGCACATCCGCTCGCAGGTGCGCTTCATCCGGGCGATGTTCATGTCGGGGCGGAAGAGCTGGATCGTGCCGTCGGGGCGGCGGTAGGCCTTCATACCCTCGAACATCATCTGCGCATAATGCAGCACGGCGGAGGCCGGCTCGATCAGAAACGGCGCGTGCGGGACCACGCGGCCGTCGTGCCAACCCTGGCCCTCGTCGTACTCCATGACGAACATGTGGTCCGTGAAGTATTTGGCAAAGCCCAGCTTGCTCACATCCTCGGGACGGGGCTTGGGGCTTGTGGTTCTGGTGACGGGAAAATGGTAGGACATGGTAAGTTCCTTCTTTCTTATAGCTGGTACAGGCCGCTTTTCCGGTCTGCAAAGACATTGATGGTCTCGCGGATGTGGGTTACGATGGAGAAGTCGCAGTCGGCGGAGAGAATTTCCTCGCCTTCGCCCGCCAGCGCCAGAGTTTCGCCCCAGGGGTCCAGAATCGCGGAGGCGCCGCCGTAGACGGTCTTGCCCGCCGTGCCGCAGGAGTTGCAGCAGCAGAGGAACATCTGGTTTTCAATGGCGCGGGCCGTGGTCAGCGCCCGCAGGTGGGAAATCCGCACCTTCGGCCACTGGGATACCACGAACATCAGGTCCATGCCGCTGAGGGCCATGGTGCGCGTCAGCTCCGGGAACCGGATGTCGTAGCAGATGATGAGGCCGCAGGGGACGCCGTCCAGCGTAAACTTGCACAGGTGGTCGCCGGGGGTAAAGAACCGGTCCTCGCCCAGGGGGGTGAAGAGGTGCGTCTTGTCGTAGGCGGCGACGCAGGCGCCGCCGCGGTCAAAGACCAGGGCGGTATTGTATACCTTGTCGCCCCGCAGGTTGGCGACGCTGCCGGCCACGAGATTGACCCCGTGTTTTTTTGCCAGCGTACCCAGCTCAGTCCGGACCCGCGCGCCGTCCCGGTCGCAGAGGGACGCGAGGGCATCCTTCGGGAAAAAGCCCACGTTCCACGTCTCAGGCAGCACGATCACGTCGGGCGCCTCCGCCATGGCGGCTTCGATCAGCCGGGCGGCCTTCCCGAAGTTTTCATCGGGAAGGCCAAGCTGCATATCCATCTGGATGCAGGAAATTTTCATTCCGAGAAATCCTTTCCTGCCAGCAGGGCCTTGAGGTTCAGGTCGATCATGTCGGCCTTCCGGGCGGGGACGACCTTCCGCAGTCCGGCCTCCAGCATCTCGTCGGAGACGCAGGCGGTGTGCCGCACCAGCGCGCCCAGCAGAATCATATTGGCCAGCGCGGGCGCGCCCATGTCGTTCGCCATCTGCGTGGCGGGAATGTAGCAGGCGGTGACGTCGGACCGGTTGACCTTCCGGCCGATCAGGGTGGAGTCCAGGAAGATCATGCCGCCGGGCCGCACCGCGTCCTCGTATTTGTCGAGGGACGGGGCGTTCATGACCATCAGAATGTCGGGGTGGTCGACGATGGGGGAGCCGACGGGGCTGTCGCTGAGGATGACATTGCAGTTGGCGGTGCCGCCGCGCATTTCGGGGCCGTAGGACGGCAGCCAGCTGATCTGGCGGTCCTCCATGAGGCCGGCGTAGGCCAGCACCTTGCCGGAGAACAGCAGACCCTGTCCGCCGAAGCCCGCGATTACGATTTGATGTTCAGCCATGGCTTAACCCTCCTTGTCCCGGTAAACGCCAAGCGGATAGTAGGGAATCATCTTCTCGTCGATCCACTCGAGCGCCTTCTGCGGCGTGAGGCCCCAGTTGGTGGGGCAGGAGGAAAGAACCTCGACCAGCGAGAAGCCCTTGCCGTCGAGCTGATTCTGGAAGGCCTTTTTGATCGCCTTCTTGGCATTTTTGACGTTTTTGACGCTGTTGACGGTGACGCGCTCCAGATAGGAGGGGCCGTCCAGCTCGCTGAGCATTTCGCAGACGCGGATGGGATAGCCCTGCGTGGCGGCGTCGCGGCCGTAGGGAGAGGTCTGCGTGACCTGCCCCACCAGGGAGGTGGGGGCCATTTGGCCGCCGGTCATGCCATAGATCGCGTTGTTGATGAAGATAATGGTGATGTTTTCGCCGCGGGCGGCGCTGTGTACGGTCTCGCACATGCCGATGGAGGCCAGGTCGCCGTCGCCCTGATAGGTGAAGACCACATGGTCGGGCAGGGAGCGCTTGACGCCGGTGGCGACGGCGGGCGCTCTGCCATGGGCGGCCTCCAGCATGTCGCAGGTGAAATAGTTGTAGGCCAGCACGGCGCAGCCGACGGGGGCGATGCCGATGGTCTTTCCTTCGATGCCCAGCTCGTCAATGGCCTCCGCCACCAAACGGTGGACGATGCCGTGGGTGCAGCCGGGGCAGTAGTGCAGAACAGCGTCGGTTAACGCCTTTGGTTTTTCAAATACTACCATACTTAGCAGCCTCCATTCAATTCCTGAATTCTGGCGAGAACCTCGTCGGGGGACGGAATCATGCCGCCGACGCGGTTGCAGAGCGCAACCGGCTTTTTGCAGCGGATGGCCAACTCCACGTCGTCCCGCATCTGGCCCATGTTCAGCTCGACGACCAGGAAGGAGGAGACCTTCTCCGCCGCGGCGAGCAGAGGCTTTTTCGGGAAGGGCCACAGGGTGATGGGACGGATCATGCCGACTTTAATGCCCTGTTTTCTTGCCTCGACAATGGCGTTGCGGGAGACCCGGGCAGTGATGCCGCAGGAGACGATGCAGATGTCCGCGTCGTCCATCTGATACTCTTCCCAAAGGACCTCTTTTTCCTCGATTTCGGCGTAGCGCGCGAACCGCTCGAAATTCAGCTTTTCCAGCTCGGCGGGGGAGAGGTAAAGGGAGTTGATGACGTTGTGAGGGCGCTTGCACTCGGTGCCGGTGGCGGCCCAGGGCTTTTCTGTGGTGCTTTCCCGGGCCTCCGGCAGCAGGACGGGCTCCATCATCTGGCCCATGGTGCCGTCGGCCAGCAGCATGGCGGGCATACGGTATTGATCGGCCAGATCGAAGCCGCGCATGGTCAGATCGGCCATTTCCTGCACGGAGGCGGGAGCCAGCACGAAGACGTGGAAGTCGCCGTGGCCGGGGCCGCGGGTGGCGAGGAAGTAGTCGGACTGGGAGGGCTGGATGCCGCCGAGACCGGGGCCGCCGCGCTGCACATTGACGATCAGCGCGGGCAGATCGGAGCCGGCCAGATAGGAGATCCCTTCGCACTTCAGCGCGATTCCGGGGCTGGAGGAGGAGGTCATGGCACGTTTGCCGGTGCCGGCGACGCCGTAGACCATGTTGATGGCGGCGATTTCACTCTCCGCCTGGAGGAACACGCCGCCAATCTTGGGCATTTTCTTTGCCATATAGGCGGCGACCTCGGTCTGCGGGGTGATGGGATAACCGAAATAGTGACGGCAGCCGGCCAGAATCGCCGCCTGGGCGATGGCCTCGTTGCCTTTCATCAGAACTTTTTCCTGCATGAACGTGCTCCTTTCCTATTTTTCTACCGTGATGACGCAGTCCGGGCACATGGTGGCGCAGAACGCGCAGCCGATGCACAGGTCGGGCTGGGTCAGTTCTACGGGCGAGAGCCCCTTCTGATTGAGTCTGGTCCGGGAGAGCGTGAGAATGCCCTTTGGACAGGCATTTACGCAGAGGCCGCAGCCCTTGCATAATTCTTCCCGAAATGTCAGCTTAGCCATGGGTTTCCTCCATTCTGATTTCATAGTACTGCTCCTGCAGATGGAGCGGGAACAGATTCGGGATATCTTCTTCCAGCGCTTGTTGCAGCGGGTGGTTGACGGTGGTCATTCTGAGCGGCAGGCCGGAGACGCGGGAGATTTCCTCCGCGTAGTCCCGGCTGCGGAGCACATCCTCCGCGGTGGTTTGGCGGCCCAGATTCGTGTTGTTGACGATGCCCGTGAAGGGCAGGCGACAGGCGGTCTCAATTTCCCGCAGCACGTCCATTGTGTCTTCCGGCGTTCTGGTCAGGGGGCGGGAACGGTTGATGACGAACAGCATCTCGTAGTTGTTTTCCTCCAGAATCGCCGGGGTGTACCGGCCGAGCGCCAGCGCGCCGCGGTCGTCGCCGCCGATGTCCAGCACGCCGTATTCCTGCCGGTCGTCCACCAGTTCGTAGGCCTCCTTGGGCATGGCGGGCATATCCAGGTTGCTGTTGGCGAACTGCGAGCAGATCAGCGAGATGCCGAGCTGCTCCAGCAGCGCGGCGCTGTCCTTGGTGCGGAAGTAGGGGTTTACGATGTCCAGATCGGCGATGGTCACGGACTTCCCCTGCCGCCTTAAATAGACGGCGTAATTGACCGCAATATTGGTTTTCCCGCTGCCGTAGTGTCCGGCAAACAGAGTCAGGCGTTTTGGTTCCATGGTGTCACAACTGCTTTCTGATAATCTTGCCGCTGGTGGTCTTGGGGAGTTCATCCCGGAATTCCACAATGCGGGGGTATTTGTAGGGGGCTGTGTGGGCCTTGACGTAGCTCTGAATTTCCTTCTTGAGCGCGTCGGTCCCCTCTGTGCCCTGGACCAGCACGATGCTGGCCTTGACCACCTGGCCGCGGACCTCGTCCGGCGCGGCGGAGACGCCGCACTCGAGCACATAGGGCAGCTCCATGATGACGTTTTCAATCTCAAATGGCCCGATGCGGTAGCCCGAGGACTTGATGACGTCGTCGGCCCGGCCGACGTACCAGTAGAAGCCGTCCTCATCCTTCCAGGCCAGGTCTCCGGTGTGGTAGAACCCGTTCCTCCAGGTCTGGGCGGTGATGTCCGGGCTGCCGTCATAGCCGTAGCTGAGGCCGCATGGCAGGCCGTTTGCAAGGTTGACGCAGATTTCGCCGTTCTCGCCGGTGGCGGCTTCGTCGCCCTCCGGGGTCAGCAGACAGACGTCATAGAGCGGCACCGGCTTGCCCATCGAACCGATCTTGTGCTTTTCGCCGGCCAGGTTGCCGATGATGAGCGTGGATTCGGACTGGCCGAAGCCCTCCATGATCCGCAGCCCCGTGGCCTTGTAGAACTGGCGGAACACCTCGGGGTTCAGCGCCTCGCCCGCGATGGAGGCATGCTCGACGGAGGAGAGGTCGAACCGGCTGAGGTCGCACTTAATCAGCATCCGGTACATGGTGGGCGGCGCACAGAAGGTGGTGATGTGGTATTTCGCGAACATCGGGAGAATCTTCTCGGCGTCGAAGCGGTCGAAGTCGTAGACAAAGGTTGCGCCCTCGCAGAGCCACTGGCCATAGAGCTTGCCCCAGAGAGCCTTGGCCCAGCCGGTGTCGGAGATCGTCAGATGCAGACCTTCGGGGTCGACGCGCTGCCAGTATTTGGCCGTGATGAAGTGTCCGAGCGGGTATTTATAGTTGTGCGCCGCCAGCTTCGGGTAGCCCGAGGTGCCGGAGGTGAAGAACATCAGCATGGGGTCGTCGCCGCAGGGGGCGTCCTCCGCGCGGAGAAAGTGGCTGCTATAGAGGGTATACTCCTCATCGAAGTCGTGCCAGCCCTTCCGGCTGCCGCCCACCAGAATTTTCGTTCTGACCTGCGGGCGTTCCGCGGCGGCTTCTTCCACGCAGTCGGCGGTCTGGCCGTCGGCGGTGCAGAGAATGGCGGAAACGTCCGCGGCGTCGAAGCGGTAGGAAAAGTCGTGGGTCTGGAGCTGATTGGTGGCGGGAATCGCGATGGCGCCCAGCTTGTGCAGGCCCAGAATGGCGGGCCAGAACTGCCAGTGGCGCTTGAGAACCAGCATCACCCGGTCGCCCTGCCGGATGCCGAGGGATTTGAAGTAGTTGGCGGCCCGGGCGGACTCTTTTTTCATATCCGCAAAGGTGAAGCGGCGCTCGGTGCCGTCCCCGGAGACGTGCAGCATACAGAGCTTGTTCGGCTTCTTCTGGCCGAGGGCGTCCACCACGTCGAAGGCAAAGTTGAAGGTGTCCTCGTTTTGAAAGGCGATCTTCGTCAGTCGGCCGTCTTCCTCCGTGGGGATGACGTAGTCCTGATAAATCCGGCTCTCTTCGTCCTTTTCCGGGGAGTCGCGGTCCGGAAGCGCCTTTTCGGCGGGCCGTTCGCCGATGGGAGCGGGCGTTTCGGCCGGGTTCAGCACGATGGCATAGAAGCAGCAGTCCTGGCCGTCCACGGCGATCATGCCGTGCGGCGTGGAGGAATCGTAATAGACGCTGTCGCCGGCGTGAAGGATTTCCGTATGCTCGCCGATCTGGACCTTCATATGGCCGGAGACGACGAGGTCGCATTCCTGCCCGTCGTGCGTGGTCAGCTCGATGTCCTCGTGCTCGGCCTCCTTGCTGTGCTGGATGACGACATAGAGCGGCAGCGCCACGCGGTCCTGGAAGTCGGCGGCCAGATTGTAGTAGGTCATCCGGTGCGCCTGTTCGATTTTCTGGCCGGCGCCGGCCCTGGTCAGGGTGTAGGAGCGGAGTTTGGGGCTCTGGCCCTCGATCAGGTCCGTCACGTCGACGCCGAAGCTCAGGGCGCAGCGGTAAAGGAAGGCGATGTTGAGGTCGCGCTCGCCGTTTTCGCACAGGAGGTATTCCGCCTCGGTGACGCCGGTGCGCGCGGCCATTTCCGGGACAGTGAGGCCGGTGATCTCCCGCAGCTCGCGGATACGGCCCGCCATTTCGCGGATTTTGTATTCGAGGCCTGTGATGTTCTGTTCTTGCATAGGGCGATCTCCTTCGTTTTTGAGACAAAAACAAACAGCTCGTCTCAAAGAAATGATTCTTTGAGACGAGCTGCGAATGCAACCCGCGGTACCACTCAAATTGTGTCCGTCTTACAGCGAACACCCCTCATTGGGCTCCAATAAGCCCTAAGCTCTGACGCGGCTGACACGGGAGAGGTCTACTGGCTTTCGCGTTCTTCTCTCCGGCTCGGGAGCTACAAACCGGGTACGCGTATCCATGGCTCGCACCAACCGCCATTTCTCTGAGATACGGGATGTATCCGGCCCTCTCCGTCAAAGCCTTTATTGCAAAGAATCATAGCACGCAAATATGAAGTTGTCAATTAAAATTTTAGAGCTGATTTCGGATGACCTTGCCGCTGATGGTCTTGGGCAGGTCGTCGCGGAACACCACGATGCGCGGATACTTATAGGGTGCGGTGTGGTGCTTGACGTAATCCTGAATTTCTTTTTTCAGCGCTTCCGAGGGTTCCGTGCCCGGGACCAGCACGATGCTGGCCTTGACGACTTGCCCGCGGACCTCATCCGGCGCGGCGGAGACGCCGCACTCGAGGACATAGGGCAGCTCGGTGATGACGCTCTCAATCTCAAAAGGCCCGATCCGGTAGCCGGAGGACTTGATGACGTCGTCCACCCGCCCCACATACCAGTAGTAACCGTCCTCGTCCCGCCAGGCCACGTCGCCGGTGTGGTAGTAGCCGTCGTGCCAGACGTCTTTGGTCCGCTTTTCGTCGCGGTAGTAGCCCATAAAGAGGCCGCAGGGCAGTTTCTCGTCGGTTTTCACGCAGATTTCGCCGCTGGCGCCCGCGCCGCAGTGGTTGCCGTCCGGGTCAAGCAGGTGGATGTCGTAGAGCGGCATGGCCTTGCCCATGGAGCCAAGGCGGGGCTGCGTGCCGATCAGGTTGCCGATGGTGAGCGTCAGCTCGGTCTGACCGTAGCCCTCCATGATTTGCAGGCCGGTCTGTTTCTCGAAGAGCCGGTATACCTCCGGATTCAGCGCCTCGCCCGCGGTGGTGATGTGGTCCAGGGAACTGAAATCGTACACGCTGAGATCTTGCCGGATCATCATGCGGTACATGGTGGGAGGCGCACAGAAGGTGGTGATGTGGTACTTCGCAAACATCGGGAGGATCTCCACGGCGTCGAACCGGTCGAAATCGTAGGTAAAGACCGCGCCCTCGCAGAGCCACTGTCCGTATAGCTTGCCCCAGAGGGCTTTGCCCCAGCCGGTTTCGGAGATGGTGAAGTGGAGACCGTTGGGGGAGACGCAGTGCCAGTATTTGGCGGTGATGTAGTGACCGAGCGGATATTTGTAGTTGTGCGTGGCGATCTTCGGGTAGCCGGTGGTGCCGGAGGTGAAGAACATCAGCATGGGGTCGTCGCCGCAGGGGCTGTCGTCCGTTCTGGGGAAGTGACTGCTGTACATGGGACACTCGGCGTCGAAGTCGTGCCAGCCGTCCCGCTTGCCGCCCACCAGGATTTTCGTATGGAGCTGGGGGCACTGCTGCGCGGCCGCGTCCACACAGTCGGCGGTATCGCCGTCCGCAGTGCAGAGAATGGTGCTGACGCCCGCTGCGTCAAAGCGGTAGACGAAGTCGTGCTCGAGGAGCTGGTTGGTGGCGGGAATGGCGATGGCGCCCAGCTTGTGGAGTCCCAGGATGGCAAACCAGAATTGGTAGTGCCGCTTCAGGACCAGCATGACGCGGTCGCCCCGCTGGATGCCGAGCGCCTTAAAGTAGTTGGCGGCCCGGGCGGACTCCTTCTTCATGTCCTCAAAGGAGAAATCCCGCTCGACCTGATGCTTGTCGAGGTGGAGCATGGCCCGCTTTTTCGGGTATTTTTTGCCAAGAGCGTCGACGATGTCAAAGGCAAAGTTGAACGTGTCCTCGTTTTTAAAATAGATGGAATTCAGCGTCCCGTCGGCATTCTCCGCGGCGTCGACGAACTCCTGACAGACGTAGGGCTCGGCGCGCTTTTCGGGGAGCAGGCTCCGGCGGACAGCCGTCTCCTCGACCTCCTCGCCCGGCAAAATCACGGCGCAGAACTGGCAGCTCGTGCCGCCGACCGCGATCATGCCGTGGGGGATGGAGGAGTTATAAAGAATGCTGTCGCCCTCTTCCAGAAACTCGGTGTGGCTGCCGATCTGCACCTTGAGGCGGCCGCTGAGAATCAGGTCGAACTCCTGCCCGCCGTGGGTGGTCTGGTGGATGGGGCGCTGCTCCTGCTCCTTGTCATAGTCGTAGGTGACCCAGTACGGCTCTGCCAGCTTCTGGCGGAAGCGCGGGGCCAGGTTGACAATGGAGATGCCGTTTTCCTTGGCGGTCTGGCTGCCCGTGCCGCGGCGCGTCACGGTATAGGAGGAGAGATGGGCGCTCTGCCCCTCCAGCAGGTCGGCAATTTCAATGCCGAAGGTTTTGGCGCACTTGTGAATAAAGGTAAAGGGCAGATCGGTGAGGCCGTCCTCATAGGACTGATAGAGCTCTGTGCTGACCTCTGTTTTCTGTGCCATCTCCTGGGCGGTGTAGCCGTCGATCTCCCGCATTTCGCGGATCCGGAGGGCGACCTCCATGAGCTGGCTGCTGCTGGTCTGTTCTTTCATTGTGAATCCTCCTGATTCCGGGCGACAAAAAAGCTCGCCCCAAGATATTCTTGAGACGAGCTGCAAAAACTGCATAACCCGCGGTACCACTCAATTTGCGGCATTCCTGCCGCCACTTCAGACTCCGATAAGTCCTATCCCTTAACGCGGGCGTACGGGAGATATCTACTTGGCCTTTGGCCGTTCGGGTCTCCAGCTCGGAAGTGATAGGTCTGAGGACTCAAAATCACCGGTTCACACCAACCACCGGCTCTCTGAACATTTGAGAATCCAACCGTCTTCGTCAAAGCCTTTTTTATGTTGGGCCAACTATATCATGCCGCATCCAAAATGTCAAATCCTTTTTTCAGAAACGCGCCTCCAAATTTTTCTTCAAATTACCCGTTGACAAACGGACCAATCTGTGCTTAAATGACAGAAATCTAAACTGCAAAAGACGATGACGGAAATTTGCGTTCTCAGTTCGCGTTTCAGAGAGCCGGCGGGTGGTGCGAGCCGGTACCGAAGAGAGCTGCATTCTGCTTCCCGAGTCGGTTCCGTGAAAGCTCCGCGAGTAATGGAACCCGGCCGCCCCGTTACAGGCTATGGACTTATCGGAGTCCGAGAGGGATTCCCGCGCGGCGGGAATAAGCAGGGTGGTACCGCGAACAGGAAAGTTCGTCCCTGAGGCAAAATAGCCTCAGGGACGTTTTTTTATTCCATACAAAAAGGAGAGATACGGCGATGAACGAAATCAGAATCAGCGACGTCACCATGAAACAGACGGGGAGAGCCGCCGGCTTTACCCTGACCTTTAAAGAGAAAATTGAGCTTTCCAAGCTGTTGGACCGGCTGGGCGTGTCCGTCGTCGAGCTGGAGACCATTCAGAATCCGAAGATCGACAGCCTGCTCGTCAAGTCCGTGGCGGCGGCGGTCCGGCATTGCGCCGTGGCCGTGCCGGTGCAGCTTTCCGAGGAGAGCGTGCAGACGACCTGGAACGCCCTGCGTGAGGCGGCGTGTCCCCGGCTTCAGGTGGCGGCGCCGGTCAGCCCCGTGCAGATGGAATACCTGCACCACAAAAAGCCGGAGGCGATGCTTTCGGCCATCCGCGAGACCGTTGCCGCCTGCCGGGCGTGCTGCGGGGACGTGGAGTTCCTGGCCGATGACGCAACCCGCAGCGACGAGGAATTCCTGCACGCGGCCGTTTCGGCCGCCATCGAGGCAGGCGCCTCCACCGTCACGGTCTGCGACACCGCCGGGGCCATGCTGCCCGATGAGTTCGCGGCGTTCCTGCAAAAGCTCTACGCGGCCGTGCCCGCGCTGCGGGGCGTCTGTCTGGGCGTCTCCTGCGCCGACACGCTGTCCATGGCCGATTCCTGCGCCATTGCGGCCGTGCGCTGCGGGGCGGGGGAGGTCAAGGTGGCCTCCTATCCCGTGGGTACGGCGGCGCTGGAGAATGTGGCCCGGGTCCTGGCGGCCAAAGGGGACAAATTCGACGCCTGCTGCGCGGTCCGCATGACGGAGATGAAACGCATTCTCAGCCAGATCGTCTGGATGTGCCAGACGAACCGCAGCAAGAATTCGCCCTTTGACAACGGCGTGGAGGAGAGCGGCGAGAGCGTGACCCTGACCAGCCACGACGAGATGAGCGCGGTCCTGAAGGCCGTGGCCCGGCTGGGCTATGATCTCTCCGAGGAGGACGGCGTCAAGGTCTACGAGGCGTTTTGCCGGATCGCCGACCGCAAGGAGCGGGTCGGCTCCAAGGAGCTGGACGCCATCGTGGCCGCGGCGGCCCTACAGGTGCCGCCCACCTATAAGATGGAGAGCTACGTCATCAACACCGGCAATATCATCACCGCGACGGCGCATATGAAGCTGCGCCGGCAGGATCGGGTGCTGGAGGGCATCTCCGTCGGCGACGGCCCCATTGACGCCGCGTTCCTGGCCATCGAGCAGATCGCCGGCCGCCACTACGAGCTGGACGACTTCCAGATTCAGGCCGTCACCGAGGGCCGCGAGGCCATGGGCCAAACCGTGGTCAAGCTCCGCTCGAACGGCAAGCTCTATTCCGGCCGCGGCATTTCCACCGATATTCTGGGGGCCAGCATCCTGGCCTACCTGAGCGCGCTCAACAAAATCGTCTATGAGGAGGCGGAAGTATGAATCTCTCCTTTTCCACAAGAGGCTGGGAGGCCCTGCGTTGGGAAGAACTGCTGGATACCGCGCAGGAGATGCGCTTCGGCGGCGTCGAGCTGTATAATGTTCAGAAAAGGCCGGAATGGTTTGAGCGAGGCGGCCCGCTCCACAAAGTTACCGCCGCGGCCACGGTCCGCCTGCTGCGGGAAAAGCAGATCCGGATTTCCTGCCTGGATACCTCCTGCGACGTATCCGCGGACGGGGACGCGGTGCGGACGCTCCTGAATCTGCTGGAGCTGGCGCGCGATCTGCAGGTACCCTGCGTGTCATGCGTCGCGCTCTGCGACGACGAGGCGCGGGTCCGCGCGGCGCTGCGGGAGCTTCTGCCCGCGGCGGAGGCGCTGGGCCCGGTGCTGCTGCTGAAGACCAGCGGCATCTACGCCGACACGGCGCGGCTCCGCGCGCTGATGGACGAATTTGCCTGCGACCAGCTCGCGGCCCTCTGGGATATGCACCACCCCTACCGGGACCACGGCGAGAGCGCGGACGCGACGATCAAGAATCTCGGCGCCTATGTGCGCCATGTCCACCTGCGGGACTCCGACGACAGGGACACCTATAACCTGATCGGCGAGGGCAATCTGCCGGTTGCCGAGATGATGCGCGCCCTCTCCTCCATCAACTATGACGGCTTTATCTCGCTGGAGTGGAAGCCGGAATGGATGGGGGACCTACAGGAAAAGGACGTTATTTTCCCGCACTTCGTGAACTATATGCACAGGTTCGACAATCCCCGCGGCAAGAAAAAGGACCTGTATGACAACCACGCCCACACGGGCCGGTACGTCTGGAAGAAGGATGAGCTGATCGACCTGACCTTTTCCCGGGTGCTGGACCGGATGGTGGAGGAGTTCCCGGACCAGTATGCCTTCAAGTATACGACGCTCGACTACACGAGGACCTATGAGGAGTTCCGCGAGGATGTGGATACCTTCGCGCGCGCGCTCATCTCCATGGGCGTCCGGGCCGGCGGCAAAGTGGCCATCTGGGCCACCAACGTGCCCGCGTGGTATCTGACCTTCTGGGCCGCCACGAAGATCGGCGCGGTGCTGGTGACGGTCAACACGGCCTATAAGATCCATGAGGCGGAGTATCTGCTCCGGCAGTCCGACACGCACACGCTCGTCATGATCGAATCCTGTCTGGACTCCGATTACCGGGCGACCATCAACGAGCTCTGCCCGGAAATTGGGAGCAGTAAGCCCGGCGCACCGCTCCACTGCAAGCGCCTGCCGTTCCTCCGCAACGTCATCACCGTCGGCTTCCGGCAGCCCGGCTGCCTGACCTTTGATGAGGCCATGGAGCGGGCGGATCTGGTCCCCCGGGAGGAAGTGGCCAGAATGGCGGCGCGGGTGCATGCGGACGATGTTTGCAATATGCAGTACACCTCCGGCACCACCGGCTTCCCCAAGGGCGTCATGCTGACCCACTACAACGTGGTCAACAATGGCAAGTGCATCGGCGACCGCATGGATCTCTCCACGGCGGACCGAATGATGATCCAGGTGCCGATGTTCCACTGCTTCGGCATGGTTCTCTCCATGACCTCGTGCATGACCCACGGCGCGACGCTCTGTCCGCTGCCCTATTTTTCCGCGAAGTCGTCGCTGGCCTGCGTCAACCAGGAGCGGATCACCTGCTTCAACGGCGTGCCCACCATGTTCATCGCCATGTTCAGCCATCCCGACTACCGGAAGACCGACTTTTCCCACATGCGCACGGGCATCATGGCCGGCTCCGGCTGTCCGGCGGAGCTCATGCGCCGGGCCGCGCAGCCAAGTGAGATGAACATGACCGGCATCGTCAGCGTCTACGGCCAGACGGAGTCCGCGCCCGGCAGCACCATGTCCGCCTGGGACGATCCGCTCGCGCTGCGCACAGAGACCGTCGGCTACGACTTCCCGCATGTCCAGTGTAAGGTCATCGACCCGGAGACCGGGGAAGCGGTGGCGGCGGGCGTGAACGGCGAGTTCTGCTCCCGGGGCTACAACACCATGAAGGGCTACTACAAAATGCCGGAGGCCACGCGGGACACCGTGGACCGCGAGGGCTGGCTCCATTCCGGCGACCTGGCCTGCCGGGACGAGGACGGCAACTACCGGATCACGGGCCGCCTGAAGGATATGATTATCCGCGGCGGCGAGAACATCTACCCCAAGGAGATCGAGGAATTCATCTATACCCATCCGGCGGTCCGGGATGTGCAGGTGGTCGGCGTGCCGGACAAAAAGTACGGCGAGGAGGCCATGGCCTGCGTCATCCTGAAGCAGTCCGGCAGCGTCACGGAGCAGGAGCTGCTCGACTACATCAAAGCCAGCATGGCGCGGCATAAGGTGCCGAAGTATATCGAGTTTGTGGACGCTTTCCCCATGAACGCCGCGGGGAAAATCCTGAAATACAAGATGCGCGAGGATGCGATTGCGCGCCTGCATCTGGAAAACGCGGCTGGCATCGACACCGCGAAGGGAAACGAAACCCCCTGAGCGGGGGAAATCAGCGATCAAACACGGTCGTGCGGACCGGGAGCGGCCCGCACGACCGTGTTTCCATGATTTTTCACAAAATCTTCACCCTCCCTTCCGAATTGCGAAACAATCCTGTCGTAAACTAAGGACATCCAATCCGAGAAAGGGGGAGCCTGTCAATGGCCGATTCCATCTACGCGCTGATTCCCGCCTATGAGCCGGAGCCGGTGCTGCTTGAGGTTGCCGGACAGTTGGCTGCCTCCGGGTTTTCCGTCCTGGTGGTGGACGACGGCAGCGGCGCCGCCTACCGGGATGTGTTTTCTTCCCTCGCACCCTTGGCGGAGGTGCTCTCCTACGCGGAAAACCGCGGCAAGGGCTACGCGCTCAAGCTGGGACTCTCCCATCTGCTGGCCTATGCCCCGGCGGACAGTACCGTCGTCACGCTGGACGCCGACGGCCAGCACACGGTCTCCGACGCCTGGAAGGTCGCGCGCCGCGCGCAGGCGGAGCCGGACGCGCTGGTGCTCGGCGTCCGCGGCTTCGGCAAGGGAACGCCGCTGCGCAGTAAATTCGGCAACACCGTCACAAGGACGGTCTACCGCCTCTCCACCGGCGTGCGCGTCAGCGATACGCAGACCGGCCTGCGCGCCTTCTCGGCGGCGCAGATCCCCACGCTGCTGCAAATTCCCGGCGAACGCTATGAATACGAGATGAATATGCTCCTGCAGAGCCCGCAGCTCGGCATCCCGATGCGGGAGGAACCCATCGAGACGATCTATCTAAGCGGCAATCAGAGCTCCCATTTCCGCACGATCCGCGATTCCTATCTGGTCTATGGAAAATTTTTCAAATTCGCGGCCTCCTCGCTGACGGGGTTTCTTGTGGACTACGGCCTCTACAGCATTCTTGTGGTCGCACTGAACGGCCTCGGCACTGCTGTCAGCGTTCCGGTCTCCAACGTCACGGCACGCATTGTCAGCGCAGCCACGAATTTCACGATCAACAAGCGCCTGGTATTTCGGAATCAGGACAGCGCGCTCAAAACCGGCGCGCAGTACTTTCTGGTGGCTGCCTGCATCCTGCTCGGAAACACGCTGCTGCTGAGCGCTTTGGTTAACCTGCTCGGCTGGAACCGGTTTGCGGCCAAGCTGCTGACGGAGCTGACCTTTTTTACGCTGAGCTTCCTTGCCCAGCGGTTCTGGATCTTCCGCACGCCAAAGGAGGCGGGATAAATGAAGCGAATCAAACTCGCCTCCCTCCTCTATTTTGTCCTGCTGCTGGCCTTTACGGCCTATGTGCTGCTGGACGCGCTCGTGATCCCGCGGGCATATCAGGTTGTCCCTCAAAGCATGGCGGACACCTCCGACGAGACTGCGGCGCAGTCTACCGCCCTGAACAATACGGGCAGCAGCACCGAGAGCGAAACAGATCGCGCGACGGAAACGGCTGTGACCGTGACGGACACCTCCTACGACGGAAACGGGATCTCCATTACGATCACGACCTACCGGGAGTACGACACGAACATCTATGTGGCGGACATCACGCTGGAGAGCGCCGACAGTCTGCAAACCGCCTTCGCCCAGAGCACCTACGGCAAGAACATCACGGAAACTGCCTCCTCAATCGCCTCGGACGTGGGCGCGATCCTGGCGATCAACGGCGACTACTACGGCGTGCGCAGCGGCTATGTGATCCGAAACGGCGTGCTCTACCGCAATTCCTCCTCCGACGACGAGCAGCAGGACCTGGTGATCTGGGCGGACGGTTCCTGTTCCACAATATTGGAGGGAGACGTGACCGCAGAGGAACTGCTGGCGCAGGGCGCGCAGCAGGTGCTCTCCTTCGGACCTGCGCTGTTGACGGATGGTGAAGTTTCCGTGGGCACAAGCACGGAGGTGGACAAATCCATGACCAGCAACCCCAGAACCGCCATCGGCGTCATTGACAGCCTCCACTATGTCATGGTCGTCTCGGACGGCCGGACGAGCGAGAGCGAAGGGCTGTCGCTGTACCAGTTGGCCGAATTTATGCAGACTCTCGGCGTGCAGACCGCCTACAACCTTGACGGCGGCGGCTCTTCCACCATGGTGTTTTGCGGAACTGTCCTCAACGACCCGACCACAGACGGCCGGACGATCAAAGAACGGAGTGTGAGCGACATTGTCTACATCGGATAGAAAAGCGCTGCAAAGACGGGCGATGACCGCCCTCTGGATCACCGTCTTCTGCGGCTTCTTCAGCGGGGTTTACGAGCACTTCAGCCACGGCGTGGAATCGCCCTACATGGTCTACCTGTTCCTCTTCCCACTGCTGCTCGGCTTTTTGCCCTATCTGCTGCTTTCCGTGCTGCCGCGTGCGCGGCGGCCGGGTCCGCTGCCCGCCGCCCTCTACCGGGCGGGCGTCGCCACCCTGACGGTGGGCTGCTGCCTGCGGGGCGTATTCGAAATCTACGGCACCACAGTCCCGCTGGTGCGCGTCTATTGGCCGGTCGGCGCCGCGCTGGCCGTGGCGGGCGTTCTCTTCTATTTGCGCCCGCGCCCGGCGATCCGATAACCACAGGGCTGCCGCAGGGCCAAAACGGTCAGGACCGTTCGGCTCTGCGGCAGCTTTTTGTTTTCGAAAGAGAGAGAATTGATCCTGCTTCCAAACCGGGCAGTCCCGCACAATCGTACGGGGCATGGTTCCCGTTCCCCGTGACGCTTCCGCTCGTTTTGCGGTCTCCGAATCACCTCGGAGCGGGAAAGAGGAAACTGCCGTCCATCGGCGCGACCGGCAGCCCCAAAGCCGACCCTTCAAGCAACAGAGCGGCTTAGAATCGGCGGGGGTCTGCACAGTGCGGCAAGGATGCTGCGTTTTGATCTCTGCGATGCCGAAATTACTTCAATCTGCAGCCTGTTTCCAACGCGCCTTCCGTTATGGCTGCGCTTCGGTGGCTTGTATCCTGGTCGTCGGCGCGCGTTTCGCTTCAGCGCTGCCTGCCGCTTTCTTTGCGCCGTCGCCTGCCGTGTATTGCGGGGCAATCCCTGTAATAAAGGTCGGTGGGAGAAATGCCGGATCGTTGCCGAGTGCGTCGGCCTGTACGATGAGTCCATATTTGTTGAGATAGATCGGGCCTGTACTGCGGATGTTGGAGCCAAGGTTGAATAAGACATCGATATCCCCGGGTATTGTGGCTACAAAATCATGAATTGCCGTAATGATGTTTGTGTCGTAACCAGGCGGGAAATCAGGCTTGCTGAGATAGGTGATTGCCGGATTGTATACCACGCCATCCTCTGCGAACTGCAGGGCCGCTATGGCGCTGAGCGGAAACGCGACTTCCCCGGACTCCAGGAGAAGTAGGCCTCCATAAGTTCCCTCTGCCGATTTGTATACCTGAGTCGGTATGCCGGAAATCCACCAGGGACTGATTCCCGGCAGGAAAACATACAGCGGCACGCCGGGGTATAAATCGATGATTTGCTCAAGCAGATGTGCGAGCTGCGCGTAAACAAAGTTTTGCGCCGTATAATTCAGGCTGCCGGCGGGCCCGCGCAGGCCCTGCTGACCCGGAGGCCCTGCGGGACCGCGGGGACCCGGAGGGCAGGGCGGAAAAGGCGGATGCTGGACAGAGGTATCGGCAGAACCAAAAGGATCGGATGGATTGAACTTGTCAGCCATTGAGCTACCTCCATGATATTCTGCGCAGCATAGTGCGAGTATGCTGCTAATACATGATATGCAAAGCGGCGAATCTTGCGCGTTTGCGGGACGGCTTCGTTTCTGAACCGGGTGAATTTCCCGGCGAAATTTGATCGCAGCGACAGACAGAGGCAGTTCAAGCAAAGATAAAGGATAACGCCACTCCTGATTGACAGGAATAGCGGTATCCTAATTCTAATTCTTACGTATTTCTCTAGTCACTTGCCGGATCGTGCTTCATGCTGCGGCGCATCCGCACAGTTGCGCTTTTTCAGCAGCCGCAGTCGTCATCCAGACAGACGTATTCCGGGGTACCGAGAATTTGAATGTCCTGATCGATCCCGAGTTTGTCGATGATATCCTCGGAAAGCGAAAAGTCGACCACTGTGGTCCAGATGGTTTGGGTTTCGGTGGCGGTGGCCAGAAACTGGTCCTGCACATCCACATCGCAAGTCAGATTTCTCAGTACGATATAGGACTGAAGCGTCGGATCATTCAGCTCACATTTCCGAAGAATCGCGCTGAAACTGGACAGCGGAATCACAGCCGTATATTCGAAGTTGGCATAGGCGGTTGCCGCTGCGTTATACTTAATGACGAGCTGTTCATAAGGCTGGGTTACGCTTTGATGCTGAATGACCGGTGTGCCAGACAAACTAAGGACGGTCTCTTCTACGAACGCTTTCGTGGTTGCAACGTATTGCGTGAAGGCTGCAAGGTCCTTGGGAAGCGTCATCACATCAAACGTATTGTCCTCGTATTCCACAACCAAGACCAGTTCGAAAGTAAGGACTACCTTTGATTTCTGCGTGCAGAGGATGGTGTTGCCCGGATCGCTGTCAAGAATCCGCTTGCAGAGTTTGACACACTTTACCGGAGATCCGTAGCTTGTGTTGGGCGCCGTTGAGATTGGCAGTGCGCCATGGTTGATGATATAGAGCGTTAAGGGAGCCTTTGTTCCCAGAGGGACAGATGGAATCGTGTTGGAATAGTTTTCCTGGAAAACTTCCTGCTTCTGAAGCAGTTCGGCCTTCGCCAGAACTCTTCGGGCAAAAATATCAAGTATTTCTGGAGCTGCGCCGTCGCTCATAATATTTTCACTCCTAAACTAAAAATTGGAAAAGGAAACGATGTATTTCCTGTTCCAGTATATGCGGATGGGTTCTTAATGTTCAAACAGCATCATAGGCCGCCCGAATCCGCGAACACTTCGCAGGGCAACGGCAGGCTCGATGGATCAAATATGTGCGGAATGCCGTTCTCGGGGATTACTTCCAAGACAACCCGAAGGACTTTTTTTTGCCGCCGGCTCCTATTTCCTCCAAAAGGCCAAGCAAACGATCCAATTTTTCACTCTGTTCCGAAAGCATCTGATTTAATGCAGCGATATCAGAGCGGGTTTCGGCCAACTGATCCAGAATCTCTTTTTGTCCGGACGTGTCGCTGCGCGCTGCTGGTGTGCTGTCGCTTTCGTTGCTTTTCTTCAATGTCTCAACACCTGGAGATGTACTGACTGTGCTCAGATCATTTTCCCTGCTCAAGGGCCTCCAGGCGCTTCTATAATTTGAGTTTTGGGATACATCTTCCATACCATCACCATCCCGGCAGATATTCATGCAAAATAGCAACTGATATAGTAGTGTATTCTGACCTCGCGGTTTCTGTGTCGTGAGTTTCTGCGTTCCTCCCATCCCGGCGGGACGCAGAACGACAGACGGTGCGCGGATCGGGGGAAAGGAACGGCTTACCGGAGCGTTTGTATCGAAAAAGACGGCATCGCCCCGAAAGGCGATGCCGTCTTGCTGTAGGGATACGTCCGCGATACCTGTAACCCTTCGTACTATCCTTGTTTTGGCGGAGAACCGCGCGCCATATCCGAACCCGGCGCGTTTTGATTGCTATTTCGCGATCAGGTTCCGCTGCCTTCTCAAAGGCGGTTAAATTTTCATAATGATCGGAAGGATCATGGGGCTGCGCTTTGTTCTTTTATAAAGAAAGTCGGACAGCGCGTTGCTCAGCTTGATTTTGATGGGGTGCAAGTCCGTGATATCGCCTTTCAAGCAGTCGCCCAGCACTTTTTCGGCAACTTTACGGGTCTCATCAATCAAGGCTCCGGATTCTTTGACATACACAAAGCCTCTTGATACAATATCCGGTCCGGCGATCAGGGTATGGGTTTCCCCCTCAATGGTAGCGCCCACGATGATTAAGCCATCTTCCGCAAGGAGCTTTCGATCCTTTATCACCACGTTGCCGACGTCGCCGACCCCAAGTCCATCGATCATGATACTTCCGGAAGGAACCGTGCCGACTGTTTTAACGCCGCTTGCGGTCACTTCGAAAATCTTGCCGACCTCCGGGATGGTGATGTTTTTGCGGTCGATCCCCATGCTCTGCGCAAGGCCCACGTTTTTCAGAAGATGCTTGTATTCTCCGTGCACGGGGAAAAAGAATTTTGGTTTTGTAAGACCCAGCATCAGTTTCAATTCATCCTGGCAGGCATGGCCGGATACATGCACTTTCGCAAGCGATTCGTAAATCACCTCGGCCCCGAGTCTCAGAAGTTCATTGACGACCCTTGAAACTGTTTTCTCGTTGCCGGGGATCGCGGAGGCCGAAATGATGACAAAATCATCAGATCCAACTTTTACTTCCCGATGGTCGGAAAACGCCATCCGGTAAAGCGCGGACATGGGTTCGCCCTGGCTTCCGGTACAGATGATGACCATTTTGTCTTTCGGATAACGCGAAATGGCTTTGATATCGACCATAACGCCGTCGGGAACCGAAAGATAGCCGAGTTCGGAAGCGATGCCGAATACATTCAGCATGCTGCGGCCGGTAACCGCCACATGGCGTCCGTGCGAGACGGCGGCATTGATAATCTGCTGCACCCGGTTCACGTGCGAGGAAAAGGTGGCGACGATAATTCTGCTGTTTTTGGCTTTGGTAAACAGGCCGTCGAAGGATTCCCCGACGTCTCGCTCCGACATCGAAGTACCCGGTTCCTCCGCGTTGGTAGAGTCCATCATCAGCGCGAGAACGCCCTGGCGGCCAAGTTCTCCGAAGCGGGCGAGATCGATCATTTCCACACCGTCGATGGGCGTATAATCCACCTTGAAATCACCGGAATGGACCAACAGCCCGGCGGGCGTTGTAATCCCCAGAGCGCAGGCATCCGCGATGGAGTGATTCACGCGAATAAATTCAACGCTCATGCATCCGAGCTTGATTGTGTCGCCGACCTTGACGACATTCAGCTTCACTTTGCCGACAAGACCGTGCTCTTTCAGCTTGCCTTCGACAAGACCGATGGTGAGACGCGTTCCGTATACCGGCACATTAATTTTTTTGAGAACATACGGCAGCGCGCCGATATGATCTTCGTGCCCGTGCGTCAGCACAATGCCTTTGATTTTCTCAATGTTTTTCTCGAGCCAGGTGGTGTCCGGAATCACGATATCGATTCCGGGCATGTCTTCGTCCGGGAAACCCATGCCGCAGTCAATGACGATCATGTCGTCCATGCACTCGATGACGGTCATGGTTTTGCCGATTTCAGTCAGTCCGCCCAGCGGAATGATGCGGACAGAGGCCTGCTTTTTTGCCGGCCGTCTGCTTCTGCGACGTGCAGGTTTTTCAATCACCGCGGAGACCTGACCTTCGGTTTGTGTGTTTTGTTGTTCTTTTTTCATGTTGTTTTCCTCCATAAATAAGCGCAGAACCACCGTCCCGGCTTTCTACTCAAAAAGCCGATCCGAGCGTTCAAACGCGTGTTAATTTCTGCTTCTCAGCCGTGCGAACTGTTATTTTTTGGCAGAGCAATGTTCGATCATTCAGACGAATGATCCATATGGGTGTCCGGCTCTGCAAAATAGCGGTCCACTTTTCATTTGACAGGCAGATGATACCTATATTTAAAGCAGCCAAGCGTTCAGCTTTGCGGCTAAAGTACGAATTCGATTGCCGGGGAACACAGCCTGGGACAAACACAGTTCTTCCCGATCATTCTCTATCATGGTACCCAATTGAGAGAAGGTACATACTGCTGGAAAACCGAGGCGGGAAACTTTATATTGCTGCTCGATATGATCCGAATTGATTCGAATCAAAGCATAAAAAACAGCGGCCATTCACCAGAATGTTGGATTCTCGTGATTAGCCGCATCTATAGAACTGTTTAGCCACATCGCTGTGAAGCTATCCTCATAATAGTCAATCGCACAATCTATCCAAAATATAATATATCATAAACTGTATCCTCTTGTCAAGCCTGTTTTTCCATAAACGTGAGCGGCCAAGCCAGGCGCACGTCTCTACCCGCACTTAGAGTGCAAAGGACGCTGCAATCCATTGCGAAACAGGGGGAGTACACCTTGCTTTTCGCGGATGGAGGCGCTGGGAGCAGCGCCTTGACTGCCGGATCAATTTTCGGAATTATTGGAATTGTGCCTCAAATTCGCCGCCGCCCTTACCGTCGGGATCGGCGAACTCTGCGGAAGTTTTTTTGCCCGGATGTCCGCGATGTACTGCTCAAAACGAACTACAGTTTCGACTCGGAAAGCAGCATTTCGGGTTCCGTGATCTGTACATCCAGATTGGACAGGGTATATTCCAGCATCTGGTATAGCACTTCCAGAATGAACATTTCGCCCAGACGGGAAGTTTGCGAAACGGGACTTTCGCTGTTATTACCCGATGCCGAAAGCAGCAGATAGTCTGCGATTCTGGACACCGGTGAATATTGGTATTCTGTGATCGCCACAGTTTTCATGCCTTTTTCGCCTGCAAGCTCCAGAGCTTTGACCACATATCTGGAAGTGCCGGAGCCGGAAATCGCCAGAACAATCTCATTTTCCCGCGCCAGATTGATATGGCCAAGATATTGTTCCGGCAGCGAATTGTAGCTGCAGCGGATCCCCAGACGTTCCAGCCGCGGGCCAAAGTACATACAAAGGCTGCTGGTATTGCCCGCGGCGACCAGATGAACCATCGAACAGTGCAAGATCAGATCCACAACGGCTTTGAGCACCCGTTCGTCCGTTGTTCCGGCTGCCGCAAGGGCGCTGTCCGCAATTCTCTTAAACAGGCCGTGGGAGGTGGCCCCGGTGACATCACAGAAATCATAGGATGTCTCGTTTCGCCCCATATCCCGCGACAGACACAGCCGCATCTGGTAGTACCCATCATAGCCCAAATGCTTGCAAAACCGGATCACCGTAGCGTCGCTGACGCCGCTGTGGTTGGCAAGCTCGGAGACATTGGAGTTGACCGCGTCATCCGTATTTTTCAAAATGAACTCCGCGATTTTTTTCTCGGCCTGAGAGATTTTATCGTACATTCCGGTAATCGTGTCTAAAACGGTTCTTTCCACCTCGTTTGTCGCCATAGTAACCTCCCATATCCGAAAATAAATGTCATGCGGGAACCGTCGAGAATTTGGCCGAGTACGACGGGTAAGCGAACAGTTCAGAAAAAAACGATGTATTTCGGAAAAAACTGCGCTGATTTGCTGTCGTGCCTGGCGTTCCCGTCAATCATGGACGGTGCTTTACCTGCTCAGACTTCAGCCAAGCTTCGGCCCGCTCTGGTCCGTGCAGCCGCAGCCGTAATGCTATCCTCTCAATCTTATCACATTTTTCTGCATTCTACATGAACTTTTGCTATTTTTTGAGCTATTTTTTCTTTTTTTTCGGCGGGACGCTGCTCCGGTACCGTCCTCCTGCAGGAAAGGCGTTCCCTGGCGCGGGCGGTCCGCTCGGTGTTCCAACGCCACAGGCACGCGCCGGTGAAAACAGGGAAAGACGCCTATCTCTCATAGTGCCTTTCCCCGCTTTTCAATCAGGACAATCTTTCGTTCATCAGAAATGGCACAGCGTTCTCATGCGACCCTCAATATATGGCTGCAGTTTGTCCTGCACATAGGCAGGCAGATTGATGATCTTGACCGGGTCGGAATTCGCCGCATTTTCGGCAGCAAATGCCGCAACAGCCTTGAAGTATCTGCTCAGGTAGTCGGTGCCCAGGTTGAACTTACAGATACCCTTCGAGAATGCTTCCAGAAGCTGATCGTCGGGAATCCCGCTGCCGCCGTGCAAAACCAGAGGCACAGTGGTAGCGGCATGGATCTCCTCCAGCCGGGCCATATCCAGATGCGGGGTTTCCTTGTATTCACCGTGCGCATTTCCGATGGAAACCGCAAGTGCGTCCACGCCGGTTTCCCGGCAAAACTTCGCGGCGGCATCCGGCTTGGTGTACAGGTCGGCGTTTTGGTTGTCGGAATCCTTTGCGATGCCGACATGGCCGATCTCGCCCTCCACAAAAACATCCTGCGCATGTGCCTGCAGCACCACTTTTTTGGTCAGCGCAATATTGGTATCCAGATCGTTCATGGAGCCGTCGATCATCACGGACGAAAAGCCGCTGCGGATGGTGTTCATAATGGCGGCGTAACTGTAGTCGTGATCGGAATGAAGGCCGATGGGCACCTTCACTTCCTCCGCCAGTTCCTTGACCAGCGCGGCATACTCGGCAAAGCCGGTGGTATGCTGGACGGTTACATGCTCGGGGAACAGCATGACGATGGCGGGGGTATTGGTCGCTTCGGCAGCGTAGACCACAGTTCTGGCCATCACATAGTCCATGCAGATAAACGAGATGACTGCGGTATTGTGTTCCTTCGCCATCTTCAAAATATTACCAACTTTTTCGTACATAACGTAATCTCCTCAATGTTTTATCACGATAGTCCTCTGTTTTGTTTCAGCAAACCCGGCAGCAGACCGCCCGCAAAGGAGTCGCCCAAACCAACGACGGTTGGATGTTCCACACGACGCAGGTCCTTGCACGGAATGCAGCAGATCTGATCGCCCAGCATCTGCTTCATTTGTGCACAGAATACCACGCTGTCGGCCTTTGCCGCCAGTTTGCCTGTCGCCTCATATGCTTCGGGCGTCAGGTGATCGCCGACACGGAAGCGTGTTGCGGCCATGGTCACGCCCCCTTCCAGCGATGTTTCCAACATCGCTGCATGTTCCCCGTATGCCAGAGCCCATGCGGCGGAATGCACCAGAAGAATTTTCATTCCGGATTGCAGGCGCACCGTCTCCAATGCGCTTCTGACCGCCTCCGGATCCAGAAGGTCGATTCTCTTTCCGATATAGTCCTGCATTTCGTCCTCATTCATGCTGAGGATGTCCGTAACCGGCGCCAGCTGCTCGTGTACATAATACCGGAAATCCTTTTTGACATAGCAGCCGTCTTCCATGACCACGAGTGCATCCTCGGGGAGATGGGATAGCAAAGACTTTGTCTTCTCCACCCGATTTTCCAGAATCTCCCGATCCAGAATCTCGCTGAAGCATCCCAGAAGGAATACCTCGGCATCCGTGATCAGCGCGCCGAATTCTTTGTCCAGGACGGGAATGTTCAGGCTGTCCACATCCCGGGAAATCAAAATCCGGTTTTCCCGCGGCGTCACAAAATCAATGTCATTGGCGTGAATTCGGATTCCGCCAAAACACTGTAATATCACATGCGGATAAATCTCATTGTGATCGGGGGCCACGCCGGGGAGCACGTGAATCCGCGCGGGCATGAGCCGTTTCACGTGCTCATTGTAGCAGCTCGTTTGCAGCACGGAAGGATAGCCCATGCGGGAAAGAACAATGGCCGCGCGGGTGGCGGTACCGCCCAATGTGATCTCATACCGGAAATGGTTGGCAAAATCCACGCAGATATGGGGCTGTGCGGGAACGATCTCACCGCCGATACCGGCCCGTAAATGCGCGAGGCATCCGATCCAAAGCGCGCGCTCGGAATCGACTTCCATCTCCGGTTTCAGTTCTTCCGCATGAATATCGAATGCGCGGATCTGCTCTTCCACAATCGCGGTATCCCACACCAGCTCGTAGTCTACGCAGGTGTGGAACCCCATTGCAATCTTTTCACCCATTGTGCAATCTCCTTCAGCAGAAACCACATTCCGGCTACGCATGCTCTGCGCCGCGCGGTTGAAACCTGTATTTCAGTTCCGATGGGAACCGTTTCTCGTGTCCTTAATAGAGGGAAGCCTTGCCGCCGGCCTGGAACAGATCAATCTTATGGTAGGCGACCTCTTTCATGGCAGCAAGGCAGGGGGGCTGAATCATGTTGGGCTCACGCAGAGCGGCATTCTTCAGGACCTCCCGCATCTTTTCATAGTAAGCGGCCTTGGTGTCGCTGGAAATGTTGATCTTATTGACGCCGTGCTCCACAGACTTGGCAATCTCCGAGTCCTTGTTGGAGGAACCGCCGTGCAGAACCAGAGGGACGTCGACAATCTTCTTGATGGCATCCAGAACATCGATGCGCAGTTCGGGCTTTTTGTCCTTGGGGTAAATGCCGTGGCAGGTGCCGATGGCGATTGCCAGGCAATCAATGCCGGTCTGCGCAATGAAGTCCTTTGCCTGCGCGGGGTCGGTGTACAGAATCTCGTCGGGAGAGGTGGTTTCCACAGAGTCGGTGTTGCCGATGGTGCCAAGCTCGCCTTCCACGGAAACATTGATCGCGTGTGCCATCTCGCAAACCTTTTTGCAGATTGCCACATTGCGCTCATAGGGCAGGCAGGAAGCGTCGATCATCACAGAAGTGAAGCCCGCCCGAATGGCGATCACAGCCTGCGCAAAGGTGCCGCCGTGGTCCAGATGAATGACGGCGGGTACGGAGGAGTTGTGGATTCTTTCCACAATGCCCTTGACCATCTCGCTGCTGATATGGCGCAGCTCGTCCGGATGGATCGCAATAATCACGGGAGCGTTCTTTTCCTCGGAAGCTTCCATGATCCCGTTGAACATGTTGTAATCGCTGATATTAAAGGCGGGGACGGCAAAATTGTGTTCCTTGGCAACGGCGAGCAGTTCTTTCATATTCATTAACATAGCAAATTTCTCCTTTGAAATCATTCTTTTTTTAAAAAATCAGCCCTTCACACCACCGGCAGACATACCGGCAATGAAATACTTCTGGAAGAAAACAAACAGAATCAGTACGGGGATGGAGCCAAGAACGCTCATGGCCATCATCTGACTCCAGTCGTATGCATGCTGACCCATCAGCAGGTTGATCCCGATGGGAACGGTACGCATCTCGGTGGTTTGGGTCAGGACCAGCGCAAACAGGTACTCATTCCAAGCCTGCATAAAGGTGTACATCCCGACGGAAACCATACCGGGAATGGAAATGGGAACCAGCACAGCCCAAAGCGCCTTCCAGCGGGAGCCGCCGTCGATCATCACCGCGTCATCCAGCTCCCTGGACAGCGTATCAAAATAGCCCGTCATCATCAGAATGCAGTAGGGCAGGGTGAACACCAGGTAGGTCAGGATCAGCGCCCAATAGGTATTGAAGAGCTTCATGGCAACGATCAGACTCATATAGGGGATCAGCAAGACGATGGGAGGAATGGCCTGGACGCTCACAATCAGGGAGTTGATAAAAGCCTTTCCGGGAAAATCGAAGCGGCTGAACGCATACGCGGCAAGAATCCCGATGAACAGCGTAGCAAGGACCACGCAGCCGGCGACAATGTAGCTGTTCAAAAAGAACCGAACCTTGGTTGAATCGGTTACGACCGCAACATAGGAATGAAAGCTAAATGTTTTATCAAATAACTTGGGAGGCCAGGAAAAGATGTCAGAGTTGGATTTCAGGGAGGAGCAGACCATCCAGATAATGGGGAAACCTGCAAAGGCGCCCCCCAAAATCAGCAGGATGGTCAGTAGTGTCTTCACTTTCTTGTTTTGACCGCCGACCATATCCTACTCCCTCGCTTTCTTTTGCTGTTGTACATAGTAAACGGCAACAATCACACAGACAATCAGCAGTACGACTGCTGTGGTACTGGCCATACTGTAATCAACTTTTTGGAATGCCAGCTTGTAGATATAAATACTCAGTGTTTCTGTGGCATTCACGGGGCCTCCGCCGGTCAGCATCCAGACAACGTTGAAAGACTGCAGCGTCCAGATAAAGTCCAGCATCGCAATGCTGATAAGAATTGGTTTGAGCTCCGGAATCGTGATGTGGAAGAAACTCTTGCTTGCAGACGCACCATCCAGAGCAGCGCTCTCGTACAAGTCTCCGCGAATGCCCTGAAGGCCGGCCAGAATACTGACCATATAGAACGGATAACCACACCAGATGTTAATGAAACAAATCACGCCCAGAGCAATATGCCGGTTGCTGAGCCACTCGGAATTTTTGCTGATCTGCGGCAGAAACGACAGCAGATAGTTGACAATGCCGGCCGGCTGCAACATCAGTTTCCACAGGATCGCGACGACGGAAGCCGTAAAAATCCACGGAAGAATGTAAATTACGCGCGCAATGGTTTTCGTTCTGACCTTGAAGTACCTGGAATTCAGCAGCAGGGCAAACACCATGCCAAGCACGATATGGGTAACCACACTGACCACGACAAAAATGATGGTGTTCGAGGCCGCATTCCAGAACTTTGAGTCCTTAAACAACGTGACATAATTTTGAAAACCGACAAACTGCGGGCTGGAAGAAACAACTGCGTTATCCACGAAGGAGTACCAAATCACCATGCAGATCGGAATGACCAGGAATATAATCATCAGAACCAGCGTGGGAGTGAGGTATCGATATGGCGCAGTTTTCTTTCCTAATAGCTTCAAAATATAACCCTCCTACCATAAGAAGACTCGTCGGAATGTGCACAAACGCGGGTTCTGCATTTCCGAATCCGGGACAAAACCTTTTCTCAAAGAAAAGGGGTCAATTATGACCCCTTTTCCTCTCGTTCATTTATGGCAATGTTATTTGCCTGCGGCGTCCAGATAACCCTGCCAGTTGTTCAGCATGGTAGTGCAGTCCATATCGCCTTCCAGATACTGAACCAAATCATTGGTCATGGAGGTCATCACGTCGGAAGCATTGGGCAAACCAATGAATTCGTTGATGACGTAGTTCTTCTTGTACAGCTCATAGAAGGACTGGAACTGTTCGGGCGTGTTGCTGTAATCGGGCTTGGCAACAACGCTGTTGGGGAATGCGGTCATTGTGGAAGCCAGACTTGCGGCGACAGAACCGTCGGTGCCGTCCAGACCGCCCAGCAGGTAGTTGATAAAGTCAGCGGCTTCTTGCTTGTGCGTGCAGGAATCAGAGATGCCGACAGCCCAGCTGGCGTAGCAGATGCCGCTCTTGCCGGTGTAGCCGTCCTTGACGGGAACGGTGGCGGTAGCGAAGTTCAGGTCGGCAAACTGGCTCATGGTGGCAGCGGAAGCCAGGGTGAAGGCGCAGTTGCCGGCGGCAAAGTTACTGGTCATCTCAGACTCTTCCAGCGTGCTCATGCCGGGGTAGAGGGAGCCTGCATCGTACAGGGTCTTGAACAGCTGTGCCAGAGCAGCCAGATCTTCGTTGCCGGCGACGTTGTATGCACCGGATTCGTCCTTCAGGGTAATGCCGGAAGCCCAGCCGGTGCCCATGAAGACGTTCTGGATGCCGTTTGCGTTGGTGGTACCGAGGTTCAGAGCAAATGCGGAGTAGCCGGCCGCGGTAATCTTTGCGCAGGCATCAATTAACTCGGTCCAGGTGGTGGGAATTTTATCAACGCCGGCGGCGTTCAAAATGTCCATGTTGACATACATGGGATACGTGAAGTTGTTGATCGGAACGACATACGTTTTTCCGTCGACCTGCCAGGTATCTGCGGCCAGGCTGGTGTTGACGCCGGCGGCACTCACGTCGGTCAGAATGCCCATCTTGACGAACTCAGCCAGCCATGCGCCGTCGACGCTGACGATGTCGGCGATGGTACCGTTTGTAGCACCTGCGGTGATTGCTGTCTTGGTGTCGGCCCAGGGCGCGCTGATCAGCTCAACCTTGACGCCGGTCTTCTCTTCGTATTTTGCGACGATATCATCCAGATAGCCGGCGGGGAGCTCAACGCCCCACCACTGCTGGAATTTGAGGGTAACAGGTTCACTGGTGTCCTTGGACGTTTCAGCAGCTGTGGTAGGAGCGGCTGTCGTCTCTGCAGCGGCGGTTGTTGAAGCGGCTGTTGTTTCTGCGGTGGTGCTGCTGCTGGCACATGCGGCCAGAGACAGAACCAGAACAATCGCGAGTGCTAAGGAAAGATACTTTTTCAGTGCAGTTCTGATTTTCATTTTTTCTCCTCCAATAATAAAATTTTGTCTTTTGCTGTTGAGCCAGAAAAGCGTGTTCATTTCCCCTCGACAACCTTTATGGCGGTCAAGCACCGGGCTCCGAATTACCCCTAGCATGTCCCGGCTGTAATTTTAATTCTAGTTGTTTTTATAAAAATGTCAATACTCCTTTGATTCATCCCTGTATATTCGACTTTTTAAACAAAAAGAAATAAAATTTCTTCATGAAATAAAATATTATTTTGTACACTATTGTGACAGACTTCCAGTTTGAATCATCAGCGACCGGAAACTGTCCCCTCTGCTTGCCTTGCCTCTTCCCGGCATGGCAGGCAATATCCGCCTGTCATCCCCTTGGCCGCCTGGTTTCGTCGGGCTTGTTTGCCGGAATTGTCGGCAAATCGGCATCGGTTACCGGCACGGTTACGGACGGCCAACGGCGACAGACCACCGGTTGCTGTAGTGGCAGCCGGGCTCCAAAGAAAGCAGATCCTTCTGCTCTTCCAACACCGCGATCTGATCCTGGAAAGAGGGCAGGGAAGTCCAGGGCTCAATGCACAAATAGGGCGCGTCCGTGCGGGGCATATGCCACAGGCCCAGATAGTCCATTTGCGGGTAGGTTACTGTTACGCTGTGGCAGTCGCCGTCTGTTTCCAGCGCCGCTTGCCGATCCATCCCCTTCAGGACGATGGCATCATGATCGAACAGATCGTGGCGCAGGGGCAGAAACTGATCCTGCGCCAGCGCGAACGGCGTACTCATCCCGTTCAGGAAACAGTCATCGGTAAAGCCCACTCTTTTCGGCCGACAGGGGGCTGAAAAACGCAGGCGGTAATCCTCAAATTTCAGTCCCGGCGCCAGCGGCACACGGAAGCCGGGGTGTCCGCCCAGACCAAAGTACATCGTCTTTTTGTCCCGATTTTCCACCTCGTAGGTCACATCCAGACGATTGCCCACCAGCGTGTACAGGATGCGAAACGCAAAGTGCCGGGGATACTGGCCGAAGGACCCTTCACTGTCGGTAAGCTCCAGCGCCATGGAGCGCTCCTCTTTTCCAACCAGAGAAAATGTGCTGTAGGGTGCAATGCCGTGAATCGGCATCCGATGGAGCGTCCCGTCCAGATAATACATTCCTTTTGTCAGCCGAGCGACGTACGGGAAGATGTTCGGAGCCCGGTCTCCCCAGTAGGCGGGATCCCCCTGCCACAGATATTCGATACCGTCGGCGCCCAGAACGGACTGCAGCTCCCCACCCTTTTCCGCCGCCGTAACGGTCAGATATTCATTTTTAATGGTATGAAGCACTACTTCTCCATTCTTTTCAAAACCATGTCGTATTCCGGTACGCTGGAAATGCCGCCGGCTTTCGTGGTTGACAGACCCGCAGACGTACAGGCAAAGGTAACGATGTCTGTCAGCTCCGCTTCGCTTAATTCTTCCGGGGCCTTTCCCAGCTGGAGCAGCTTCCAGACAGCGCTGCCGCCGAAGATGTCACCGGCACCGGTGGTGTCGACGACATGGATACCGGTCAAGCCGGGAACATGCCCGCTGGCAATCCCGTTCTTAAAATAGCACCCGTCTGCACCGCATGTCACGAAGAGGAGCCTGACGCCGAAGTGTTTCAGAATGTAATTGGCGCCTTCTTCGATCCCCAGTCCAAAGAGAAACTCCACTTCCTCCTCGCTGATCTTCACCACGTCCGCCTTGGTCAGGCCCCAGATCAGCTGCTCTCTTGCAATCTCCAGATCCTTCCAGAGAGGCTTTCGCAGATTGGGATCGTAGGTGATTAGTTTTCCCCTGGATTTGGCATAGTCGACCGCCTGATAGGTGGCGGACCGGGCAGGCTCGTCGGTCAGGGACAGGGTGCCAAAGTGGAACACTCGCGCTTCATCCACCAGACTTAAGCGCAGCTCTTCAAAGCGGACGCAGGTATCCGCGCCGGGTTTCCGGGAGAAGGAAAACTCCCGGTTTCCGCTCTCATCCAGCGTGACAAAAGCCAGGGTGGTAAACACATCGTCGGCAGCAATCAAGCCGCGGGTCTCAATACCGGCCTTTTCCAGCGTTGCGGTCAGCATCTTGCCGAAGGCATCGGTGCCCACCTTGCCCAGCAGCGCAGTCTGCGCGCCGAATTTTGTCAGCGCTGCCAGAAAGTTTGCAGGGGCGCCGCCGGGATGGGCAGCCATGATGGGGTATCCATCGGAATCCGTGCTGACGCAGGTAAAGTCAATCAGCAATTCACCAAGCGCAATGACATCCATAGGTTACCTCACTTGGCTGCAGAATATTCGTTGCACAGCAGACGATAAGGAGCTTCGTCCTCCTCGATGCTGGGGAAACGACCTGCGGGAGGATTGAAACGGTTGTCGGTTCTGTCGTCGTTGCACTGGCTGACCTCGCCCAGCAGAACAGGGCCGGAGCCATTCTCTACAGAGAAATCATGGTAGAGGTACTGCTGAACATGGATGCTCTCGCCGGGAGTCAGACGGATCTGCGTGCCGGCAGGTACCGTGTAGGTACGGCCATCGGTATGAACGGTGACATCGGATTTGTAGTCAATTTCCTCGTCGGGCAGGCTGTTGTAAACACGGATCAGGACATTTCCGCCGCCGCGATTGATGATGTCCTCCGTTTTGTACCAATGGAAATGGTTGAGGGCATATTGGCCTTCCTTGAGGTACAGCAGCTTTTCCGCGTATACCTTGGGATACTTGTCCGCCATGGCGCGGTTGCCGTTACGGATGGTAATCAAAGAGAATCCGACCTTGTCGAAATTCCCCTGACCGAAGTCCGTAATGTCCCAACCCAGCATACAGTCCCGGACCTCGTCGTACTCGTGACCAATTTCCTTCCATTGCTCCGGGGTGAAGTGGCAAAAGGGGGGGAGGTAGCAGCAGTATGTTTCGCACATGGCCTCCAGCTCTTTCAGAGCCTTGTTGATTTCGGATCGTTTCATTGAATTTGCTCCTTTCAACATGGTTTGTGGGGAATGTCTATTGCCATTATCCACCTTACTTTTCCCCCTTTCAAGACCGAATATTTTGAAATAATGTTGTAATATTTTGATTATGCTGTATATTGATTTTGAAAGATACCATCGCCGTTCCGACCAGACGCGGCGCTTGGCGGCAGAACAGGAGGAGACTGATTCATGCAATGTGTCTTTTTTGGCGACACAACACCCAGTGGTTTCGAAGAACAGCTGCAATTTTCTATGGAAACACCCTATACAATCTGCATCAAGCAGTTTCAGACAGAGGATATTGTCCCGCTTCACTATGCGGATACGATCGAGATTTTGCTGTGCAGGGAATTATGCGGTGAAATTGTGATTGACACAAGCCACTATCCCCTGCAGGGGAATCAGCTGTTCCTCATTCCGCCCTACACAATCCATTCCAACAACATCCGCCCCGGCAGCGGTACCATGTATGTGTTCAAAATCAACCTCCAGGAAATGGGGCATTACATCCAAATTGAAAACTATCTGGCGCTGTATGGCTGTCAGCTGAATCAACTGTTGTATCAGGCCCCGGCTTATGAGGAGGTGCTTCTGATTGTGGAGGAGCTGATGAAAAAGGATGGCCGACTGGAAGCCTGCATTCCGCTGTTTCTGGATCTGATGCGGATTCTGTCCCGGCATACGGCCCCGAAGCGCAGCAGCGATTCCCTTCATGCCAAATTCAAGGGCTCCAGCCTTCAGGAATTGATCAACTGGACCAATCGCAATTATCCTCGAAAAATCTCCATCCAGGAGGTCGCCAGCCTCACCGGCTACAGCAAATATCATTTTTGCAGCCGCTTTAAAACCTTAACGGGTATGACCTATATGAACTACCTCAACAGTGTCCGGGTATCCTATGCCTGCTGGATGCTCTCAAGCGGAGAATCGGTTCAGAGCGTCAGTCGCAGTACCGGCTTCGAAAACACCTCTCACTTCATCCAGACATTCAAAAGAATTCAGCACATCACGCCCCACCAGTACGCCTGCCAGAAAAAAAGCTGCTTTCCACGGTGCAGGCCGATGTCAAATAGCCTCCTCCGCCGCGCGCCAAAGATAGCCGCTGTTTTTTTCAAATGTACGAAAAGTCAATTCCGGCCGTCCCTTATGTACCGGGCCACGCTGCCGGAATGCCGCCGTCCGAGGCGCTTCCGGCTTTGCACCAAACGGAAGCCGAAGGGAAATTGGCAAGGCTGTAAGCGCCATCTGGGCAGTACATGGGTCCGGAGCAGGTTCGCCTTCGGCTGGATATCCCGGCGACAAGTGCCGCAGAAAGCAAAAAACCCGTTTCTTTTCAGAAACGGGTTTTTTGTCTGCACTCTGACGAGTATGGTGGAGAATAGCGGGATCGAACCGCTGACCTCTTGACTGCCAGTCAAGCGCTCTCCCGAAGTATCGGGTATGCACCCCCACAAAGCCTACCCCCACAAATACGGATATTTACTCAGCTGTAGAGAGTTTATTTGAGCCGCAGCACTTTACGATGCCACCGCAGAGCGCGATTCCTTATCGTCGCTGATG
>JAYFPO010000018.1:0-43980 GCA_034927685.1 Oscillospiraceae bacterium | reverse complement strand
CAAATCCCAAACGCCCATTCCGAACCTTGCTTGAAAACACTTATGTGGAATTCAGCAAGGAACTGGTTGTTGTTCCGGCAGAGCAGGATAAGCACTTTTTCCGATCGCAAAAGCAAGTATATGAGCGGTTGGAAGAGCCATACTTCAGCTATTCGGGTCCCACATCGATGGGAAAGTCGTTTATTATGCGGATGTTCATTAAGAAACAGGTGCAGGATGGTGCCGACCTGAACTTTGTTGTTGTCGTTCCGACAAAAGCCCTTATAAACGAGGTGTCCAGTAAGATAATCAACGAACTTGGAGGCTTGCTACAGGAGAAGAACTATCGCGTAGTAACATCGGCAGGCGCTTTGGCTCTGGAGGAAGAACACAACTTCATTTTCGTGCTGACTCCTGAGCGGCTTCTGTATCTGCTTATAAAATATGAGAGACTGACTTTTGACTACGTTTTTATTGATGAGGCTCATAAAATATCGGCATCGGACAAACGCCATGTTTTCTATTTCAAGGTTATCGATATGCTGGAACAGCGTGAGCCGAAGCCGCATATCAGCTTTGCTTCACCTAACATTCCCAATCCAGAGGTCCACCTCGGCTTGATTCCTGGCATCAGCAATGCAGACTCCCATAAACAGGCAACGCTCTTTTCACCGGTGAGCCAGGTGAAGTATTTCATCGATTGCGTGGGTTGTAAGGTCAAGCTGTATAACGAACATAGCAAGGATGGGTTAACAGAAATCTGCCCCGCCCCGCCCGCTTCACAGTTTATGAAATTCATGAAGCGTATTTGCGGAAATTCACAGGTCTTGGGCTATTTCAACAACAAAGAAAAGACTGTCGATGCAGCGCTTGACTATACTATTTGCACTGTTACATTTTCACTACCGCACTTCGGGCACTTCATATAAACCCTCTTCTCTCTTCTACTTATACGACTTACTTACTTTTCTGGAACAAGCTTGACAGTCACTCCGCCACTTATTGTGAAAGCGCATCCGCTTGGGAACTCAGCATTTAAAATTTGATTGTTATAGAATCCCGATCCGTCATCGACGCCAAACATCTCATTTACGCCGCCATCAAACATATTATCACTGGATATGTTTCCGGATCCGGACACCGCCGTAATTTTATATACACCTGATTCGAAGTCAGATCCGGCAGTATAGTTACCATTTGTCAACTCTATAGCTTTTGAATCGTCGTACTCCCGACCCGTAAAATCACTATCTACACTTGTATATGTAAGCTTAATGACAAGAAGACCGTTCGTCGTAATCCGAGTGCCGTCCGATAGCTTAAGACCAGAAAAACTAGGCGAATAGGTTCCAGATCCGTCATCTATACCAAACATCTCATTTACGCCGCCGCTGAACATGTTTGAACTAAAGAGGTTTCCGGTTCCAGATACGGCTTCGACGTTGCACTTTCCTGCCGGTATGTCGATACCCGCCGTATAGTTTCCAGCTGACAGGGTATATTCGGTTGCTACATTGGATAAATCTGCTTTCGGAGCTGTCGTTTCCGCTTGAGTCGCTACAGTGGTATTTGATGTTGATTCGGTATCTGTTTCAATTTGCTGTGCCAGGCTCTGGTTTGTTGTTTCTTCTGGCGTGGTCGCTGCCGTATCTTCTTTTTGTGAAGTATCATCACTTTGCTTGCCTTGGTTTTGACTCCCGCCGATGACTCCGATCACCAGCAACGCAATGATAACCCAAAACCACCACTTTTTATAGATCGGCTTTTTCTCTTTCTCATCCATGTCCATTTCTCCTTCTTTATTTTATCCGCCGAAGCGGGACGCTACAATTTAACCAGCTTCACGTTCCTGTTCAGAGACTGGTGCGCAGTCGTCATAAAAATGGTTTTTCGCGATGTGTCGGATCTCGTGATCAAGAGCTCTCTTTTGAGATGCTTCTGGTATAGTCTCATTGATGTAGATGTCAAATGTGCAATCATCATTTGGCAGCGTCATCGCTTTAACTGCCTGTGGCATGGGTATATATCGGACGAAATAATCTGGCTCCATGAAACCATCCCAATCAAGGTTATTTGCGCAATGCCTCGATAATTTTAACGGCCTGTTCAACGTCTTCTTTTGTCGCATTTTTTGACAATTGGAACAGCATGCGGCATTCCGGCCTGTCCCGCAGCATCTCGAGATATTCCGTCAGCTCCTCGTCTCCATTGACGAGGGGCCTTTCTTTTTTATCTCCGGTAAGCAGGT
The DNA here is from genome assembly GCA_034927685.1 of Oscillospiraceae bacterium. GTDB lineage: Bacteria > Bacillota > Clostridia > Oscillospirales > Oscillospiraceae > RGIG3159. The sequence goes on along the minus strand of JAYFPO010000018.1, from coordinate 41,753 downwards.
AATCCACGGAAACGTCGAAATAATTGGCAATCTTATTCGCAGTTTCTGCATTAATTCCTTTTTTTCTACCGGATTTTAAATCTGTCATGATTCCCCGGCTAATACCAAGGTCGTTGCACACGCTTCCGGGTTTCTTGTTGTTTGCTTCGCACAAACTAATGATGTTTTCGTACAATGTGCCCATTCAAGTACCTCCATTTTTGTACATCACAACAAAAGTACTTAATCGAGTGGATTAGTACTTGACTTGTACGCGCTCGAGTACTAAAATACGGGCATAGACAATACGCGAGCGTGTGCAATATGTTTGGTGGCACCTTTATATTAGTACATAGTTGCGTACTTGTCAATTGCTTTATACAGGGGGTGATTGAAGAAATGGCACAAATTACGGACTACGGCAGATCAGTGAAGAAACGCCAAATAGATATTGGGCAGTCTCAGGAGTGGCTCGCGAGCAAAGTAAGGGAGAAAACTGGGTTATTTTGTGACGGTGGATATCTATATAAGATTTTTACCGGAAGCAGGCCAGCGGCATCCATTACAGCTGCAATCAACGAGATACTTGACATTCATGATCGCGAATCTGTTTCCTGACCACAAAACGATTATCGCACATAAATAGTCCGATAAAGCGGACAGAAAGGAGAAAAATGACTGAACAACAGCTTATATCCCTGTACAACAAGATCGGTCCGGAGCAGGCAGCCAGATACCTGCAGAATGGAACAACGGCGCAGCAGGTGCGTGTGTGGGCCCAGTCAGGTTACTGCCCGTTCTGCGGTGATGATCAGTGGCAGATTCAGCAGCAGTCCATCTGCAATTCCTTGCACAAGTCCAGGAAGAATCGCTGCAATCGTTTCGATCACTGTCGGCAGCATGGAAATGAGGCTTTCCAGCACGACCGGTATTGCATCCAGGAGCGCGCTGAATATTGTTATTCCAGTTCTCTGTTTTGCTGTCATAATGTCGCTCGGAAGATCGCAGCCTGTGTGGCAGACTTTGTTATATGCTGATCTTTCAATAATCTTCTTTTGCCGGTTTTCATAGTCAAAGTCGTTCGCAAGCCTACTGATCAACGCTGGCTTTACGCTGAAAGATGTTCAGGAGTGGATGGGACACAGCGATATCAAAATGACCGCGAACATCTATGGTCATTTAGACGTGGCAAGAAAGCAAAACATGGCCGATCAACTTTCCGGAAGCCTCTGGGCATAGTGGTAGAAAAGTGGTAGAAAATATGCTTGCTGGGGCTAGCGGGGCAAAAAAGAAAAGTCCTGAAAGCATTGAACTTTCAGAACTTTCTTGGTCCGAGTGACTAGATTCGAACTAGCGGCCTCTTGAACCCCATGGAAGCTACTCAAGAGGGAAACCATTGAAAACACTAGCTTTTTTGGCTGTCCAGTAGTAACAGCTCCGTAATCATGAGAGCCTGGTACAGCACGCCACGCTTTGATTTTAAGACAAGCGAGAAATTGCGGCGGCCAGAGTCGACGTGTCCTGGTTGATGTAGACGTTGGCTGTCAGCGCATAATCCTCGTGGCCCAGAATCGCTTGGATGTCCTCTGGACGCGCTCCGGATGCCGAGAGTAGAGTGGCGCAGGTATGCCTGGCAGCGTGTGGTGTGAGCGGCCGAAGGCCCATGGCGGCGAGAGCGGGCTTCCAGCACTTCTCGCGGTAGCTGTCCTTATTCAGCGGTTTTCCGTCCGCATCGGCGATGATCGTGTCATAGCCCTTTGCAAGCCAGCGGTCGAGCAGTGGCTGGATTCTGCGGTGTATAGGCACAACACGGTTCTTCCCAGCTGTAGTTTTTAGCCCGCCTGTCAAAATGTGCTGTTTGGCGTCATAAGAAAATGGAGTCAGCTCCAAAAACTCAGACACACGCCACCCCATGTAGCACAGCATGATCACCGTATCAGCCCACGGGACCGTATCTACATATTTCCACATTGCCTTGACTTCCAGCTCTGTGAACCCGACTTTTTTTACCGGAGCTTTTGCAGTTATATCCAGAAAATCGGCGTAATTCTTATTGACAATATCATTTTTCTCGGCGTACTCGTACAGCTGGTGCAGCACGGACTTGATGTTTTTCAGCGACGATTCTCCGAGCGGTTTATCCTCACGGACTTTTCCATCCTTGCCTGTGACCTTTCGCGGCACGGTATAGGCGTCGATGATCCGCTGCATCTGCGCGATTGTCAGACTTCGGAGTTTACTCCCATACAGTGGCACCAACTTTGCCCAGGCAGCACGATAGCAGTCGGATGTCTGCTTTTTTATCTTTTGGTATGCCCTTGGCGACCACTCGTCATAGATCTGCTGCAGCGTGTAGTTGATTTTATCCGTCGGGTGATCCAGATAGGCGTCCAGGGCGGCTCTGGCCTCGGCTCTGGTCAGGTAGCGGCCGAGGATCTGCTGCGTCTTGACCGTGACTCCGTTTTCGTCGGCATGGTAGCGAGCTGGGAGCGCCGCGACCCATGGCTTATGACCGGCGCGTTTGTATACGCTTCCGGCTCCGTTTTCCCGTTTCATTGTATTTTCCTCCTTGCGGAGCGCCCGGCCCTGTGATATCATAAAAGGGTAGACTACTCCTGTTTTGACCGATAGGTGATCTGCATTGCCAGCTTCCGGGTGCAACCGGAGGCTGGCTTTTTTAATTTGCTACGCTTCCCAGTGGTGGCCGCAAGACTGACATACGCACATTGATTTATGCTTTGTTTTCAGCTTTGTACGCTTGGGCGCAAAGATTTTAACGATCAGCGCTGGAACTGTGAAAATAAACCATTTTATCATCCACCACCACCATCCGATGCAACACCACCAAAGTATGCCGTGGTGCTTATTCATTATTTGTGTCTCAGATACTATTTGCACTGTTACGTTTTCACTACCACATTTCGGGCACTTCATGCAAATCCTCTTCTCTCTTTTATATTGATCCGCCGAAGCGGGGTTCTTCAAATAACTGGTTTCGGCATCACCGCGAAATCTGTCAACCGCCTCCAATTAAGTGCGGGGGCGGCATTCTTTTCCGCCATTTGTAGGCGCATTACGTGTACCCAATTTTCACAGTAATACTTATATCGCAGTCAGTTTTTATGGTCTCGCCGTTCTTCGACACGACCTTATATTGGCCGCCTGAAATGAATGCTGATGTGAATTTTACCGAATTTTTGCCGAGTATTCTTTTCACGTTTATGTTGTCTTGCCGGCTAATATAGCCAATTTTTTCTCCAGCTATCTGAACAAGCAGTGCATCTCTATCGTGACTGTTATTCGGCTCCGGAAGAATCTTAACGGGCTTGTTTATGAAGCAGTATCTGTATATTTTCTTCCCAGCACCGCCTTGCGCCAAGATTGATCGTCCGTTTTTTTCCCATTCCGGGTTGCATGTTGCAAGCTTCATAACATGATCAATACAGTAGGACACGCCAACAACATGAAATATGTCTTCGCAAAGGGTGTGGCCGCCTTTTCCTTGTTCAATCTTGTTAATGCCAAGTAATGATAGTAGACTCATCTTCCACACTCTTTCTCTAGTTCTATCCGCCGCTGCGAGGCGTTAAAAATATAAATCTGATGCCAGGTTACCGTAGACATACCAGCTGACAGCCTTCTTCATCAGATCCTCTGTTACATCAAAGTGTTCCGCAAGGTCCCAGATTTCCGTGTGGCCGCCTGCTACTGCGGCGTCAAGATCTTCCTCAGAAATCGCATGTTCAACTGCCCATTTGTTTGCTTTGTATTCATGCTTTTCTACAAGATCAAACGGGCTGGACACCTCATGTGTCGCACCGGTTGCGACGTGCCCACCCTCATGCAGGAGAGTGGAATACTCCGTGACGCGGTCCGGTATCCTGCGACGATCAATAAAAATACCCCAGTCATCCGTATTTGATAGGTGGATTGTAATTGATTTCGTGCCTGGGTTGCTCGTCAGAAAAGGTCTGTCTATAACCTGTACGCCGTTTTCCTGAAGCCATGCCCCCAGCACATCAATTCTGTTTGCGCCTTGTGGCGTTGAGCTGCCTTGCCATTGAGAGCAATAACTGCTTGTCCGCATCAGTTAACTCCTTTGCCTCATCCTGCATTGCATAGGTAAAATCATCATAGCCAACCTCGCGCTCGCCAGAAACGGTGGGCGCTTTTCTTTTTTTGCCATCAAGTATTTCATCGATCGTTTTGCCAAAATATTTAGACATTTTTTCAAGAATATCTGCGCTCGGCTTTTCAGTTCCCGTCGCTTTCCATTTGGCAGCCAAAGATCTGCTGACACCCATTTCGGTGCACGCGCGACCGGGCTTCACTTTTTTTTCAGCGCAGAGTTCATTAAATTTGTCATAAAACATAGTTTGGGCCTCCTGCTTTTGGGCATAACGACAAAGATTACCGCCGTAAACAAAAAGCCCTTGAAATGATTACGATCACATGCTATTATGCGGATATAAGTTGAACGTCGTAATCATAAAAGCTGCGATAATCTTGATTTGGTTAGCACCATCATAATATCACGCATGATTACAAAGGTCAACAATAAATGATGAAGGAGGTGAAAATTGTATGCCTGCACAATGGACAGCCGACCTAATTGGCAAAATGCACCTGCACGGCGTGACGGCAAAGCAGCTCGCGGCGGCGGCAGATGTCCACCCAAAGTATCTGAGCACCGTGCTTAATGGCCACAAGACCCCAAAGGGCGCAGAAGCCAAATTCACCGCCGCGCTCGATGCAATCATCCAGGCGCGTGAATCTGTTTCCTGACCACAAAACGATTATCGCACATAAATAGTCCGATAAAGCGGACAGAAAGGAGACAAATCAAGAAATGACCGAACAACAGCTTTTATCCCTGTACAACAAGATCGGTCCGGAGCAGGCAGCCAGATACCTACAGAACGGCACCACGGCCCAGCAGGTGCGCGTGTGGGCACAGTCCGGCTATTGTCCGTTCTGTCAAGCTGTGCGGCTCCAGACATTCAGCAGACGACTAACCTACCGCATACACATCGGCAACCTGATTGCCTACAAGTCGGGGGAGCGGACGGAGCCGATGCCGCAGGTTGGCTATGGGGAGGTGGTCTGCCGTGCTTGACAGACCTGACACCTACATCCTGATCGGCCTTGCGGTCTGGATCACCGCATGCTGGGCCGTGGACGCGATCACCCGGGCGCGGCACCGGTACCACCGCATGGCGGAGGAAAACCGCCGGCTGCACCGGGATAACACCCGCCTCATGTCCGCGTTGGAGCAGACCGGCAACCGGGCGGCGACGGAGATCCACTTGCGGCAGGAGGTCATTGATGAGCTGGACGACCGGCTGCGCCGCAAGGACATGCTGCTGCGGCAACGATGGGAGGCGAAGAAACAATATATGTAATCCAGTACCGTATCCGCAACTGGGACTCGTGGAAGTTGCGGACGGAGACGAGATTTGAGACGTTGCGGGCGGCAAGAGTCTATTTGGCCGGCCTCAATAGGCTTGATCAGCTAAGCTGCCGGATAGCAGAGGAGTACACGCAGGTGCGGTACAAGCCGGTTAAGGAGGCGAGTACATAATGCAGTTGACGCACATGTCCTTGTTTTCCGGTATTGGCGGTCTGGACTTAGCTGCCGAATGGGCCGGATTTGAAACGGTTGGGCAGTGCGAATTTGCCGATTATCCCACAAAGGTGCTGGAAAAGAACTGGCCTGATGTGCCACGCTGGAGAGATATACGGACGCTGACAAAGGAGAGTTTTTATGAGCGGACAGGAAGCAGAACAGTTGACATTATTTCAGGAGGTTTCCCCTGCCAGCCGTTTTCCGTGGCTGGAAACCAAAAAGGAAAAGAAGATGACCGTTACCTATGGCCGGAAATGCTCCGAGTTATCCGAGAACTTTCGCCGCGTTGGGTTGTCGGTGAGAACGTACCTGGAATCCTGCATATTGCCGGGAGAACAGTTTGTGAGGACTTGGAGCGTGAGGGATACGCTGTCACCGTATTTAATTTTGAAGCTGCGGCTGTCGGAGCGCCGCACAGACGGGAACGGGTGTTCTTTGTGGCGAACTCCAAATGTCCCGAACGGCGGCCGAGTGAACCCGGAAGATATGTCCCCGACGGGGGTTATGCCGGATGGCAAGAAGCGACAAGTCGGGCTGGAACATCAGGTAAAAATGGTGGAACGCCAGTTGTGGCCGGCACCGAAAGCATCGGACTACAAGGGGAGCGGACCGGCTGGGAGCAAGTCTCAGATTCACGACGCAAAGAAGGGAAATTTGAAAGGGTATGTTCTGAGCAATATGTTTCCAACCCCGACTGCCTCAGACAGCTTCCATTCGCAGAATCATGCAGACAAATCCGGCAGGGCAGCCCTATGCTCCCTCGGTGGTGGTCAGCTGAACCCGACGTGGGTCGAGTGGCTCATGGGGTTCCCTATCGGGTGGACAGACTTAAATGCCTTGGAAACGCAGTAGTTCCGCAGCAGGCGTACCCGATATTTCAGGCAATTGCTCAAAGTTGTACGGAGGAGGCGAGTAAATAATGCCCATGATTGAGACCTGCATTCGGTGCGGCGCGGAGATCCAGCAGCACACCGGGCGGCCAAAGCGGTATTGCACCGCCTGCCGGCGAATCCGCGACGCAGCTTATGATGCTGCCTATCGCAAAGCCTACAGGAAACGATTAAAGGCCGAAAGTGTAGCAAAGCCAGCAAATCCGAAGCCCAAACGCTCTGTTGCCGACCTGAACGCCGCGGCCAGAGATCATCACACAACCTACGGCAAGTATGTTGCCGCGCTGAGACTGGAGGGCTGACCAATGCCATATTACCGCATCTGCCCCGACTGCGGGGCGTGTCTGGATCCGGGTGAATCCTGCATGTGTCATAAAAAAGAAGCCGCCCCAGGCGTTACGAGCACCCAGGACGGCAATGCGGCCGACCGGCCACACAACTACACGGTGATTATACCACCGATGGAAAGGAAATGTCAATGAAAGCTATTACTTTACGGCGCCTGACACTGGAAAACTTCAAGGGAATCCGGTCTCTGTCGCTGGATTTTCCAACGCGGTGCTGCAGCATCTACGGAGACAACGCAACCGGAAAGACCACAATCATGGACGCTTATCTCTGGCTCCTGACCGGGAAAGACAGTCGCGGAAACGCCGCGTTCGACATCAAACCGCTTGACGCAGGCGGGAACGTCCGTGACAGATCCGCCCGGTCTTCCGTTGAGGCGTGGATCGACACAGGAGAGAACACATATAACCTGCGCCGCGAATATTACGAGCTCTGGACCACAAAGCGCGGAAGCTATGAGGCCAGTTATGACGGAAACTCGACGGATTATTCCATCGACGGAGTTCCGAAAACAAAGCGGCAGTTTGATGATGCGGTTGCTTCCATTGTCCCTGTGGACCTTCTCCGGCTCCTGTCTGATACTGCTGCGTTCGCGTTGCTCAAGTGGCAGGATCGTCGCTCCATCCTCTTCGACGTTGCCGACGTTGGCTCTGACCGCGAAATCATGGCACTGCAGCCTGAGTTTGCGCCGCTGATTCCTGCAACCACAAAGATGTCTCTGGACGATTACCAACTGCAGCTCACAAATTCACGCAAAAAGTGCAACGGCAGACTCAAGGAAATCCCAGCCAGGATCGAAGAAAACAAAAAAACTGTAAATGATCTGGAAAATATAAATTTTAAAGATTTTCGCGAGAAATCGGAACTTCTGGAGCGTGCTGAGCAATCTTTGGCCGCAGAAATCGCGAACGGAAACGCCGTGGAGACCTCCAAAATGGGAGCAGATCTGCACGACCTGCAAAATCAGCTGGAACGGCTGGAAATCAACAATGAAAAATTCCGTGCAGCGCAGCCGGATACTGAAAAGGCCATCGCGGAGCAGCAAAAGCAGATCAGGACGCTGACGGACTACTTCGTGCGGACCGGCAGGAAGTACCACGAGACAAAGGATGACGAAGCCTCCCTGCTGAAAAAGGCGGACGATTGCCGCACGGAATGGATCTCCGTCAATACGCAGCAGTACTCCGGCAGTACGGCATGCCCGACCTGCGGCCAAAAGCTGCCGGCGGAGCAGCTGCAATCCTCCGTAAAAAAGTGGGATGAGCAGAAAAAGCACAGGCTTGACGATATTGCGGCAAGAGGGCAGCGATATAAGGAGCTCGCGGCGGACGACGCAAAAGCCGCCGAAGAGTACAGCAGCCAGATTGTGGAAGCGGAAAATCTGATTGCAGAGGCAAAGGACCGGCTCGCATCGTTGGAGGCGCTCGGCCCGCAGAACATCCAGAATGCGGACGGATACGCAAAAATGAAAGCAGACCTGCAGGCCAGAATCAGCACGTCTGAAAAATCTCTCTCAGACGCCAGGCAAAGCGGACAGGCCAGGACGAATCAGCTCCGTGAAAAGCAACAGGCCATCGCGAAAGACCGTCGTGCGGCGTTGGAGCAGCTCGCAAAGCAGGGCGTTTTGGAATATGCGCAATCCAGAATCAGAGAGTTGGAGCAGGAAAGAAAGACCGTTGCGACGTCGATGGAAGATACCGACCGCATGCTCGATCTGATCGACCAGTTTACGCGGTTCAAATCCGACTATATCACTGGCGGAATCAATCAGCATTTCAGAATCGCGGAATTCCGGCTGTTTAATCAGCAGGTCAACGGTGGGCTGCAGTCCTGCTGCGATATCCTCGGCGCCGGCGTGCCTTACGACAGCGGCCTGAATAACGGTGCCCGCATCAACGTCGGACTTGACATCATCCAGACACTCTCCGAACACTACGGCTACAGCGTGCCGATCTTTGTGGACAACGCCGAGAGTGTCACGCATCTGGCCGACACGGAAGGACAACTGATCCGGCTGATCGTTTCGCCGGAAGACCATGAATTGAGGTGTGAATTTTGATCGTAGGCAGCAGAGCAAAACCACAGATCCCGCCGGTTGATGTCGGCGTATACCCCAGTGTGTGCGTCGGCGTCGTCGATCTCGGCGAGCAGGAAATGACGTTTAAAAACAAGACCCATTATTCAAACCGCGTGAAGATCATTTTCGAGCTTCCGGGTGAGTTGATCGACGTGGACGGGGAGCAGCTTCCACGCCAGCTCAGCCGCAATTTTACGATTTCTGCATCCACAAAAAGCAGCATCCGGCAGTTTGTCGGCGCGTGGCTCGGGAAAACGTTCAGCGATGCGGATTTTGAAAATTTTGATTTGAAGGACCTGCTCGACCGGCCGGCGCTCCTGAACGTGGTACATAGCGAAGATGGCCAATATGCCAACATTGCCAGCGCCATGAGTATGCCGAAAGGCATCCCGGCTCCGAAGCGGATCGGAGAGCTACTATACTTTGATACCCAGGAGTGGGATGACGCAACATTTGACGCCATGCCGGAATATCTGCAGGAGCAGCTGAAAAAATCCTCTGTCTACCGTGATGCGCACCTTCCGGATCAAGAGGTCAGTGTCGACGCCGCAAATGCAGAGGCAGCAAAGCGTGAGGAGGATTTCAAAGAGGTTAACATTCCGAAAGGGGCGTGCCCGTTTTGACATTTACGCCAATCGCATCAAGTTCTGCCGGAAACGCATATCTGGTCACTGACGGCGACACGCGGATTTTGCTGGAATGCGGCATTCCGTACAAACGGCTGCAGGCTGCGTTGGATTATGCCGTTCCTGATTTCGACGGATGCCTGATTACTCATGAGCACAAGGATCATGCCGGGCATATCGACCAACTGCTCAAGCGAGGCGTTCCTGTGTATGCGTCTCCCGGCACTGCCAGAATGCTCGAACTTGATGCGATTCGACCGTTTGAGATGCCAAAAGGCAGCAACATCGGTCCCCCGTTTATGGTCGGTTCCGTGACCGTGGTGCCGTTTCGGACGTTTCACGACGCGGTGCAGCCGGTTGGCTTTCTTATCCGCGGCAAGGACGGCGAGCAGCTTGTTTTTGCAACTGACACCTGCGGCATCAATTATCGCTTTCCGGACGTCACAATTCTGGCCATTGAGGCCAACTATGACGATCTGATTCTGAGCCGCAATACCAGGATGCCGGAAAGCGTCGTGCTCCGAGTGCGCAATAGCCACATGGAGATCAGCAAGCTGGCAGATTACCTGAAGAGCCTTGACTTATCCGCCTGCCGGGAAATCTGGCTGCTGCATCTGTCAGACGCATCCAGTAACGAGGTCGAATTTACCTATAAAGTCCGGCAATCCGTTGGAAAGTCAATCGCGATTTACGTCGCGGGAAAGTGAGGAAACAATGCAAGACAAACGGACGAGCATCCTGCAGATGGCGCGTGGCGCGATCCAGGAGCGGATCGACTACGAAATGACGAAGGTCATCGACAACATCCTCGATCCAAACACCAAGGCCACCGCGAAGCGCAAGCTCACGCTCTGCATTGAGCTTCAGCCAGACGATAACCGCCAGACGGTTTCTGTCACATCCACAGCAAAAAGTGCCCTCTGTGCTACAAACCCGGTTGCAACCGCTTTGTACATCACCGGAGACGTCGAAACCGGTGAAGTGACGGCGGTGGAAATGGTGCCGAATGTCCCCGGCCAGCTCGACATGATGGGAAACGAACAGGAAGTCGCGCCTGTTCTTAAACTCGTAAAAAACGGATAAAAGATGGAGGTAAAAATTATGCTGAAAGAAGCAATTGATAAAATCGAATCCATGGCGCAGCCACAAAAGGTTGAAAAGGACGGGCACCTGTACTTTGTTGACGCTCAAGGAAGCTTCACGGAAATCCGGGAGATGCTGGATTTCCCAAAATTAAAGCAGCTCAGCAGCCTGGACGCCATGGTGCAAATGGTCAAAACGGAGGCGCTTTCCCGGTATGCGCCGGTCTATTTGCAGATCCCGTCCCACCTTTCTGTAGAAGCGTTCCTGCAGACTGATGTATCCAGGCGAGAGGTCCGGCCGACGCTCTACGAGGCCAGCGCCGTCGACGTACCGGGATGGGAGCCGGAGACAAAGCTTCCGTTTGACCGTGCAGCCATTGCCCTGCAAACCAGATTCCAGGACTCTCCAGACCGCGCCTACACGATGCAGCTTCTCTCCCAGATTACGACCGGCGCACACGTTACCTACAACGACACCGGCGTTGCCACCACGGTTGTAACGCAGAAGGGCGTGTCCCTTCAGCAGAACGCAACCATCCGGCCATTGGTCAAGCTTCGCCCATACCGCACATTCCAGGAGATTGAGCAGCCAGAAGGGCTGTTCTTGATCCGCATCGATGAGCGCGGGATCTCTTTTGTGGAGGCAGACGGCGGCATGTGGAAACTGGCCGCACGGCAGACCGTCAAGGACTACTTAATGGGAAGCCTATCTGCAGAAATCGCGGCCGGTAAGGTCATCGTGATGCTGTGATTCACGATCCGGCTACATTGGTGAGGGGCCTTTTGGCCCCTCCACTCAACGTTTTTCCTGTGAGGTGATGGCATGCCTATGTCGTATGCAAAGATATTTTTCTCGTGGGCGGAAGAAACACAAGCTCTCACAAAAAAGCAAAAAGGATGTCTGATTGACGCGGTTATTTTGTATGCGTCAAAGCATGAGGTTGCGGATTTGCGTGGGCCAGAGCGTTATATTTTCCCGATTTATAAGCTGCAAATTGACCGTGATGCTGGATCATACGACGAAATATCCAGAAAAAGGAGCGCTGCAGGGAAGGAAGGAATTAAACAAAAACAAGCAAATGCTAGCAAATGCTTGCAAGACAAAGACAAAGACAAAGACAAAGACAAAGACAAAGACGTAAGTAAAGAAAGAAGAAAGAAAGAAAACGGTTCCGCCGCTCCCGCGGCGGCTGACCGACAGATGACAGATGACGAGATCGATGCTTTGGAAAGCAAAATCATGGATGGCACTGCGACGGTTGCGGACTACGCGGCATACAAAGCGAGGTTTCGTCAATCCGATGGGCAGGGCAAGAAACTTAGCGACAGCCAATGAGCCGAATGCAGTTCGCGGTGATCTGCGGGGGAATGCTCATAGTCATGATACCGTTGAAATAGATACATACGCAGTTACCTTGTGAAAAGCGACAGGTGTCTTCTGCATGGACCAGCACCTCTTGATTTGTGCTGTGATCGCACACCAGGATATTTTGCGGGTCGACCTGTAGGACTGTTGCACACATAGTTGTTCTCATGGCGTTTGCCTCCCATTTTGGTTGTGGTATAGGCCATTTTACGCCGGGAAGGTATTCGACGTGAGGGTATGAAAGGAGGAAAAATGAGTGAATTGAAGCCGTGCCAGATAGGGCCGAAACAAGCAGCAGAAAAACTCCAAGAATCCTACGACTACATGACCTCCGTTATGCCAGAGGGCAAGCGGAGCCAAGCGACAATAGACCTTTTGGCAGCAATGTCCTACGCTATATCCGCCTGCCGCGCCCAGCCAGACAACGAGCCGCTGTCGCTCGACGAGTTGCGAGAGATGGACGGTGAACCGGTGTGGTGTGCAGAAAAGCAGGAGTGGATGTTATATCGGGCGTCGGTTGATCGGCTGTCGGACGGCGAGTATATGTTTGTGCCGGTCAACCTTACGCTGTACGCCCACAAGCCGGGAGGTGAGTTGGATGGCCATTAAAAATTACACCACGAAGGTGGATGTCTATACCTCCATCGGTGAGATTCAGGGTGCACTGGCGCGGCACGGCGCAACAAAAATCATGATCGATTACGAGGCGGGGGAGCCGGTGGTGCTTGCCTTCGCACTTCCCGGCCAGAACGGTCTGCGCGGGTTTCGCCTGCCGGCGGCAGTGGATGGGACGCTGCGCGTGTTTGCACGTCAAAAAATAAAAGCCGATCGAGCACAGGCGGCCATGACAAGCTGGCGCAATGTCCGGGACTGGGTTATGGCGCAGATGGCCATGGTGGAGAGCTGCGACGTGCAGATCGACCAGGTGTTTTTGCCGTATCTTGCGGACGGACAGGGGCGGACGCTGTATCAGATTTACCAGACGGGGCAGCTTGCGCTTAGAGAGGGCGATGCCATATGACCTGTCCAGTGTGCGGCGGTCCCAACGTATACGTTACGGATTCCAGAGAGTTTTGTGGTACCATCCGCCGCCGGAGGACCTGCGCCGACTGCGGGATCCGGTTTTCGACGGCGGAGCGAGTGATTCCGGGAACGACGAAAAGGGGAGATGACAAAAGGCATGACAAGAAAGCACTTTGTGAAACAGCTCATGGCCCGCGGAATTCGACGGAATGAAGCCAATTATATTGCGCAGCAGTTAATCGAGAGCTTCGGAAATTACGATCTCGACCGTGTTTCTAACAACGCGAGCATAATGCGCATTGCCGAAGTCGCAAGCAATGCTATAAACAGCATGTCACATGTATTCATACAAACTATAAACGCATGTTCTGCGGGCATCTTGGCCTTTTCAGCAGCCTTGAACGCCGCTATTGAGGAGAAAGCGAGGGGGAACAGTGGGGAAACAAAGTGCCCTGCCGCAGGACATTAAGCAAGAGTGCCTTGCCGTTGTGCGAGGATACCGCAGACGCAGGGCAGCCTATTACGCAGCACGGCGGGAGGTAATCGAGGGATCAGCCTGCAACTATGAGACGATCAAGCTATCCGATAAGCCAGGCGACGATATGCGGGTATACGGAGGGCACTCGTCCACTGCATCAAGGACGGCAGAGGACAAGGCCCAGAGGCTGGATGCAATCGACAGGAGATACAATGCGAGGTCCATGCGTGCAGTTGAGGCGGCAAAGAGAGGGATCGGAGCAGACATTGCCAGTTTTGATCTTAGGCGCGCCCTGGCTAACGCGATTATACTTAACTGCGAGAGCGGTAGACGGTATCCGTTCGAGGTGTTTGCACTGGATGCGGTAAGCCGCAGGGACTTCTATCGGCGCCGTGATTCGTTTCTGCTGGACATCGCGATATCAATGGACATGCTGTAAAATCTGGCACTGTGCACGCAATGCATGTGCTATAGTAGGTATCGTCGAAAGCCGTGAGGGAAAACCCTTGCGGCTTTTGAATGAGCCGGAGAAGTAGCGCCGGAGGGGTGGGATGGTGGGATACATGGCAACAAAGCGGATGCGGCCAGATCATGACGGCACGCATCGTCTTGCATTTGAGAGAAACAAAAAGAAAATCTTTGCGACGCAGACAGTCTGCGGGATTTGTGGGAAGCCGGTTGACTTCTCGCTTAAGTATCCGCATCCGCTTTCACCTTGCATCGATCACATAATACCCATCGCCAAGGGCGGGCACCCCAGTGACCTGGACAACCTGCAGCTGGCGCACTGGACTTGCAATCGACAAAAATCAGATAAATTAATAAGGCGGCCCAAGGCGGCTGAAAATGAGACGATTTCAAATCGTCTTCTTCCGCAGTCGTGTGACTGGTCGGCGTACCGTGGCAGATAGGGGGCATACCTCCCTCCCGGGTGGCACGTCGTCCTTCACGCCGTCTATTGGGAATATTTTCGCGCGAAAGGAGACCAGTATGGCAGAATTGAGGGGCATTGGATACCTGCGCACCAAACTCTCGGTGCGGAAACTCCGAGTGGATACCCGGTATCAGTATTACGATATGAAAAATGCCGTCGACGACTTTAACAAAGTAACACCGGAGAATTTCCGGTATTTCAGCGAGACACTTGGCTGGTGCGGCAAGGCGGTCGACGCGTTGGCGGACCGGCTGTCCTTCCACAACTTCCAAGACGACAACTTCGACCTATACAACGTCTTTCAGATGAACAATGCGGACGTTCTATTTGACAGTGCGATCCTGTCCGCGCTGGTGTCAAGCTGCTGCTTCGTGTACATCTCTCCGGGTACCGATGGATTCCCACGGCTCCAAGTCATCGACGGAGGAAACGCCACCGGTGTGATTGACCCGATCACCGGCCTGCTGACTGAGGGCTACGCCGTCCTGGAACGAGACGAAAACAAGGAGCCTACGCTGGAGGCCTACTTCGTCGTAGGCCGTACGGATTATTACCCCAAAGGCGACGCAAGTTACTCAGTGAGCAATGCGGCGCCGTATCCGCTGCTCGTTCCCATTATCTACCGCCCGGACGCGGTGAGACCGTTCGGGCATTCCCGTATTAGCCGGGCCTGTATGCGGATTATGCAGGGTGCGCTCCGAACGTTGAAGCGCTCGGAGATCAGCGCAGAGTTCTATTCATTCCCGCAGAAGTATGTCCTCGGCCTGTCTGAGGATGCAGAGCCTATGGACTCCTGGAAGGCCACGATTTCAACCATGCTGAACTTCACCAAGGACGACGAGGGCGACAAACCCGCGGTTGGCCAGTTTACACAGCAGAGCATGAGTCCGTACACGGAGCAACTGCGTACCTTCGCCGCACTGTTCGCCGGAGAAACAGGTCTGACACTGGATGATCTCGGATTCGTGACGGACAACCCTTCCAGCGCGGAGGCCATCAAGGCCAGCCACGAGAACCTTCGACTGGCGGCGCGCAAGGCGCAGCGGACCTTCGGGAGCGGATTCCTCAACGTCGGCTATCTGGCCGCCTGTGTCCGGGATGATTTCCCATATCTGCGGAATCAGCTCTATATGACGCACGCCGAATGGGATCCGGTATTCGAACCGGACGCCGCTATGCTTTCCGGCATCGGCGACGGGATCGGGAAGATCAATGGCGCTGTTGCCGGGTACATCGGCAAGGGCAACCTGCGGGCGCTGACGGGCATCGATTCGGAGGCATGATATGGACGATATCGCACCGGCGCTGCTGGATAAAATACGTGGGAGTTTCCTGCAGAACATTGAAAAGAACCAGCGGGCAGCTGAACTGCTCAAACAGATCGAAGCCGGAGCGGCGACCTATGCACAGGCCGGAGATTATGCCTATGAGGTCGGGACGGCACTGGCGGATGCATTCGCGGAAAACCTATCCTCAGCCGTACTGCCGGACGGCCGCATGTACCAGAATATCGCCGAGAAGGTCATCGCGCCGATGCTTGGAGACGATCATGCAATCGTCAGTAAGGCCGCAGCGCAGGTACAGCAGTCGCTGAATGAGGCGGTCGGGATCGGGCTGAAGGCGCAGGCAGCAGATCTTGACGCCGAGCGAGTGCAGGGAATCGTGCGCAAGGTGGCGAATGCGCCCACGTTTGACGATGCGGCCTGGGCGCTGAATGAGCCAGTAAAAACCTTTTCTCAGTCCGTGGTAGATGATACGCTGAGAAAGAACGCCGAGTTTCAGAGCAAGTCCGGTCTGAGACCGCGCATTATTCGCCGGGCGGAGTCCAAATGCTGTGAGTGGTGCTCTAGAATGGAAGGCGTATACGATTATCCGAACAACGTACCGGATGACATATATCGCCGGCATGAGCGGTGCCGTTGCTTAGTTGAGTACGATGCAAGCACTGGTAAGAGGCAAAATGTCTGGTCAAAGCGATACGGGGCCGCAGCAGATCAGCATTACCAAAAGGGGGACGTCGCAAAAGACCGCCGAAAAAGCACTCTGGAAGCCAGAAAGAGCTTCGCGGATAATATTACCGATCACCCAGGCAGGTTGAAATCTGCTGACCCGGACGCATTGAGAGCAAAACTTAGAGGTCAGAAAATCAGGACGTTTGATCTGAAAGACGGAGGATATTCCGCAGACCTCGGAGACGGTAAAAAGCTGATCTATGATGGAAAAGGTGGATATTCTTTAACTTCTGACGGGAAAAATGTATGGACAGGAGCCATGAGCAGTGGTAATATTAAAAAAAGCAGCCAGTCTGGCGCAAAACTAATTGAGCAGCAAAGCGGAGCAAAAAAAACACCTGGATGGGAACAGAGACATGCCGATTCATACTATGAAGAGGTAAGAAATCGTGAACCATTTTCGGATGCTCGAAAAATATCAAAGAACATAGACGGTTTTTCAGCTGATGATGTTGAAGAAATCCGGCAACACATGTTTATCCGCGAGCAGCCGAGATCTGGTACGATGGCAAGATTTGACTCTGATTATGATCAGGCACAGGCTTGGCAGAGACTAGTATCAGGAACAGGCGTCAAAGAATCCGACATATTGCTTTTGAACCACGAAAAGCTGGAGATTTCAATTATGCATGACTCTGGGTGCGCATATGAAGAAGCGCATCGGCTTGCAAATGAAAAATTTAACTGGTTCGAGAGGCTCGCCAGTGAAAAAGAAGGGGAATAAATGTGGTGGTATTATAAACTTCTTGAAGGAAGTAACCGGATAAAGATATATCAATACTCAAGGGAAAATAAAGACTTGGACGGCCTGATCCGGTTTGACTCCGAATCTGGCGTGAAGATCATGAAACCTTCTGCTATTGACAAGGAAAGCATATGGTTGCAGCAAAAAGCAGTAGAGCATTTTTATACGGTTATCGCAGAAAATTTCCCAGACGAAAGGGAGATCTGCTGCGGTTAAAGAAGCATCTGGAAACAGGTGCTTTTTCATGCGCATTTTCAGGAGGTGATGCCTTTGGAACAGATCAGACCGCCCAACAGCAGATAAGGAGGTGGATGTATGGCCGAGCCTCGGAAAGGCCGCCAAACTCCCACCCAGTCCGTTGTATTACCTTACTCGGAAACATTCGGCCAGGAGGCAATCGAGCTCTACTCTGCGACCGGCCGCACGGCGCAGGAGTGGCAGGAGCTGCTCATTTGCGACATCCTCGCCGTCAACGAGGACGGCTTGTGGGTTCATACAAAGTACGGAGATGCGGTACCGCGCCGGAACGGCAAGAACGAGATCGTGGCCATCCGGGAAATGTGGGGTCTGCGTGACGGCGAAAGCATCTTGCACACCGCCCACCGTACCACCACCAGTCATGCCGCATGGGAGCGGCTTTGCACGCTGCTGGACAAGGCGAAAATCAAATACAAGTCCATCAAGGCGACCGGGCGCGAGAGCATCCGGCTGGAAGATGGCGATGGAAGGATCGAATTCCGAACCCGGTCGTCGAAAGGCGGCCTTGGCGAGGGGTTCGATCTTCTTGTTATCGACGAGGCGCAGGAGTACACAGATGACCAAGAGAGCGCACTGAAGTATGTGGTTACGGACAGCAAACATCCGCAGACACTCTTCTGCGGGACGCCGCCGACAACCACCAGCTCCGGAACGGTCTTCCTCAAACTGCGTGCCGCAGCGCTGCACGGTGAAACAGTCAACACGGGGTGGGCCGAGTGGTCTGTGGAGCACCAGACGGACCCGCATGATTTAGAGGCCTGGTATGAGACGAATCCATCCCTCGGCACGGTTTTCACAGAGCGCTCGGTCAACGACGAGATCGGGCCGGACGTGATCGACTTCAACATCCAGCGTCTCGGCCTCTGGCTGAAATATAACCAAAAATCCGCGATCAGCCGTGCCGAGTGGGATGCGCTGCAATGCAAGACGCTGCCGGGCTTGCGCGGGAAGTTGTTCGTCGGCGTCAAATATGGCCACGACGGAGCAGGCGTGGCCATGTCCATCGCAGTGAAGACCGCTGCCGGGAAGGTCTTTGCCGAGGCGATTGATTATCGCCCGGTGCGGGATGGTAACGCCTGGATTCTGAATTTTCTGAAGGCTGCGGACGTCGCATCTGTGATTGTTGATGGTGCCAGCGGCCAGCAGCTGCTCGCAGCCGCAATGAAAGATGCGAAGCTCCGTATGCCGGTGCTGCCGACCGTGAAGCAGATCGTTGTGGCAGGTGCCGCATTTGAGCAGGCACTGTTTGCAAAGAATCTATGCCACATGGGGCAGCCGGCGCTTGTACAGGCAGTGAGCAACTGCGAAAAACGCGCCATCGGCAGCAACGGCGGATTTGGCTATCGATCCATTATGGACGGCGTGCAGATCGAACTGCTGGAGAGCATGGTCCTAGCCTGCTGGGCATGCGTCGAGAGTAAGGAAAAAAAGCGACAAAAAATCAGTTACTGACGGGAAACCGAAGTAATAAATCACGGATACCACCCGGAAAGTGGGAAGGAGTTTTTTATGGATTTGACTACACCTATTACGACACAAGAGCAGCTTGACACTCTCATCGGGGAGCGGATCAAGCGTGAGCGTGACACCGTCGCGAAGAAGTACGGCGACTATGACGACCTTAAAACCAAGGCCGCCGACTACGAAAAGCAGATCGGCGATCTCAGCAAGACCATCGAGGATTCTGGCAAAAAGTACGCCGGCTATGACCAAACAATAGCGGACCTGACCGCGAAAGTCAAGGGCTACGAGACCAGCTCGGTAAAAATGCGCATCGCCCATGAGACCGGCATCCCCTATGAGCTTGCAACCCGCCTGTCCGGCGAGACGGAGGACGATATCCGCAAGGATGCGGAGGCGCTCTCGAAACTCGTCGGGAAACCAAACCAAGCCCCGCCGCTCAAATCGACGGAGCCCGCCGGCGGAGACACAAAAACGGCCGCGCTGCGTACGCTGGCCCAAACTTTGACGAATAAAGGAGACTAAAAACTATGGCTGATATTCTTTCCAAGGGCGCACTGTTCCCGGAGGAACTCATCTCTGGGCTGATCCAGAAAACCACCGGCGCGTCGTCCCTGGCCGCGCTCTGCGCCGCCAAACCGATCCCGTTCAACGGCTCCAAGGAGTTCACGTTCCAACTCGATAAGGAAATCAACATTGTCGCGGAGAACGGCCCGCACACCAAGGGCGGCGCCACGATCCTGCCCGTGACCACGGTTCCCTTCAAAATTGAGTACGGCGCCAGAATTTCGGATGAATTCATGTACGCGTCCGAGGACGCCAAGCTCGATTACCTGTCTGCATTCTCCGACGGCTTTTCGAAAAAGGTCGCGAAGGGCCTCGACCTGATGGCGCTCCACGGCATCAACCCCCGCACCGCGACTGCATCCACCGTCATCGGCGACAACCATTTCGATAAAATGATCACCCAGATCGTGACGCAGAGCGCCGCGACGGCCGATGCAGATGTTGAAGCCGCGATTGCACTGGTGCAGGGCAGCGAGCACGACGTCAACGGCCTTGTGATGTCCCCCGCCTTCCGGTCCGCCCTGGCGGCCCTGCTGACTACCGGCGGCGCAAAGATGTACCCGGAACTGGCCTGGGGCAGCAAGCCCGGCGCCCTGAACGGTCTGACGGCGCAGTCCAGCTCCAACCTGTCGGCCAACGCCAGCCTCGACCGTGCGCTGGTCGGTGATTTTCAGAACTGCTTTAAGTGGGGCTATGCCAAGCAGATCCCGATTGAGATTGTCCAGTACGGCAACCCCGACAACGATACGGAGCTGGGCGACCTCAAGGGACATGGCCAGATCTACATCCGCGGCGAGCTCTATCTCGGCTGGGGCCTCCTCGATGCGACCGCATTTGCACTGATCAAGGCGGCGTCCTGATCATGCAGTTCCGGAACACAAAGACCGGCGCCGTGATTGAGACCGGCTGCATCGTTTCCGGCGGCGACTGGGTGGAGGTAACTCCACCCGATCCCGCCCCTGCGGCGCCGAAGAAAGGCCGGGTGAAGAAGGATGAATTACGCGACGATTGACGATGTCACAACGTTGTGGCGCGCGATGACGCCTGAGGAAACGACACGGGCAACGGAGCTCCTTTCCGTCGTTTCCGCATCGCTGCGCTATGAGGCGTTCAAGGTCGGCAAGGATATTGACACGCTGGTGGCAGTTAGCGCAGACTTTGCCCAGGTAGCCCGCAGCGTGACCGTCGATGTGGTGGCCCGCACGTTGATGACGGCGACAGATCAGGAGCCCATGACCCAGACGACGGAATCTGCCGGAGGTTACAGCGCTTCCGGCACTTTTCTAATACCTGGTGGTGGCCTGTTTATCAAGAAATCAGAATTGGCGCGGCTTGGCCTGCGCCGGCAGCGGTATGGAGGGATTGAGCTCTATGATTAAGGGCATCACTGTTCTGCTGCAGGTGACGACGCAGACCGGCACAGACGATTTCGGCGCGCCCGTCTACTCTGACACCACTGAGACTGTGGAAAACGTCCTCGTGTCTCCTGTGGCCACCAATGACGTCGTGAGCGAGCTGCAGCTTTCCGGCAAGCGCGCCGAGTATGAGCTGTGCATTCCGAAGGGCGATGCACACATCTGGGAAAATCGCGTCGTCGAGTTTTTCGGCCGCAAGTGGCGCACGATCGGCCTTCCGCAGGAGTATATCGCGGATCTGCTGCCGCTCGCCTGGAACAGAAAGGTACGGGTGGAACGGTATGAGTAGCAAGGTAAAAGTCATGTTGAACCGGGACGCTGTCCGCGAATTGCTGCGCTCGGATCCCGTGGAATCCATGTGTAAGGAGCTGGCAGACGGAATCGCGTCCAGGGCGGGCGGCGGATACGCCGTCGACACGCGCAAAGGCAAAAACCGAGCCAATGCCACCGTCTCTGCGGCATCTGCGGCGGCGGCGCGGGACAACCTAAAGAACAATACGCTGCTGAAGGCGATGGGAAAATGATTGAAAAAACAGTCCTGGATTATCTGAGCGCGTCGCTTTCACTGCCCGTAAAGATGGAGGTACCAGAAAATCCACCCGAGGAATTTCTGGTAGTTGAGAAGACCGGAAGCGACGTCAGCAACCATATCAAGCGCGCAACAATTGCGGTGCAGTCCTATGCGGGCTCCCTCTATCGGGCCGCGTGCATCAACGAGGACGTGAAAGCGGCCACGGAGAATCTTGTGGCGCTCCCGGAGATATCCAAAGCGTCACTGAACAGCGATTACAATTTCCCGGACACGCAAACCAAAAAGTACCGCTATCAGGCGGTATTTGACATCTATCATTTCTGAGGAGGATCACAATGTCGAACACTGCATATGTTTCCACAGGCAAGCCGAAAATCGGCGGCGCAGTCTTTAGCGCCCCTGTCGGCACAGCCCTTCCAACTGACGTCACAACGGAACTGAACGTCGCCTTTAAGAGCCTGGGCTACTGCTCCGAAGATGGCCTGACGAACGCCAACAGCCCAGAGAGCGATACCGTAAAGGCGTGGGGCGGCGATACCGTCCTGTCCATGCAGACGGCAAAACCGGACACATTCAAATACAAACTTTTGGAGGTCTTGAACGTCGAGGTGCTCAAGGCCGTGTATGGCGATGCGAATGTCTCCGGAACACTGGCCACCGGCATCACGGTCAAGGCCAATTCCACGCCGCAGGTTGCCAAGGCGTGGGTCTTTGAGCTGATCATGAAGGGTACGGTGCTGAAGCGCATCTGTGTTCCCGCTGCGACAGTATCGGAGGTCGGCGAAATTGTCTACAAGGATGACGAGGCCGCCGGCTACGACACCACCATCACAGCGGAGCCTGACGCCACCGGCCAGACGCACTATGAGTACATCAAAGACACCGCAACCACGGGTTAAGGGAGGACATTATGGCCAAAACACACATTGAGACAACGAGCGGATTCGAGTGTGATATCGACGAATCCGCCCTCAACGACATGGAACTGCTGGACGATCTGATTGCACTCGATCAGGGCGACGTGCTGCAGTTCCCTACGGTCATCCGTAAGTTCCTTGGACCCGACGACAAGAAGCGGCTTTATGACCACCTGCGCGGTGAGGATGGCCGCGTGCCGGTCGACGCCTTCGGCGTGGAACTCGCCGATATTATCAAGGGGCTACAGGATAAAAAAAAATAATCGCCCTCGCCGGAATGGTTGCCGCTGACGAGGACGCGCTGATCTGCGATCTGGCCGAAGTCTACCATATAGCCGACTACCGAGCGTTGCCCATCCAGTATGTGGCAACGCTCGCTTGCGGTTTAAGCCCGGACAGCCGCATCAAGATGGCAGTCAGCGGAGCAAGGGCGCGGACGGACACCATCCTGCTGGCGGCACTGGTTGACCGTATGTCAACGCTCGTCTGGATGAACTCCAAGGACGGCCAGAAGGGACAGAACCGGCCCGCGATGATACTGAGTGATCTGTACGGCAAACACCAGCAGGAAATCACAACGTTCGCCAGCGGCGCAGATTTCGACGCGGCGCGCGCAGCGTTGGTGAGGAGGTGCAAACACGATGGCGACTGAACTCGCAAAAGCATATGTACAGATCATTCCAAGTGCAAAAGGGATTCAGGGGCAGCTTACCAGCGAACTCAGCGGAGCCGGTGAGTCGGCCGGTGAATCCTTCAGCGGAAAAATGATATCGAAAATCAAAACGCTCATTGCAGCTGCGGGGATCGGTAAAATAGTTTCGGCTGCTATAAGTGCGGGATCTGATCTGCAGCAGAGTCTTGGCGGGATTGAGACGCTTTTTAAGGACAACGCTGGAAAGGTGGAGACCTACGCCAAACAGGCCTACAAAACCACCGGGCTTTCCGCCAACGCCTACATGGAGTCCGTGACCGGCTTCTCGGCGAGCCTGCTGCAGGGCCTCGGCGGGGACACATCCAAGGCGGCCGACGTGGCCAATATGGCGCTGACCGATATGTCGGACAACGCCAACAAAATGGGCACCAGCATGGACTCCATCCAGTATGCGTATCAGGGCTTCGCAAAACAAAATTACACGATGCTGGACAACCTGAAACTGGGCTATGGCGGCACGAAGGAAGAAATGGCCAGACTGCTCGCTGACGCGCAGAAGATCTCAGGCGTGAAGTATGACATGAGCAACCTTAGCGATGTCTATTCCGCAATCCATGTGATTCAGGGGCAGCTTGACATCACGGGCACCACAGCAAAAGAAGCTGCATCCACCCTTGCTGGGTCCGCAGCGTCCATGAAAGCAGCATTCAGTGATGTCCTCGCGAATTTGTCGCTGGGTAACGATATCGGTCCGTCATTGGAGGCGTTGAAGGAAACGGCAATTACATACATCGGAGGT
This sequence comes from Oscillospiraceae bacterium, assembly GCA_034927685.1. GTDB lineage: Bacteria > Bacillota > Clostridia > Oscillospirales > Oscillospiraceae > RGIG3159. The sequence continues at coordinate 17,966 of JAYFPO010000018.1, read as the reverse complement.
AATTTATTTCCCGCTATAGCAAACACGCTGGGGAACCTTCCCAACGTCATTGTTGGCATCGTGGTAGGCGTTGCACCGTCGCTGATCTCTTCTGGTATTGCTCTTGTGCAAAACATCATCGCAGGGTTGCAGTCATCAATTCCGGGCGTGATTTCTGCGGTTACGACCATGATCCCACAGATTGTGCAGGCTCTGGCGTCTGGCCTCCCTGAAATTATAATAAGCGGCGGTGCGCTGATCCTCAGTCTGTGCACAGGAATCACGGGAGCGCTTCCGAGCCTTATCGGAGCAATACCGGGAATCGTCGATACCATTGTCAACACACTGCTTGTGTCCGGCTCTGCTCTTTTGTCTGCAGGGATTTCAATTCTACAGACTCTGCTATCGGGGTTGGTATCTGCGATACCGGCGATCGCTGTCGCCATCCCACAAATCATTACATCCGTCTGTGAATCTCTGATCTCATTTCTTCCCACGATACTAGAAACTGGAATAACAATATTCAGTGCGCTCCTGGATGCAATACCGGTCGTGCTGGAAAGCCTCATTTCCATGCTGCCGACAGTGATCGAAACGATTGCAGCGATTCTCCCTGGACTTGTGCAAGGAATTGCAGATGGACTGCTGCTGAATCTGCCGCTGATCATCACCGCAGGAATTACGCTGCTATCTGCTCTTGTATCGGATGCTGCGACGATCATCACGACAATTTGCGCGGCGCTTCCGCCCTTAATCAATGGGATCGTATCCGCGCTCCTGAGCATGCTCCCGCAACTCATTCAATGTGGGATTAGCCTGTTCACCGCACTTGTGCAGGCACTCCCGAGTATTATTGCTGGGATCACCAGCGTTTTGCCCGCCATCATTTCGTCCATCACGACAACGATACTGTCAATGCTTCCACAGATTATACAGTGCGGTATCAGTCTGCTTACGGCGCTCGTAACTGCGCTGCCGCAGATCATTTCCACCATTAACGACGTGCTGCCGCAGATCATCACGCAGGGCACTCAGGCACTGGTAGAATGCATTCCAATGCTGATCCAGTGCGGCGTACAGCTGTTTACCTCGCTTATTCAGGCGCTCCCACAGATCATTTCCACAATCACTGCGTCGCTGCCGAGTATCCTTAACTCCATCGTCCGGACGCTCATCAGCAATATCCCGATTATCGTCCAGTGTGGCGTACAATTGCTCACTGCACTTGTGCAGAATCTCCCGGCAATAATTTCGGGGCTGGTAAAAGCAATCCCTCAGATCATCAAGTCTCTTATCAGTGCATTTACGGGATCTGTCGGCAGCTTTGCGGATGCAGGTAAAAATATGCTGCTCGGGCTTGGCCAGGGCATCGCGAACGCGGTCGGGTCTGTTGTTGAAAAGGCGAAAGAGGCAGCTAAAAAAGTTCTCAGTACAGTCAAAAACTTCTTCGGCATTCATTCTCCGTCCACCGTTTTCCGGGACGCGATCGGCAAAAACCTGATGCTCGGCCTCGCCGGCGGCATTGAGGGAAATGCAAAGCCGGTATCCGATGCAATCGACGACGTGACGAAGCTGACGACAGGGTCGTTTGAAAGTGATCTGGCTGTGACCGCAACAGCGAAAAACGCGACCGCTCCGGCGGAGGGGGGAAGCATGGGGCAGGTGCTCACACTGCTGTACACGCTCCTCGGGCAAATTGGTAACTGGCGCGTTGTGCTGGACAGCGGCGAGACGATCGGCTGGATCGACGGTTCCCTCGCGACGCAGAGCGCGATGCAGGCAAGGGGGGTGGTCTAATGTTGCACGGTATCAAGATCAATGGGGTCGATACGTTGGAAGCGTACGGCCTCATTTTGCTGTCTGATCTGAAAATCGATGAGCCGGAACTGAAGGAAACGTATGTTGATATCCCCGGTGCGGATGGAAGCCTGAATCTATCCTATGCGCTTGCGGGACGTCCCACATATAAGAACCGTGACATCTCGTTTACGCTGTATAAGCGAGTGGAGGATGACGCGCTCAAACTGCTGCGCGAGCAGCTGATGAACGCATACCACGGGCGGCAGGTGACGCTGCAGCCGCCGTTTGAAACCGATGCCCACTACAATGGCGTCATTCAGTTTGGCGCCCTTTCCGGCTATCGCAGCGGGAAAATCCCTGTAACGATGTCTGCCGATCCGTGGAAGCTGAAAAACAGCAAGACAGTGGTTGTATCTAACATATCTGAGACCGGAGTGATCACCCTGCAAAACTGGGGGAAACCGGTATCGCTGAAGATCTCGACAACCGCTGCAATCACAATCACGTGGGGGAGCAATAGCGTGAGCCTGTCTGCCGGAGCTGATTGGCTGGTGCCAAATCTTGTGCTGCAGGCCGACGAAACAAGTCTGGCGGTAACTGGCACGTCAACCGTAACGATTACCTATCAGGAGGGCAGTCTGTAATGTGGACAATATACAGCGACGACAATCTGATCTATGACGCCCGTTTGGAGGATTACCGTATCACAGACTTTTCTCTGGATCTGGAGCTGAACAAATCCGGCGCACTGAAATTTACCATATACCCTGATCACCCAAATTTTGACCAGATCAACAAGCTCAAATCCATTATCACGGTCTATCAGGACGCGGAACTCTACTTTAGGGGCCGCGTGTTGAATGACACCTTGGGCTTTTATAACCAGCGGGCCATTACCTGTGAAGGAGATCTGTCATTTCTGTTGGACACGGTGCAGCGGCCGTTCTCCTTCCCGGCGACAGAGACGGATCCTGCAACCCCCGCAGCCTATTTTGCTTTCCTGCTTGCGCGCCATAACGCGCAGGCCCCAGCGGAGCACCAGTTCAAGTTGGGGACCGTGACCGTGACAGACCCGAACGACTATATTTCCAGATCCGACACGGAGTATTCCAGCACCTGGAAACTGCTGAAGGAGGGGCTGCTGGACACCCTGGGCGGCTACTTATGGCCCCGGCATGAGACCGATGGAGTCTATCTGGACTACCTGGCCGACTTTACCACCCTGTCCAATCAGCCGATCTCCTTCGGCGTGAACCTGCTGAGCCTGTCAACAGAGCGGCGCGGCGAAGACATTGCCACGGCCGTGCTTCCGCTTGGCGCAAAGCCGGATGATTCGGACATCCGCATCACCATTTCAGACCTGGCGAATGAATCCTCGGATGACGTCTGTAAGTCAGGAGATATTGTCTATTCCAAAGCCGCAGAGGCGCTGTACGGCGGCCGCATCATCAGCGTCGTGACATGGGATGATGTCACCCAAGCATCCAATCTGTTGACTAAGGCAAAAGCACAGCTGTCTGGCAGCATTGCGCAAACCAATTCGCTGACGATCACGGCCGCGGATCTTTCGGCAGCAGGGCAGGATTGTAACAGCTGGCGTCTCGGGACCTATGTACAAGCCACCAGCGTCCCGCACCAGTCCGCCCACGGATTGCAGAACCTATATCTGATCCAGAAGCTTTCCCTGAAGCCGCTGCAGCCTGCCCAGAACAAGCTGACCGTCGGCGCCGTTACCTATGGATTTACGGAGCTGAACAAAAAGCAGCAGCAAGACGGGCTGAAACAGGTCAAAGCAGACACGGAGGCCAGCCAGAGCGAGGCGATCCGTGAGCTGGAACAGCGGACAAGCTCTGCGATCTTACAGAGCTCGGAATCGATATTGTCCAAGGTATCTGACGAATATTATCTGAAATCGGACACGGATGCGCTGGTGTCGTCAGTCAGTTCCCAAATTACCCAAAATGCAGATGCCGTAGAAATCAAATTTACAAAGATTCAAAAGGATGTTGATGACGTGGCGTCCGGAGCGGACGCAAAGTTTGATGAAATTGGGAGCTACATTCGCGGAGAGAACGGAAGCGTTACCATTGGATACGCAGATAATAGTTTCAAGCAACTGCTGTCTCCGACAAAGAACTCCTTTTTTGACGGAGCCGTGGAGGTGGCGTACATCAGTAACAAAAAAATGTTTATCACAGATGGAGAATTCACGAACTCTCTTCGCATTGGCAAGTTCGCTTTTATCCCGCGCGCAAATGGCAGCCTGGCGTTTAAAAAGGTGGTGGACTAATGCTATCCGGCGATTTTACAGGATCTACAAACAACCAGTATGTACAGCCGCGTATTGTGTGGTCTGCATCGCAGTCCATCGACGGCAACTACAGCGACGTGACCGCCACGCTGTACTACAGCCGTACCAACTCGGGCTACCAGACGTGGGGTGCGTGGTCCGGCAGCATCATTATTGGCGGCAACACGACCAGCGGCAGCGGATCGATTACCATTACATATAACAGCAACACGCAGGCCATGACGGCCTCGGCGCGGATTTACCACGACGCAGATGGCACGAAGTCCATCACGATCAGCGCTACAGGTGGTATCCCGTCCACATCGTTTACGTCCACGTCAATCTCTGCTGATATCACACTGGATACGATCCCACGGGCAACCGTGCCGGTGCTGTCATCCAGCAGTGTTACGATGGGCGATACTCTGACGATCACACTGCCAAGAGCATCCAGCAGTTTTACGCATCAGCTGCAGTGCAGATTTGGGAGTCAGTATTTCAACTTTGCCTTTGACGCAGAGACATCCTATACATGGACAGTCCCAACCGCTACACTGGCCCCGGAAATCCCTAACGCTGCATCCGGCGTCGGCTCGATTATCTGCATCACAAAATCAGGCTCGACGACAATCGGGTCTGCATCGGTCCAGTTTACCGCCTTGGTCCCCGCGTCTGTAAAGCCCTCCACGCCCACGATCAGCGTTACCGAGGCAACAAGTGGACTTGCGGCGAAATTCGGTGCATTTGTTCAGTGGAAATCTTCATTGGCAATTGGCGTTGCGTCGTCCAGTCAGTACGGAGCTGGGATACGGGCGTGCGCTGTAACGGTGGATGGCACCACATATAATACCTACAGTTTCACGTCGAATGTCATTAAGTCCAGCGGCACGCTGACGATCTCCGCGACGGTGACGGACACCAGAGGGCGCACGGCGACTGGTACAACATCGATCACAGTGCTGCCATACGCAAACCCGTCCATCAGTAAAATGGCCGCGTGGCGCATCAAACCAGACCAGACCGCGGACGATGAGGGGGAGCGTATTGCGGTAACGCTTGCTTATCAGATATCGCCCGTTGGAAACAAAAACGACCGCAATTATGTACTCAGGTACCGCAAAACTTCGGATTCGTCCTATACCGATATATCCAGCGGCCCCGCAGATTACAGCCACGATGCTGCGACGCAATTTCTTACTGCAGCACCAGTCGTTTCAAGCGATTCGTCTTATGTGATCCAGCTTGAAATTTCAGACTTTTTTTCCTCGGCAGACTATGAAGTATCGGTACCGACTGCCGAAGTTACGTACTGCCCTCATGCCAGCGGCAGGGGGTTCGCATTTGGTAAGGTTGCGGAGACGGAAGGAATCTTAGACGTGGCCTGGCCCATCCGCATGCAGGGCAACACGATTGCGGACGTGGTGGTGGAGTCCGGAAGCAGCGCCTATTGGACATGGCGAAAGTGGGCCTCCGGCGTGGCCGAGTGCTGGCGCGTGCGAAGCTGCGGCAATGTCAGCTGCACCGTGCCGTGGGGCGTCTTTTACGAGAGCACGGACTCCTATGGGCCGGACGCCTACCCGTTTACCTTCACCGCCACCCCGACACAGACGATGTTCGCCAGCAGGTCGTCCGGCGGCATCGTGTTTGTGGAGCCGGGCGGAAACAGCGCCGCCAGTACCGGGAGCTGGTGGCTGTACCGGCCGGTTTCCACGTCCGGCATTACGGCCTATGTCTCCATCTACGCCATCGGCAAGTGGAAATGAGGGATCGATATGATACAAACGGAACTCCTTACCCGGTATCACATGCAGCCGCTGTCCTGGTATCAGGCGCGCCACGGTGACACGGCCGCGACCGAGGCGGGATTTTATCGCACCTTTTTGCAGCAGACCGATTACATCCCAGCCAAGATCATGGAGGCGCAACTGATCGGAAAAACGCTGGACGAGGACTACAGCGCGGTCCTGCAAGGCCGGGAGGAAGCAAGGGAAATGATTAATAACCTGCAAGCGCCAGTAGAAGGGGACGAAAGCTGAAATGAGTTATTTTACGAAAGGGATTGATTGAATGGACGCGATACAAATTAAAAATGCGGTGCTGGCGGCGCTTTCGGTTGCTGGAAGCGTGATTGCAAACGCACTTGGAGGGTGGGACGCAGTTATGCGTGTTCTCGTTTTTCTTATGGCGGCGGACTACATAACCGGCGTTCTACTCGCAGCGGTCTGGAAGCGCTCTCCGAAAAGTGATTCCGGTGCGCTGGACAGCAAAGTAGGGTTCAAAGGACTCTGTAAAAAAGGCATGATTTTAATACTCGTATGGTTTGGTGTTTTGCTTGATCAAGCACTTGGTGCGGCATACGTCCGCAATGCCATGGTGCTGTTTTTTATTGGAAACGAAGGAATCAGCCTGATGGAGAATGTCGGAATGATGGGCGTCAAGTATCCGGCGTTTATAACAAAAATGCTGCAGGCACTTCGCGATAAAGGCGATAACGGAGGCGAAACCGAATGACCATCACAGAAGCTCTTTGCACCGGCAACCGCCGCTACAAGGCGGCGGAGCCCCTGTCGCCCGAGGGCGTTGTGCTCCACTCCATCGGTTGCCCGCAACCCGCGGCGAAGGTGCTGCGGGACTACTGGGACCGTGACGCGAGCCCCTATGTGGTCCACTACGTCCTGGACGACGAGACGATCTATCACTGTATGCCAGACCATTATAAGTGCTGGCATGTCTGCTCTCCTGGCAACGGCAAATATTTGGGCATTGAGATGGGCGAGCCGTCGCAGATCAAGTACACGTCAGGCGCGAGCTTTACCGTCTCCGATCTGGCGGCGGCGCAGGCTTATGCGGAGGCGACCTATCGCAACGCGGTCTGGCTGATTGCGCGGCTTTGCCGGACGTACGGCTGGGACCCGTACACGGCGATCTGGACCCACGGGGAAATCACCAGGCAACACATGAGCAACACTGACCATGTAGACCCGGAGCATCTCTGGAACGGTCTCGGCATGGGTTACAGCCTGCTGCAACTGCGGCGGGACGTTGCGGACGCGATGGGCGGATCGTCAAACACGGAGGCACCAGCAGCCCCGTCTGCGGCTCCCGCGCAGCTCTACCGCATCCGCAAGACGTGGGCAGATGCAGCAAGCCAAATCGGGGCATTTTCCAATCTGGACTACGCTACGGCGGCTTGCAGGAGCGGCTATGCGGTATTTGACGCGGAGGGCGACCAGGTCTATCCTGCCGCCACTACCGCCGCAACAAGCACCGATCCCGGCTATGTGGTGCGGGTCACAGCATCGGCCCTCAACGTCCGCAGCGGCCCCGGCACCGGCTACGGCGTTGTCATGGCGCTGCCAAACGGCGGGGGCTACACCGTGGTCGAGGAGCAGGACGGCTGGGGCCGACTGAAATCGGGGGCAGGGTGGATCTGCCTCAAGTACACAGAGCGGATATGATTTCAGCGCGCCTTTGAAAGGGCGCACCTTGGGATGGATGATCCCGGAAAAATCGGCATAGTTTGGCAGAGATCTGCCAGCTATGCCGGTTTTTTTGTGCTGCGGCGGAGATCGAAAACGACGCCGAGGACTTGCCTGCTCGGAGGTTATGGCAGTTTTCGCCACCTGGCGCTCAAAATGACCCAAAATGTTCCGTGGGACATTTTGCGGGTTTTTTTGTATTCATCCCCGATTGAGACAGTCGCAAGGCCTTGTGGTCGCTGCTTTTTCGTGTTACAATAAGTAAAATTTTGCTGAAAAATGTTGCAACAGGAGAGATAGCATGGCTGTTTCCTACCACAAGCGCTGGAACCTGCCTGCGGACAAGAAAACGAGCAGGCACGATCTGGTGCCGACAACCGGAATGTCACCCGATACCATGACAAAGATGCGCCGGGACCAGCCGGTTGCGTTTTGCGCGCCGGGCAAGGTCTGCCATGCGCGCGGCTGCAACTACGGCGACAGGATGGATCATATGCCGGACGAAAACGGAGGAAACGAGTCTTGATCGATACCAAAAAAGAACAGGAACGGGACGAGCTGCACCGCGCGATCTGGGCAATTGCGGATGATCTGCGCGGGGCGGTCGACGGCTGGGACTTCAAGAACTATGTGCTCGGCACAATGTTCTATCGCTATATCTCCGAAAACCTGTGCAGCTATATCAACAGCGGCGAACACAAAACCGGCAACATGGACTTCGATTTCGCGGCGTTGCCGGATGCCGAAGCCGAAGAAGCCCGGGATGGGCTGGTGCAGGAAAAAGGCATTTTCATGTTGCCGAGCGAGCTGTTCTGCAACGTGCGGGCCAAGGCCGCAAACGACGACAACCTGAACGAAACGCTGGAGCGCATATTCCGCCACATCGAGGATTCCGCGAAAGGCAGCGAGGCGGAAGGCAACTTTGCCGGTCTTTTTGACGATTTTGACGTCAACAGCAACAAGCTGGGTTCCACCGTGGCAAAGCGCAACGAGAAGCTGGTCAAGCTGCTGAACGGCGTCGGCGAGATGAACCTTGGCGAGGTGAAAGATCATTCCATTGATGCTTTTGGCGACGCATACGAGTATCTGATGGCCATGTACGCCTCCAACGCCGGAAAATCCGGCGGCGAATTCTATACGCCTGCCGAAGTGTCCGAGCTATTGACCAGGCTGGGCACCGTGGGCAAGACCGAGATCAACAAGGTCTACGACCCCGCCTGCGGTTCCGGCTCGCTGCTGTTGAAAGCGGAAAAAATTCTGGGCAAGAAGGCAATCCGCAACGGCTTCTATGGGCAGGAGATCAATATCACCACCTACAACCTCTGCCGCATCAACATGTTCCTGCACGACGTCGGCTTTGACGAATTCAGCGTCGCCTGTGAGGACACCCTGACCGCGCCGCAGCACTGGGACGACGAGCCGTTTGAGCTGATCGTATCCAATCCGCCCTATTCCCTCCACTGGGCGGGCGATGAAGACCCGCTGCTCATCAACGACCCCCGTTTTTCTCCCGCCGGCGTTCTGGCGCCGAAGAGCAAAGCGGATATGGGGTTTATTATGCACAGCCTTTCCTGGCTGGCCTCCAACGGCACGGCGGCCATTGTCTGCTTTCCGGGCATCCTGTACCGCGGCGGCGCGGAGCAGAAGATCCGCAGGTATCTGGTGGACAACAACTATGTGGACTGCGTCATCCAGTTGCCGAGCAACCTGTTCTTCGGCGTTTCCATTGCCACCTGCATTCTGGTGATGAAGAAAAACAAGCACAACAACAAGACGCTGTTCCTTGACGCATCCGATCAGTGTATTAAGGTCACAAACAACAACAAGCTGACCCCGGAAAACATTGCGCGGATCGTGGATACCTTTGCCAAACGGGCGGAAATTGCGCATTTCTCCCATCTGGCGGCCTACGAGGAAATCGTGGAGAACGAGTATAACCTTTCCGTTTCCACCTATGTGGAGGCGGAGGACACCCGCGAAAAGGTGGATATCGGAAAGCTGAACGCGGAGATTGAAGAGATCGTGCTGCGCGAGGAGGAACTGCGGGAAGCCATTCGGAACATCATCGAGGAGATCGAGGCGAGCCCGCGGGCGAACGTCAAGCCAGCAACCGCGCGAAGCGAGGCCCTTGGCGAGGCGGAGGCGGGCGAATGAGCAGACTGGAAGAATTGATTGCGGAGTTGTGCCCGGACGGGGTGGAATATCGAGCACTTACTGAAATCGGGACACTTACCAGAGGAAAACGTTTTGTTCATGCGGATGTTGTTGATGAGGGTATACCGTGTATTCATTACGGAGAATTGTATACATATTACGGAATCTGGACGAATAAAACCAAATCATGCGTGAGCCCAAGTCTTTCATCCAAACTTAGATATGCGCAAAAGAATGATGTCATAATAGTTGGTGCGGGTGAGAACAACATTGATATTGGTATTGCTGTAGCCTATTTGGGCGATGATCCGATTGCTGTGCATGATGCGTGTTATATCTTAAAGCACAATATAGACTCAAAGTACATTTCGTATTGTTTGCGTACGGATTCCTATCATAATCAGATAAAGAAATATGTTTCTTCTGGGAAGATATGCGCAATTTCAGCAGAAGGAATTGGTAAAGCGGTTATTCCCGTTCCCCCTCTGCCGGTGCAGAATGAAATTGTCCGCATTCTGGACAATTTTACGGAGCTTACAGCGGAGCTTACGGCGGAGCTTACAGCGGAGCTTACAGCGAGAAAAAAGCAGTATGGGTATTATCGAGATCAGCTGCTGACCTTTGGGGAAGATGTGCCATTTAAAACCTTGAATGAGATATCGGACAACTGTGACCGTCAACGAAAGCCTGTTACTAGGAGTCAACGTGAGGCCGGGGTATATCCATATTATGGCGCGTCTGGAATTGTTGATTATGTGGATCAATTTATTTTTGATGGCGAATATCTTCTCATTTCTGAAGATGGCGCAAATTTGCTTGCCAGAAGCATGCCTATCGCCTTTTCAATTTCCGGGAAAACATGGGTTAACAACCATGCACACATTTTGAAATTTCATTCGAGAGAAATGCGCAGATTCATAGAGATATACCTAAATTCAATTGACTTGAGTAGGTACATTTCAGCAGCGGCACAACCAAAATTGACACAAGATAACTTGAATAGAATACCTATTCCAGTGCCGCAATTTGAAAACGTCAAACGCATCGTAACCATCCTTGACCGCTTCGACACTCTCTGCAGCGACATCACCACCGGTCTGCCTGCCGAAATCGCCGCACGACAAAAGCAATATGAATCCTATCGCGACAAGCTGTTGACATTTAAGGCGCTTGCCTGAAAGGAAGTGTAGTTCCGTGCCGTATTTTAACATCGTGGCCGAGACATCGGAGAACACCGTCGTCACCGAATATGAGCCGGCCCGCGCCCGTTCCGACAGCTACCAGAGCGAGGCGGCGCTGGAACAGGAATTCATCCGGCTCCTCTGCGAGCAGGGCTATGAATATCTGCCCATCCACACGGAAAAGGACCTCATCCGCAACCTCCGCGCCAAGCTGGAGGAACTGAACGGCCTTGCCTTTTCGGACGCCGAATGGGAGCGCTTCTTTTCGGACGCCGTCGCCAACCCCAACGAGCACATCGTAGAAAAGACGCGGAAAATCCAGGAGGACTTCGTCCAGGTGCTGAAACGGGACGACGGCACCTCCAAAAACATCACGCTGATCGATAAAAAGAACATCCACAACAACCGGTTACAGGTCATCAATCAGTACATGGTCGGCACGGACGACGGGGCAAAGCATGACAACCGCTACGATGTGACGGTTCTGGTCAACGGTCTGCCCCTGGTACATATCGAGCTGAAGCGCCGCGGCGTACCCATCCGGGAGGCGTTCCACCAGATCAACCGCTACCAGCGGGAGTCCTTCTGGGCGGGATGCGGGTTGTTTGAATATGTGCAGATTTTTGTCATCTCCAACGGCACGAATACCAAGTATTACTCCAACAGCACGCGCTCCAACGCCATCGAAGACGCAAAATCCGGCAGCAGCGCCAGGAAGAAAAAAACAAGCAACAGCTTTGAATTCACCTGCTTCTGGGCGGACGCCAAAAACCGCGTGATTCCGGACCTGATCGACTTCACCAAGACCTTTTTTGCCAAGCACACCATTCTGAATGTGCTGACCAAATACTGCGTTTTCACCGCGGAACAGATGCTGATGGTCATGCGTCCCTACCAGATCACTGCCACGGAGCGGATTCTGAACCGCATCGAGATCGCTAACAACTATAAAAAATACGGCAGTGTGGCGGGCGGCGGCTATATCTGGCACACCACCGGCTCCGGCAAGACGCTGACTTCCTTCAAGACGGCAAGGCTGGCGTCCATGCTGCCCTACATCGACAAGGTGCTGTTTGTGGTCGACCGTAAGGATTTGGACTACCAGACCATGCGGGAATATGACCGCTTCGAAAAAGGTGCGGCCAACAGCAACACCTCCACCACGGTTCTGAAACGGCAGCTCGAAAATCCGAGCGCCCATATTATCATCACCACCATTCAGAAACTGGCGACCTTTATCAAGAAGAACCCCGGCCATGCGGTCTACACGAAGCACGTTGTGATCATCTTTGACGAGTGCCACCGCAGCCAATTCGGGGACATGCACAAGGCCATCGTCAAGAATTTTAAAAAATACCACCTGTTCGGCTTCACCGGGACGCCGATCTTCGCCGTCAACGCCGGGAGCGCCAAGAACGCGGCGTTTTTCACCACCAAGCAGACCTTTGGCGACGAGCTACATACCTATACCATCGTGGACGCCATCAACGATAAAAATGTGCTGCCGTTCCGCGTGGAGTTCATCACGACGATGGATGCGGAGCCGGATCTCGAGGATGAGCAGGTTTGGGATATCGACCGCGAAAAAGCGATGATGGCACCGAAGAGAATTTCTCTGGTGACCAAGTACATTCTGGACCATTTCGACCAGAAAACCTACCGTGGGGATCGGACCTACCTGTTCCATTCTCTGACCAACATCGCGGAGGTGGCGTCTGCCGACCGGGGCGCGGTGGAGGAAATCAAGCGGGACCGGCACATCAGCGGATTCAACTCCATCTTTGCCGTGGCGTCTGTGCAGATGGCGAAGCTGTACTACCAAGCGTTCCAAGATCAGATGGCGGCAGACCCGGCCAAGCGGCTGCGAATCGCCACCATTTTCAGCTATGGAGCAAACGAAGAAGAAACGGACGGCATTCTGGACGAGGAAAATTCGGAGGATACGTCAAACCTTGACCAGAGCTCTCGCGAGTTTCTGGATGCCGCGATTCGGGACTACAACGCGATGTTCCATACGAACTACTCCACCGATGGGGACAAATTCCAGAACTACTATAAAGACGTGTCCCTGCGCATGAAAAACAAGGAGCTTGACCTGCTCATCGTGGTCAACATGTTCCTCACCGGCTTCGACGCCACCACGCTGAACACCCTATGGGTGGATAAAAACCTCAAAATGCACGGCCTGATTCAGGCATTCAGCCGGACGAACCGCATTCTCAACCCCATCAAGACCTTTGGCAATATCGTGTGTTTCCGCAATCTCCAAAAGCGTGTGGACAGTGCCATTTCGCGCTTTGGCGATACGAACGCCGGCGGCGTCGTTCTGCTGAAGAGATTTCAGGACTACTACGACGGCTATGAATCCGCAGACGGCAAGCAGATGCCCGGTTATACGGGTATGATGGAGGATTTGGCTGAAAAGTTCCCGCTGACAGAGCCGCAGATCGTCGGGGAGCAGAATCAGAGGGAGTTCATTGTCCTGTTCGGCGCGATCCTGCGGATGCGGAATCTGCTCCAGTCCTTTGACGAGTTCCAGGGCAGGGAACTGATCACCGAACGTGATTTGCAGGATTACCTCGGCAGATATCAGGATTTGCGCGATGAATGGAAAAACCGTAAGCCGACCGGCAAAAAAGAGGATATCACGGACGATATCGTGTTCGAGATCGAGCTGATCCGGCAGATCGAGATCAACATCGACTACATTCTGATGCTGGTGAAAAAGTACCATGATGCCAATTGTGAGGATAAGGAAGTGCTGATCACCATCCAAAAGGCCATTGATGCCAGCCCAGAGCTCCGCAGCAAGAAGCAGCTGATTGCAACCTTCCTCGCAGGCGTCAATGACATCGACGATGTCATGTCCGAATGGCACAATTATGTTGCCGCGCATCGTGAGTATGACCTTGCGCGCATCATTGCTGAGGAAAAGCTAAAACCGGATGAGACGCGCAGGTTCCTCGATTACGCATTCCGGGATGGTGAAATCAAAACAACCGGAACCGACATCGACAAAATCATGCCCCCGGTCTCCAGATTCGGAGGCAGCGGCAGAGCCGAGAAAAAGCAGGGCGTCATTGACAGGCTGAAAGCGTTCTTTGAAAAGTATTTCGGAATTATGTGACTTACGCAGGACAAAACGCGGAAAAGACCACGCCAAGGAGTTTCCCAGGGCGTGGCCCTTTCTTGTGGTCCTGCGCGAAGTGCGTCGGCAAAGAATCCGCTTGTGCGAGAGCGCCGCCGGCTGGATCTGCTTGCAGTATACAGAGCGGGTATTATTTAAGCGGCAGGGCCTTGATTGGCTCTGCCGCTTTTTTTGTGTAGTATCAAGGTATTTGCATCTGCTTCGCCGTAGTAATATCGTAGTAATGACTACAAAACGGCACATAACGACCCAACTTTTTGCATTAAAAAACAGGGTAAAAACTCTCGTTTTACCCTGTTTTGGTCCGAGTGACTAGATTCGAACTAGCGGCCTCTTGAACCCCATTCAAGCGCGATACCAAACTTCGCCACACCCGGATTTTTCAGCTTACTTATCATAGCATATGAGCGCGTTTTTTGCAAGAGCGAATTTTGTTTTTCCCGGGGGTTTTCCCGGGGGTTTCCCGGGTTTCCCGGCAGCCGCGCGGATACGCGGCTGCCGGGATCCTGTCAGCCCCAGAGGGCCGACAACGCGGGGATAACCTGCTTTTTCCGGGAAACCACCTTCGGAAGAAAGATGGTATTGTTCTTTGGCTCGACATTGAATGCCTGCGAGATCGTGTCCGTGTCGCCGAGGTAGACAAGCTGCGTGCCGACCAGCAAGACGTCCGTCAGCATCAGGATCATCATGCTGTAGCTGCGTTCCTCCATGGTGCGGGCCATGAGGTCCAGAAACTCCTGCTTGCGCTCCAGCATCCGCCCGGAGTTGATGCAGGTGATCTGCGCGACGCCGAAGTGATGCCCGGCAATGTGAAAGTCCTTGAAATCCGTGAAGAAAAGGTCCTCCACCGGCTTGTCCGGCGCGTTGGAAGCGGCGAAGATCGACTGCCCCAGCTCGTCCAGAGAGATATTTGCAATCCGCGCCATACGCTCCGCCATCCTCCGGTCCCGCGGGGTACAGGTGGGGGACTGGAAAATGACCGTATCGGCCACGATGGCGGCGGCGATCAGCCCCGCCAGCTTTTCCTCCGGCATCAGGCCTTTTTCCTGGTACATTTCCGCCACGATGGTTGCGGTACTGCCCACCGGTTCGTTCCGCATGTAGATCGGGTTGTTCGTCTGGATATCCGCAAGGCGGTGATGGTCGATGATTCCGAGGATTTCCGCCTGCTCCAAACCGGGAACGGACTGGGAGAATTCATTGTGATCCACCAGCACGACCCGTTTGCGCCGCGGCCGGATCAAGTGGAACCGGGAGAGCGTCCCGACGACCTGATCCGCCTCGTCGAGGATGGGGTAGCTGCGGTTGCGGCTTTTCTGCACGATTTCCTGAACGTCGTCGAGATAATCGGTCAGATGGAACGTCGTCAGATCTTCCGTCCGGCAAATCCGCGAAACGGAGACCGACTGATAGACCATACGGGCGGCTTTATAGGCGTCGAAGGGCGTGGAAATGATGCAGGTATCCGTCGGCGCGGTACGCAGCTCCTCGTCCAGAGTTGCCTGGCAGAGAATGACGCAGCTGACGCCAAGTTCAATGGCGCGCCTCACCATTTCCGGCTGCTGGCCGCAAAGAACGATGGAGTCCTTTCGGGAAAACAGCAGGCCCGGATGCATCTGCGGCAACGCGATGGTAACTTCGCCGGTAACCTTGTCCACCAGGTAGCCGGGCTCGTTCAGAATCTTGCCTTCCAGCACGCTGAGCAGGTTAAACACCGGCACATCGTCCACATAGGGCTTGTCGATGGAGCGCATATCATAGGCGGCAACCTCGCTGGCGGAGAGCGTGCCATACAGCGTGCCGTCGTTGTTTACGACGGGAATGGCGGAAATGTGCTTGTCATTCTGCAAAACGGTCCAGGCACGGTTGACCGTAACAGCGATGTTCATGGCGGGCGGGGTGTCGAATTCGAGGTCGCTGATCTGCGTCCGCATGGTGGTGATGTGAACCGGCGGCGCGAAGCCGAAACGATCCAGAACGAGCTGCGTTTCGTCGCTGACATGACCCAGCCTGGCCGCAACGTACTCCCGGTCGCCCAGGGCGTTGCGCATGGCGGCGTAGGCCATCGCGGATACAATGGAATCCGTATCCGGGTTGCGGTGCCCGGTCACATAGATTGGCTCCATGTGCGTTCCTCCTGACTGTCTGATTTCAGGCTCAGTATATCACAGGCGTGCCGTAATTCCAATGCAAAACCAGGTTATTTGCAGAAATTCGAGCAAACAGAACAAAAAACAGAAAATCCACTTGCAATTGAGGAGCTTCTGTGGTAATATTTTTTAGTCTGTGAAATGGATGGTCCTCTGCCCAGCCGGTACTGCGGTACAGCGGCAATCCGGGTTATGAACATCTATCATTTGGAAGGAGAATAATTATGGATCTCGTAAAGGCTTTGACCAGCCAGTACATGAAGGAAGAGCTGCCCGTCGTTAATGTCGGCGACACAGTTCGCGTTCATGTCAAAATCAAAGAAGGTACCCGCGAAAGAGTCCAGGCGTTTGAGGGCACCGTGATCGCCAAAAAGCATGGCGGCATCGAGGAATCCTTTACTGTCCGCCGCATTTCCTACGGCGTCGGCTGCGAAAAGGTGTTCCCCATCCACTCTCCCAACATTGTCAAGGTGGAGACCGTCCGCCGCGGCAAGATCCGCAAGGCGAAGCTCTATTACCTGCGCAACCGCCTCGGCAGATCCGCCAAGGTCAAGGAGAGAGTATAAGATCACCCAGCGTATGGCACGCCCTGGACAGCAGCTGCTGTCCGGGGCGTTTCCGCGCGGCGGAGGAAGGAGAACGGTCGAACATGGGAAAAGAAACGCGAGTCGCATCGACGATCCGATACTCTTTTCGGGCATCCCTGCCGGTTATGGCGGGCTATCTGGTGCTCGGGGCCGGGTTCGGCGTGCTGCTGCAGAGCAAGGGCTACGGCTGGCCGTGGGCGCTCCTGATGAGTGTGGCCGTCTATGCGGGCTCGATGCAGTATGTCGCCATTGATCTGCTGGCCGGCGGCGCCTCTCTGATCGCGGCGGCCCTGATGACGCTGATGATCAATCTGCGCCATCTGTTTTACGGAATCACGATGCTGCCCCGGTACCGGGGTACCGGGGCGAAAAAACCATACCTCATTTTTTCGCTGACGGACGAAACCTTTTCTCTGGTCTGTTCGCCGGAGCTTCCGGCGGGCGTCGAGAAGAGCAAATACTACCTGTTTGTGTCGCTGCTGAACCAGTGCTATTGGGTACTGGGGAGCCTCGCGGGCGGAATTTTGGGAAGCGCGGTCACGTTCAACACAGGCGGTATGGACTTTGCCATGACGGCGCTGTTTGTCGTGATCTTTCTCGATCAGTGGGAGAAGGCGAAAACCCATCTCCCCGCGCTGACCGGCGTTACGGTTTCGCTTCTCTGCCTGCTGACATTTGGCCCGGACGACTTTTTGATTCCGGCGATGCTTGGAATCACGCTGGCCATGTTCCTGGAACACAACTGGCTGCCGGAGGAGGGAACCCATGCCGGATAATCGCCACGCGCTCCTGCTGGTTGCGGTGATTGCCGCCGTGACCGCGGCAATTCGCTTCCTGCCGTTCCTGCTGTTTCAGAAAAAGACGCCGCGGGCGGTGCTATATCTGGGGAGCGTGCTTCCCAATGCGATCATGGGGATGCTGGTCGTGTATTGCCTGCGTCATGTCTCCCTGTCCGGCGGCTCGCACGGAATCCCGGAGGCCGCCGCCATTCTGGTCGTTTGGCTCCTGCACCGGTGGAAGCACAATACGCTGCTTTCCATCCTGGCGGGAACGGCCGCCTATATGCTTCTGGTTCAGTTCCTGTTTAGACGCCAAAAAGGCGCGCCGCAAAAAGCGAATTTTGCGGCGCGCCTTTTTGCAGGGCACCGGTGGTCCGGGCCAGAGCCGCAGCAAAGAAGAAAAAATTTGGAAAAATTCC
>JAYFPO010000004.1:0-98247 GCA_034927685.1 Oscillospiraceae bacterium | reverse complement strand
CATGGACAGCGCCGCCCGGGAAGGGTGATTTATGTATGCCGGCCGGGGGGCCGGCATACGTCATGTCAGCTCTGCTGACAGCAGCAGTTACGCCGACATCTGCAATTGCCGCAGCCGCCGCAGCCGCCGCAGCCGCCGCAGCCGCCGCAGCCGCCGCAGTGGCCGCAGTCGTCACTGCCGCCGCAGCCGCCGCAGTGGCCGCAGTCGTCACTGCCGCCGCAGCCACCGCAGTGGCCGCAGTCGTCACTGCCGCCGCAGCCGCCACAGCAGCCGCAGCCACCGCCGTTACAGCAGTTGACCAATGCAGCGATTACCGGATTGGAACATGCGGTGTTCACCGGATTGCAACAGCAGCAGTTTGTCAGGAACGTTGGCAAGCAGATGGGCATTTTGCAGCCAAAACAACACGCCATTATAAACCCCTCCCATTCGAAATATGTCAGCAGGAAGCGACAGCTTTCCCACTGACATATGGTATGCGGCGGGGCTTTATTTGTTGTCTTGCAGCCGCTCAGGCAGCGCCGCATCCGGCGTGACGTAGAGCGTCCGCGCGCGGTCGTAGATCACCATGCCCGGCGGACTGCCGATGGGCTTTTTCACATTGCGCGCCTCGGTGCAGTCCACGGGTACATTCTGGCTCTGCCCGGCCTGCGAAAAGAGCGCTGCCAGCTGGGCGGCCTCCGTCATCGTCTGGTCGTCGGGGGAGGCCCCATGGCAGACAATGATGACGTGGGAGCCATGAATTTTCTGCGCGTGCAGCCAGAGGTCGGACTTCCCCGCGGTTTTTAGCGTCAGCACGTCGTTTTGCCGGTTATTTCGGCCCACCAGAAGGGGATAGCCGCCGGTGGAGAGAAATTCCAGCGGCCGAGCCGACGGCTGCTTCCTCTCTTTTTTCTTGCCGTCCGGCCGCAAATAGCCCTGCTCCTGCAGCTCGGCGCGAATTTCAGCGAGGTCCTGCTCGCTCTCCGCCCGGGTCAGCTCCTCCAGCACACTCTGCAGGTATTGCAGCGTCTGTTCGCCCTTGCCGATCTGCTCCGTCAGAATCTTCTCGGCGTTTTTGGCGCGGGCGTAGTCCTTGTAGTATTTGGCGGCATTCTGCTGCGGCGAAAGCTGGGGAGACAGCGAAATCCGAATCTCCTTCAGGTCCGGGTCGTAAAAGTCCTCCGTCAGGAGCACGTTTTGCCCCCTGGTCATGCGGGAGAGGTTGGCGAAGATGAGGTCGCCGCAGCGCCGGAGCTGCTCCCGGTCCTTTGATTCGGAGAGCTCTTTTTTTTGCAGCTCCAGTTTGCGGGCGGTCCGGTCCCGGTTCGTGGCGATCAGCTTGTGAAGCTGCGCCGTACGCTGCCGTTTGCGCTCCTCCCGTTCCCGACCGCCGTAGAATTCGTCCAGCAGGGCGGAGAAGGTGGGCGGCGCTTCGGCGGTCAAAAAGTCGCCGTATTGGAGAATCTCCAAGCAGGAGAATTCCGTCGGCAGGCCGTCCCGGCGCAGCAGCACCGGGCGATAGGGCAAGCGGTTTTGCAGAAGGCCAACGATTGTTTCGGCGGCCTGCCGCCGGTCCGGCAGCGACAGAATGTCGCGGTCGGTTTCGCCGCCGGCACGGAAGGCCAGCTCCCGGCAGAGCAGCGGCGACAGCCCACCCAAGCGGTCCAGCAGAAATTTGTCCAGCCGCGTGGGAACGTCGACGGCCTCCAGCAGCGCGGCAAGCGCCCCGGCGGAAAGGGAGAGCGGGTCCTGCTTGTCCTGGGGGGGCGGCTCGCGGTAGAAGAGGCCGGGCAGGACCTGCCGCCGGTCGGACATCTCCAGATCCACCCGGCGGAGGCAGTCGAGAATGCGGTTGTCCGGGCCGGTCAGAATCAAGTTGGAGGTCCGGCCCATCAGCTCCAGCAGCAGATGCTTCCGCGCCGGATTGCCCAGCTCATCGAGGCAGTCCAGCGTGACGTCCAGCACCCGCTCCATCGGCGTCTGGACGAAAGAGACGATCCGCGCACCCACCAGGTGCTTGCGCAGCAGCATACAGAACATGGGCGGCTGCGCCGGGTTTTCAAAGGAAAGCGCCGTGAACTGGACGCGGGGGTGGTTGGGATTTGTGGAAATCAGCAGCTTCCGGTTCGCGTCCCGGGAGCGGAGGGAGAGCAGAACGGCATCCCGGGAGGGCTGCTGGACCCGGTCGATCCGGGCACCGGCGGCGGCGGAGAGCTCCTGCGTCATCGCGGAGAGAAACATGGCGTCAAAGGGCATCGTGATCCTCCATGGTCAGGCAAAACAGCTCGTTTACGCGGGCAGTTTGGCCGGAAAGGTAGAGCGCGCCGAAAAGGCATTCGAGACCGGTGGCCCTGGAATACTCGGCGGCAGTGGCGTTTTTCGGCACAGCGTGGACGTGCGCGTTGCGGCCGCGCCGGTAGATGGTGGCCTCCTCTTCGCGCAGAAGCGGCAGCATCCGCTCCATCCGCCGGGCCTGTGCGGGCGCGGCGACATAGCTCACGGTGGCCCTGTGCAGGTTCCCCGAGGTGGCCTTGCCGGAGGTGCAGAGCCAGCCGCGCACCAGCAGCTCGAAAACGCCGTCGCCGATGTGCGCCAGGCCGAGCGCGCTGATTCCGTCAATTTGGCTTTTGTCCATCTGAATGTGAAAATAGTCCTGCATAGGTTACCTCCGCCGCTTCTCTGGGATCATTATAGTGCTTTTCGCAAGAAAATGCAACGCAAACCCGCCGGGTGTGAGAGGAGCCCATCGGACCGGGCGGAGACCTGCCGGAATCGGCGGCACATCGCCGCCCGGCAAAACGCGCTGCCGGTGCTCCGTCGGAGCCTGCGCCGGAAGGGCCGGCTGTTCCATCAGCGCGGCCGCGGCGGCACAGGGATGAAGCGCCGCGTGAATCGGGCGGGCATCTGGGGATTCTCCCTCTTTCTTCCGATTTCTGCTGCTCCGGTTATGCCATTCGGCAAAAGCACAAGATTCCGCCGCCGGATTCCAAGCCGGTTGCTTGTTTTTTGCAAAGAAATTGAGTAAAATGAAGAAAGAATTGTTTGAAAACGAAAAACCGTCCAGGTGCGGCGGTTGTGCGGAACGGGAGGAATTCGTCATGAAACCATATGGCATTCACGCGGATTTCCGCTTCTGCCGGGTCTGCCTGCCGTTCACGGCGGCCGTGCTGCGGCTGTCGTCGCCGGTGCAGCGCCTTTTGCTGCGCCTGACGCCGCTGCCGAACGGAATTTCTGTTCGGAGATCCCGCATCCCGGGCTACCGGGGTCTGCCGGTGACGGTTTCGGTGCTGACTCCGTCCGGCTGCGGAGAACAGCCGCCCTGCCTGCTGTACCTCCATGGCGGCGGCTTCGGGTTTCGGGCCGCGAGATACCAGAAGAAGCTGGTTTGCCGCTACGCCCTGGGGGCGGGCTGCCGGGTGGTACTGCCGGACTATCATCTGCTGCCGCGTCATCCCTGGCCGGCGGCGCAGGAGGACTGTTTTGCTGTCTACCGGTGGCTGCTCCGCGGCGCAGAGGCGCCGCCTGTGGACGAAAAGGGCATTGCGGTGGGCGGCGACAGCGCAGGCGGCGCGCTGGCAGCCCTGCTCGGCGGCATGGCGGACCGGGCGGACCTGCCCCTGCCCTGCATGCAGATGCTGATTTATCCGGTGACCGACGCGGAGATGAAAACGGACTCCATGGCGCGCTTTCCGGATACGCCGCTGTGGAACGCCGTGCAGAACGCGCGGATGTGGAACATGTATCTGGGAGACGCGGACCTGGCGGCGCGGCATGCGGCCTCGCCCATGCAGGCGGCTCTGCCGCGCCAAATCCCGGCCGCCTATGTGGAGACGGCAGAGTTTGACTGCCTCCATGACGAAGGCCTGAACTATGCCGACCGGCTGCGGAAGGCGGGCGGACGGGTGACGCTGCGGGAGACGACAGGCACCATCCACGGTTACGACATCGTGGCGGGCAGCGAAATCGTGAAGGAGAGCGTGCGGGCCAGGATCGCTGCGCTGCGCCGCGCGTTTTGTGGGGAGGAAGGCCGCGCAGATTGAGCCGCCCACAGACAGAGCGCCGCCGTCCCAAAGCAACGCAGGCTTTGGAACGGCGGCACATGGAGGTTGCCGTCAGCGAATGAAATTGGTCATGGTACCGTACTCGTTTTCAGGCGGCCGGATTCCAGCCTGCCTGCCGGCTTCGATACAGTGCAGCAGCCAGGCCATGTTGCGGCCAAGGTTCCGCATGGTCTGCAGGCCTTCGCCGTCTGCGTCCACTTCGCCGGGACGCGCGCCGTGGCCGACGTTCCAATAGGAGGAGGAGACCACCGGCATTTCGGCGATGGTGAAATACTTGTTCAGCACGTCCAAGGAAGCGGTGGTACCGGCTCGCCGCGCCACCGCGACCGCCGCGCCGGGCTTATGCCGAAAGGCGTCGGATCCGGCATAAAACGCCCGGTCCAGCAGGGAAAGGATCCTCCCGGACGGATGGGCATAGTAGACCGGCGTGCCGAAAATGAAGCCGTCGGCCAGTTTTGCCTGGTCGAGCAGGGCATTGACGCCATCGCCGTCGAACACGCAGTGGTGGGTATTCCGGCAGCCGTTACAGCCGATGCAGTCCCGGAGCGCTTCGCCGCCGAGCTGCAAAATTTCCGTTTCCACGCCGCATTGGCGCAGGACGGCGGCAGCGGCCTCCAGCATCTGTTCGGTGTTGCCGTTGCGGCGGGCGCTGCCGTTTAAGAGCAATACATTCATAAAAATCTCCTTTTCGCGGCGGGGTTACTTTGCCCGCTGCTTCTCCAGCAGCTTGCCGCAGTACTCAATGGCGGCCACGGCGCCATCGACGCCAAAGGTTCCGCAGTCGATCATCAGATGATAGCTCTCCTTCGCACCCCAGCGGTGCTGCGTATTGGTGTTGTAATACAGGGCACGGCGTTTATCCGTCTGCTGGATGTTCCGAAGGGCCTCTTTTTCGGAGAGGTTGTAGCGCTCCTTGACCGCTTCAATCCGAACCGCCATGTCTGCGTAGACAAAGACGTTCAGCACATCACGGCGTTCCTTCAGAATGTAGTCGGAGCAGCGGCCGACGAACACGCCGGGCCCCTCGCTCGCCTTTTCGAGAATGAATTCCGTCTGCGCGGCGGTGACCCGAAGCTCCGCCGGAACGAGACCGTCGGTCACGGCTGTCGCGTAGGAGTACATGGCCATGGAGAACAGAAAACTTCCCGTTGGCTTTTCTTCCACCTGCTGCACATACTGGGGGCTGAAGCCCAGTTTATCCGCCACATGGTCGATGATATTCTTATCATAGTAAGGAATTCCGAGCTGATCCGCGACTTTTCGACCGATTTCGCTGCCCCCGCTGCCGAACTGCCTGCTGATCGTGATAATCATAAAACCGTCTCCTTTCTAAAAATCGGTCCGCGCCGGCGGTATGCCCCGTGACGAACACTGCATTCTCTTTTAAAACATTATATATTTTGACAGTCAAATTGTCAATTTGAATTTTTTATTTGTATAAAACAGACAAGATTCTTCCTTTGCTTTGCCAATATCCCAGCCCGACGGCTCTGGGAAACTTGACAATCATGCAGTTGGCGGCTATAAGGAAGCCAGGCCGCGCAGAGCGCGGCAGATGCGGGGGCGATCAGATGGAACACTCGTTTTTTGAATGCGTCTATCAGGCCGTGGCGCGGATTCCGCCTGGCAAGGTGGTGTCCTATGGGCAGATTGCCTGGATGCTGGGGGCGCCGCGGGCGGCGCGGCAGGTCGGCTGGGCCATGCGCCGCTGCCCGGACGGGCTTCCCTGGCAGCGTGTGGTTATGGCGGACGGGAGCGTTGCCGGCGGGGAATTCGCCGCGCTGCGCCGCGCGTTGCTGGAGGGGGAGGGCGTCGCCTTCCTGCCGGACGGGCGGGTGGACATGGCGCGGTGCCAATGGAACGAGCACGCAAGTTGAAACGCAAAAAAGGTGCGCCGCGAAACGAGACTGCCGGGACAGTTCGTTTTTTGGCGCGCCTATGGTCGAACTGTAATTTATGCCTGCTTTTCAGCGATTGAACAGGTAATTTCAGACGCAAAACGCATCTCATGCAAAATCGGGGGCGCCTCGTGCGAGTAAAACGGGATTCCTCGTATTTTATGAATTCCAGTATGAGAGATACAAGTGTGAAAGCCGCAGTCCCTGTCAGAGCAATTCGGCAAACAGAGTTTGGAAGCGATCCCGCGCGAATGCGCCGACCTCCTCCTGATAGGTCCGATACAGCGAGAGCAGCCGCTCTGCCTCTGCCGTCAGAGTCGCTCCGCCGCCGCCCACGCCGCCGGTGACCCGGCGAAGCAGCGAAAAACCCAGCTGCGCTTCCGCGTTTTTCATCATGGTCCAGGCTTTGGAATAGGCCATCCCCATGGAAATGGCGGCGGCCCGCAGGGAATGATACTCCTGCACCCGCTCCAACAGCTCCGCCATGCCGGGGCCGAAGCATTTTTCATCCTTAAAAAGGCGAATGGTCAGTTTTTCATGCAGTATCATGGCATCTCCCCCGTTTCTTCCACATTGTATCATCGGTTGCGGCTCCGCGCAAGGGGGGGAAGCGTTTGTTGCATTTTCGCCCGAGGCGTGTTATTCTGGAAAAAAGAGCACGGGGGGAGCGTCATGGGACTTGCGGCATATCTGGAGATCCGGCCCGGCGTCACCGCCGTCATCGGCAGCGGCGGGAAAACGTCGCTGTTGCGGGAACTGGCGAAGGAACTGCCGGGCACGGTGCTGTTGACCACGACGACGCACATCTTCCCCTTCGACGGCGTTCCGCTGCTGGAGTCGCCGGACCGGGAGACACTGCGCACGGCCCTTTTGCGGGCACGGGTGGTCTGCGCGGGGATGCCGGATCCGAAAACCGGGAAGCTGTCCGCCCTACCCTACGAGCTGACGGGCCTGGCGGACTTCGTGCTGGCAGAGGCCGACGGTTCCCACGGGTTGCCGTTGAAGGCCCACGAGGACTGGGAGCCGGTCATTCCGCCGGGAGCGGGCCGAACGGTGCTGGTGGTGGGGCTGTCGGGGCTGGGGCGGCCCATCGCGGAGGTTTGCCACCGTCCAGCGCGCTTCGCCGCCCTCTGCGGCGCGGCAGAGCGGGACGCCGCGACGGCGGAGCGTGTCGCGGCGGTCCTGAACCGGGAGGCGCTGGCGGATGTGATCCTGCTGAATCAAGCGGAAGGGCGGCGGGAGGAAGCGGCGGCGCTGGCCGCGCTGCTGCGGACGCCGGTTGTCATTGGAAGTCTTTGGAAGGGTGAATTTTCATGCTGGTATTGATTCGGGGAGCGGGGGATATCGCCTCCGGCGTCGCGCTGCGGCTGTACCGGTCCGGGTGCGGGATTGTGATGACCGACCTGCCGAAGCCGACGGCGATCCGGCGGACGGTCTGCTTTTCACAGGCAATTTTGTTTGGAAGCTATCGGGTGGAGGACGTGACCGCGCGGCGGGCCGGTTCCCCGGCGGAGGCGCGTTCGATCATCCGGCGCGGGGAAATCGCCGTGCTGGCGGACCCGGAGGCGGCCTGTCGGGCGGCGCTTCGGCCCGACGCGCTGGTGGACGCGATTCTGGCCAAGAAAAATCTGGGCACGCGGATCACCGATGCGCCTGCGGTCATTGGCGTGGGGCCGGGCTTCACAGCGGGCGTGGACTGCCACGCCGTGGTGGAGACCATGCGGGGCCACTATCTGGGCCGCGCGCTCTATGAGGGCAGCGCCCAGCCCAACACGGCGGTGCCGGGACTGATCGGCGGTTTTGCCGGAGAGCGGGTGCTGCGCGCACCCGCGGACGGCGAGTTCCGCCGCCTGCGGGAGATCGGCGACGAGGTGCAGGCAGGCGATGTGGCCGGAGAGGTCGACGGGCAGCCCATGATCTGCCAGATTACCGGCGTGCTGCGCGGCATTCTGCCGGACGGGACGAGCGTATTTCGCGGCATGAAGGCCGGAGACGTGGACCCCCGATGTGAAAAGGCCCACTGCTACTGTGCCTCGGACAAGGCACTGGCCGTGGGAGGCGGTGTGCTGGAAGCTGTGCTGCGCCTGACCGGCGCGCTGAAGAAGGAGGAGGGGTAATCATGGAGGAATCAATCAAGCTGACGAAGCTGGCAAAATGCGCCGGCTGCGGCGCAAAGGTGGGCGCCGGCATGCTGCGGCAGCTTCTGGGCGATCTGCCGGTGCGGGAGGACCCCAATCTGCTGGTGGGCTTCGACAAGGCCGACGACGCGGCGGTCTACCGCATTTCCGACGAATTGGCGCTGGTCCAGACCCTGGACTTTTTCCCGCCGATTGCCGATGATCCCTATCTTTTCGGGCAGATCGCCGCCGCCAACGCCCTGTCCGATGTCTACGCCATGGGCGGCGAGCCGCGGCTGGCGCTCAACATCATGTGCGTGCCGGAAAGTATGGACCGGGAGACGGTTCACCAGATTTTGCGCGGCGGCTATGACAAGGTCTACGAGGCCGGGGCAATCATCGTCGGCGGCCATTCCATCTATGACGACGAGCCAAAATATGGTCTGGCGGTCACCGGGTTTGTGCATCCCGGGCGGATTCTGACCAATTCCGGCGCGCGGCCGGGGGACGTGCTGCTGTACACGAAACCGCTGGGCCTCGGCATCCTCTCCACAGCCGAGAAGGCGGGCATGCTGTCCCCGGCGGGACTAAGCGAAATGCTGCGGCTGATGGCGACGCTGAACCGCGCGGCCCGCGATGCGATGGTCCGCTACCGGGTCCACGCCTGCACGGACGTGACCGGTTTCGCCCTGCTGGGCCACGCCTGCGAGATGGCGCAGGGCTCCGACGTGGAGCTGGTGTTGCGCACGGACGAAATTGACTTCCTCCCGGAGGCAGTGGAGTTGGCAAACATGGGCATATTGCCCGCCGGGATGTACCGGAACCGTTCCTTTGCCGAGGCGGAGGTGGACGCGGGCGCGGTGCCGCTGCCGCGGCAGGACGTGCTGTACGACCCCCAGACTTCCGGGGGACTGCTGATGGCCGTGGACCCGGACGACGCGGGGGCGCTCTTTGCGGCGCTGAAGGCGGCAGTCCCGTCCGCCCAGCGGATCGGCGAGGTTCGCACCTACCGCGGCAGAAAACGGATTTTCCTGCTGTAATCCCGCTTTTCCGCGCTGACGGGAAACACAAAACCCGTCAAATCAAAATCCGGCGCACTTCGCGCGACCAAAACGAGACTCCTCTTTTTTTAATGAATTTGTCTCCTGTCTGTGCGGAGAAAAGACGGATTCCATAGGAAACAGGGCCAACCGCAAACATTTTGCGGTTGGCCCTGTTTCTATCGCTGATTCAATTTGTCATAAAAGGCTCGGATACATGCGAAGGATTCCGGGCTGAGATCGTGCTCAATGCGGCAGGAGTCGGCGCAGGCTGTCTCTTCACTGACACCAAGCCGCTGCAGCAGCTCCGCGATGACAACATGGCGCTCATAGATATGCCTCGCGATTTCCTCGCCCTCTTTGGTCAGCGTGATGTGATTGTTTTCCGCGATGCGCAGGTATCCGCCGTCCTCAAGACCGTGCAGCATGACGCTGACCGTCGGCCGTGCGAAGCCCAGATATCCCGCCACATCGACGGCCCGAATCTCCCCGCCCTGCCGCCGCAGCACCAGCACAGCCTCCAGATAGTTTTCTGCGGATTCCTGGATTTTCATGGCAAAACCCCGTCAGCAATACTTCCTGATGCCGTAGGCCGCGGAGGCCGGGTCACCGGTAACGGAAATTGTGAAGCTGACATTGTAGCGCTCGCCAAACTGGGCGCACCAGTCAAGGAACGTGGTCGTCGATTCGGCATCGGTGTCGTCGGCAACCTTGTAGAGGCTGTCGATAAAAATATGGGAAACATCAAAATTACCGCCATGCAGACCGGATAGAAACCCCTTTAGAAACGTGAAGCCATCGATGCCGTAGTCGCGCGAGTCGATCAGACGGACGTGATAATCCAGATCGTAGGTCAGGTCGTTTCCTTTTTCAATGCAGACCAGGCTTCCATTTTCCTGCTTGGCGGCCTCTACGACTGCCTTAATCAGATCCTTCGTGTTGCCGGAGCCCTTGGCTCCTAAAATTACCTTCACCATCTCGGTAGTATCCTCCTTGTACAGAGACCTAGTATTCTCTTATGGTACTTCTATAGTATCCGAAAATTGTGAACTTTTCAACCGCCACTTCGAGAATTCCAGGAAGAAACTAACAATTTCCCGGCGCACCCAGATTGCGAAGCATATTTCTCCGGTATTTTGGCGCTTTCCGTGCGCCGAACGGGTCCTCTCCCACCAGCGTGGCGAAAAGAGCAGCGGAGAATTCGAAGAAATGCAGCAGCTCGCCGGCCAGTTGGGCGTCCAGATCGCCGCAGAGCAGCTGAAACGCAGGAACACCGCGGTCAAGGTGGTCCTCCAGCAGTCCCTGCAGCGCCGCGTCCTCCACGTCGGCCAGCGAGCGGCCCTCCAGCCAGCCGAGCGAGTCGGTGTCGTCCCATTGGGATTCCACGGGCACCGGGTCCTCCGGCGGCGCGAAGCAGAGGTAGGTTTCAAAGACGTCCTGTCGCCCATCGGCCAGCCGGGCGTCCCTGGGATAAACCGCGGAGACGGTCATGGGGCCGGGATAGTCGGCGAAAAGGTGTCGCCACCAGTCGCCGAAGGCGGTCATACGGTTTTCACAGCCCGCCAGCAGTTCCACGGACCGGCCTTTATCCCAGAGCAGTCGCCGCCCGGCGCAGTAGAGCCAGGCGGGATTCTCAAAGGAACTCAGCCGGAGCTGCGGACTCAGCTCCGACGCGCCCTCCAGCAGCTCCGCGGGGTCGAGGCCCGCCACGCAAAGCGGCAGCAGCCCGACGGCGGAGAGTACGGAGAACCGCCCGCAGACTTGCCGCGGCGTGTCAAACACCGTAATCCCCTGCTCCTCCATGCGATGGAAGAGCCGTCCCTCCTCCTGTTCGGTGGTGACAAAAATCCGCGCCTGCGCACCGCTCTCGCCGTAGCGCTCCGTCAGCTTCCATTTGAGCGCCCGGTAAGCCAGCGCGGATTCCATCGTGGTCCCGGCGTAGGTGATGAAATTCACGCAGAAATCCCGCTCGTCCAGCAGACTCAGGAGCTGCCGAAAGTCCCGGGAGGAAAGGTCGCCGCCGGTGAAGTAGATCTGCGGCTTGACGGGACTCTGGTTGTGAAGCTCGCCGCGCAGCAGCTCCAGGATGCCGCGAATTCCCAGAATGGCTTCGTCTGCGCCGACCACGACCAGCGTGTCGGCACAGCCGCGGATTCTCCGGGCCGCCGCGCGGATCCGGTCCAGTTCCCCGACCGGGACCGTCTCCTTCTGCCACATCCAGTCGGAAAACCGCTCCTGCAAACCGTCTTGCAGCCGCCGCTGGGCATTGGCGGTCTGCCGTTCCCAGCTCAGCAGGTCCGGCAGCGCGATTCCGTTCCAAAGGTTTGATACGTCCATATTGAGCATGGGAACGCCTCCTTTTTTCGTTATTATACCAAAGGATCCCACAAAACACAATGCAGCCGCTTCAATTTCAGTTCAGAACAGGATCGTCCGGATCATCGGCAAGTGTTAAAAATCTGTCCTTGCGCAATTGCCGTACGCGGCCTGCCGTGCTCAGGAGAAGCAAGCCTTGCCGAAAATGCGCATGGCGGCGTCCCACCAGGTCAGCCGTGCCACGGCCTCCGCCGCCACCACGGGAATCTCGGACAGCACCGTATCCCCGGATTTCACTGTTACGGTTCCCAGCCGCTGCCCCTGCTCCACGGGCGCTTCCACCTCGGCGGAAAGCTCCAGCGTCTTTGTGACTGCCGCCGCCTCGCTCTTTCCAACCAGCAAATTGTCCGTGTTTTCCATGACCGGCGTCACCGTCTCTGCCGTTCCCAGCTTCACCGGCACGGCGGCCAGCGCCTCCTCCGGCTCGGGCGTCACCAGCGCGTAGTTGGCAAAGGCAAAGTCCAGCATGGCCTTGCAATCGCTGTTGCGGTGGTCGGAGGTGTCGCAGTGGAGCGCAACCGCAATATACTCCACGCCATCGCGTTCGGCCGAGGCCGAGAGGCAATAGCCCGCCGAGGAGGTGAAACCGGTTTTCAGGCCGGTGGTACCCTGATAAAACCGCACCAACTTGTTGGTGTTGGAGAGGCCAAACTTGCCGTCGCGGACCGAATCCATCCAGATCGTCGTAAATTCGCGGATCCGGTCATGCTTCAGAAGCTCCCGCGACATGATGGCAATGTCGTAGGCAGAGGTCAGATGTTCCTTCGCGTCGTCGTCGTCGTCGAGACCGGTACAATTGACAAAGTGGGTGTCGGTCATGCCGAGCTCCGCCGCCCGGCTGTTCATCATGGCCACAAAAGCCTCCTCGCTGCCGGCCACATGCTCCGCCAGCGCTGTGGCGCAGTCGTTGGCCGAGGAAACGCAGACCGACTTAATCATGTCCGTAATCGGCATCTGCTCCCCAACCTCCAGATAGACCTGGCTGCCGCCCTTGGCCGCGGCGGTCTCCGAGGTCGTAACCTGGTCGTCCCAGGTGATACGGCCTTCATCCAGGGCCTCCATGACCAGCAGCAGCGTCATGATCTTGGTGACGCTGGCCGGCGCGAGACGTTCGTGGGCGTTCTTCTCATAGAGCACCGTGCCGGTGGATTGTTCGATCAAAATTGCCGAGGGCGCGGTCAGATTCAGCGCCGCATTGGGGTCGACGGCCGCCGCCTCCGCCGTCTCCTCGGAGACCGCCGTGATCTCCTCCGTGGGCGTTGCCGCCTCCGTGTCTTGCGCGGCGTCCGCCGCGGCCGCCGATACCGTGCCGAACACCAGAACTGCCGCCAGAA
This sequence comes from Oscillospiraceae bacterium, assembly GCA_034927685.1. Classification (GTDB taxonomy): domain Bacteria; phylum Bacillota; class Clostridia; order Oscillospirales; family Oscillospiraceae; genus RGIG3159. Next base: position 85,439 of record JAYFPO010000004.1, on the reverse strand, counting down.
GCGCGGCGCAGAACATACGGTTTGCCATTGGGGACCATCCTTTCCATGCAATGTTGCAGTACAAGCCTATGCCGGACGGCGCGGGGATATGCCGGTTGCGAATTTTGTCGAATATTTATGCATTTTGGTGCATAAAAAAGGCGCTCTACCGCAAGGCAGAGCGCAAACAACGTATGTTTATAATTCTGTGTCAGGCGAGATAACAGGAAATACCGCTGAGAAAATCCTCAGACATGGCGTCGTCACCCGAATAATCGACGCAGATTTGCTGCCGTAGGTCCAGGCTGAACATCCCGAGAAGGTCCTTGCCGTTGACCATGCGGTTGTCCTGGGTCACAAGAATCTCGCCGGGCAGCGTGGATGCGAGCTGCACAAACCGTGCGACTTCGCGGGGCGAATGAAAGATAACCTGCAGTTCCCTCATAAAATCCTCCGAACATCTGTACAACTTGAAGGAATTCCGGTATAATGAGTCGCGAGGCAGCGCCGCTTCGGGGCTGCTGCTGTGACAGGCCGAAGTTTGTTCCTTTTGTATGATTATACGTTGCGGCTTTCCGATTTTGCAACTGTGAGTTGGGACAAAATGTTTATTTTTTGTTAACGGGTTTTGGTGATTATTACATGAAATTTGCTTTCTTTACCCTTGGCTGTAAGGTCAACCAGTACGAGACCCAGGCGATGGAGCAGCTTTTGCGGCAGTGGGGCCACTCGCTGGGCGATTTTGAAGAGCGCTGCGATTGCTATATCGTCAACACCTGCACCGTCACGGCGGTGGGGGATAAGAAGTCGCGGAACATGGTGCGGCGGGCGCGGAAGCGGAACCCGGCGGCGGTGATCGGCGTCTGCGGCTGCTACGCGCAGGTCAGCCCCGGCGAGGTGGAGCAATTAGATGTGGACGTGATCGGCGGCTCCGGCAACCGGGAGCAGTTCTTGCACGACATGGAGCGCGCCGCCCGCGAAAAAATCCGCCTGCGCTCGGTAGACGAGGCACGGCGGCGGTATCAGTTTGAAATTTTGCCTCCGGGCGGTCTGCCCGAACGGACCAGGGCCATGCTGAAGGTCGAAGACGGCTGCGACAACTTCTGTGCCTATTGCATCATCCCCTACGCCCGTGGCCCGGTTCGGTCTCTGCCGGTGGAGGACGCGGTTCGGCAGGCCGGGACGCTCGCGGGTGCGGGCTACCTGGAACTGGTGGTCACCGGCATTGAGATTTCCTCCTGGGGCCGCGACCTGCCAGGCGAGCCGACGCTGACGGACCTGCTGGAGGCGGTTTGCCGCGCGGCACCGGCGATGCGGGTTCGGCTCGGCTCGCTGGAGCCGAGGACGGTGACGGAGGACTTCTGCCGTCGCCTTTCCGGGATGGAAAACCTCTGCCCACAGTTCCACCTGAGCCTGCAAAGCGGCAGCGACGCGGTGCTGCGGCGGATGTGCAGGCGGTACGACACGGCCCGATATCGCGAGAGCGTGCGGCGGCTGCGGGCGTATTTCCCCGGCTGCGCCGTGACCACGGACTTGATCGTGGCCTTCCCAGGCGAGACGGAGGAGGAGTTCCGGGAATCGCTGGACTTTATTCAGGACTGCGGCCTGGCGGCGGTCCATGTGTTTCCCTATTCGCGCCGCACCGGAACACCGGCGGCGAAGCTGCCGGATCAGCACGGCAACGCGGTCAAGGAGCAGCGGTCCCGGGAAGCGGTTGCCGTGGCTGAGGCACTCTCCGAGACCTACCGGCGCGGCATGATCGGCACGGAGCAGGAGGTTCTGTTTGAGCAGCAGGACGGGGAATACTCCACCGGTCATGCGCCCAATTCTGTACTGGTCTATCTGCCGGGCCCGCCGCTGCACAATGTGCTGCGCCGCGTCCGGATCACCGGGCTTCACCGGGACGGCGCAGCGGCGGAAGCTGTGCCTGAAGCCGGTCCAGCCCCTGATTGAAGAGAATGCCGGCGGCGCAGAGTGGAATCCAGAGCAGCGCGTAGAGCAGGCAGACCTGCCCCAGCAGGTTGAGGGGCAGCGTGCTGTAGTCCCATACATTCAGGCGGAGCAGCAGATTCAGCACGCAGCCGGAGACAAACTCCACCCCCGTCACCGCCGCCGCGCCCAGAAGCGCGCGGACGAAGAAGGGGCGGGGCAGCCGTCCGAGCTCTGCGAGCAGCAAAAAGCAGAGGCCGCCGACCAGAAACATGGAGACGTGGGTGTACCGGCGCCAGAGAAGCTCGGTCAAGCAGTACAGGGAGCCGCCGAAGACGCCGCGCAGGAAAAGATTGAATTCCTTCATATTTCATCACCAGGCAGAGTATGCCCGGAAATGTGGGTATTTTTTCAGGGAAAGCGGGGAAAAAATAGATTGACAAAAATCCTTTTTCCTCCTATAATATCTCATGCGTGTTGACGCAGTTACGTGGCGGTATAGCTCAGCTGGTAGAGCACCCGGTTCATACCCGGCCTGTCATCTGTTCGAATCAGATTACCGCTACCACACGGCCCGTTGGTCAAAGGGTTAAGACACCGCCCTTTCACGGCGGTAATATGGGTTCGAATCCCGTACGGGTCACCAAAAGCGAAGCAAGCGGCCGCGTGGTTCGCTTTTTTTCTCTCCGGACGGGGTTCGCAAGGGCCGTCCAAACAGACAGTCCGGTGGACTGTCTGTCGGCCCGTGGCTTTTCCGCAGAAAAGGGATCCCGTACGGGTCACCAAAAGCGAAGCAGGCTACCGCCTGCTTCGCTTTTTTTGCCTCTCCGGACGGGATTCACAAGGGACGACAGACAGCCCATCGGCTGCCATGTCGTCCCTTGATTTTTTTACGGAAAAAAGGGGTTTTGCGTTTCATCCAGGTTCCTGCGCCGTGACCGACGTAAGCCGCTCCGCGCGGGCGTCCGCGTAGCTTGCTTCGTCGCCGGAAAGCCCCAGCGTGTTTCGGGCAAACCCGGGGTGCAGCAGCAGTGCTGCCAGCAGAACCAGCACAAGCAGTGTCCTCCAGCCTCGCCGGAGCATTTGCCGTTTGTCCGCTGTCGCGCGCAGGCCGCGCACAAAGTCCGGCACGGCGGCAACCCCCGACCAGCCTTCCACGGCATAGGGCAGCAGCAGAACAAAATAGAGGAAAGTATACTGCCCCTTGGCCTCCCAGACCAGATGGAACAGAAAGCCGCCGAGGAAGGTCACGGCGAACAGAAGCGACGCGGCAGAGGCCCGCTTCCGCCGGAACAGCAGGAAACCCAGCGTCCCGAGCAGAATTGTCAGCTCATACACACGCAAATACGCTTCCATCCAGAGCGATGGCAGGCCGGTCAACAGCTGTCGAATCAGCAGCGGCGAATCGGAAAAACTGCTGCGCACCGAGCTGATCCAGAAGCACTGGAAGGTCGGCTCATTCCACTGGGAAGCAATCTTTCTGGCAAAAAACCGCAGCGCGTAGCCGGGATGGGCCGCATACAGCTCCAGCTGGGCGCGAATTGCCGCCTTTGCCACCGCATCGGTGGCGGCGGCGTCATAGCCGGACTGCGCATAGAGATCGACGACGCTCTGCTTGTACCACCCCGGCCCGCGTCCGGATTCCTCCAGGCCCATTAATATCCAGGTGGAGCGGGGAATTCCTTCCGCGAGCGGAAGGCCGCTCAGCGTCTCCACCGCGAACGAGGCGGCGGAGGAAAGGAGCCAGTACGCCGCCGGCAGGAGCAGCAGCGCCGCCAAAGCGCGAAAATCCCGTGTCTTCAGCAAATGCAGCAATAAAATCACGGCCATGGCCGCGAGGGAAATCAGATAATTTTGCTTGAGCAGCACCGCCAATGCGGCCAGCAGGGCCATTTCGATCGTCCGACGCCATTTCCGGTCCTCCAGAAACCGTGCGAGCTGATAAAACGCTGCCATAGAGCAGAAAAAGCCGTATAGCGTGCCATAGTTAAACGCGGTATAAAACAGCAGCGGCAGAAACAGGCAGCAGCAGCCGGTCACCGCCGGCAGCATAAAACGGCGTGGGAAAAACAGCGCGGCGGTCCGCGCGAAGCACCACACCGCGCCCGCCAGCGCCGCAACGTTACAGAGCTGCCAGAACGTGACGTTGTACGACCCAACGACAAAGGATGTGCCATAGTAGAGCAGAATCAAGCCGATCTGCTGCGGATATTCGTCCAGATAGCCGCCCTGGAGCAGGTCGGAAAAGTTACCCGCCCGCCACTTTGCGGCGATGAGAAAGGCTTTGCCCTGATCCGCGCCCGGCGACACCTGCGCCGCGAGCACAAACGCCGTCCCCAGTGCGCAAAGCAGAAGCAGCAGCGCCTTCGTGACCGGCACGCCGCGCGCACCCAGCGTCCGCGCCGCGCCAAAGCGGCGGCAGACCAGCAGCAGGACGAGAAACAGCAGAAAACACAGGATGGGCGGCAGGGCGGATGCCGCGACGAAGTAATGCACCTCGGAGGCTTTCTCTGTAATATGGCAGACACTGAACAGACCAAACATGGTCAAAAGCGCCACGGGCAGGAAAAAGCAGATCAGCAGGGCGGCGCGCAGCACGCCGGAAACGGAATGTTTCTGCTCAGCCATCGTCCCGCTCCAACAGCACGGTGTCCACCAGGTAGCGCGGCCGCGCCTTGGTTTCCATCGCAATGCTGCCCACATATTCCCCCACTATGCCAATGGCGGAGAGCAGCAGACCGCAGGCGGCCCAAATCGAGCTGAGGATCACCGCCACAGCGGCCGGGACCCCCGCGCACCAGCAGATCACGGAGATCAGCAACGAGAGCAGGCCGAAAAACAACAAAAATGCGCCCAGCACGGTCACCATGCGCAGCGGCTTTACACTGGTTGCCGTCACACCGCTTGCAGCCAGTGCGAGCATTTTCCCGAGCGAATACTTGCTTTTTCCCGCGTACCGCTCTGCCCGCTCGTAATAGACGAAGCCGCTCCGGTAGCCGATCATCGGCACGATGCCCCGCAAAAACAGGTTCCGCTCGCCAAACTGCGCGAGGCCTTCCAGCGCCCGGCGACTCATCAGACGGTAGTCGGCGTGGTTGTAGATCAGCCGCGCGCCCAGCCGGTTCATCAGCTTATAGTAGCCCTCGGCCGTGGAACGTTTGAAGGCTGTGTCGGTGTTTCTCCGGCTGCGGACGCCGTACACAATCTCACAGCCGGCAAGGAACTGCGTCAGCATTTCATCGACCGCGTCGATGTCGTCCTGCAGGTCCGCATCCATGGAGATGACGGCGTCGGCGCAGTCCTTCACCGTCATCAGCCCGGCCAGCAGCGCGTTCTGATGCCCCCGGTTGCGGCTCAGGCGAATGCCGCCGAACATCTTGTCCTGACGGTGCAGGGCCGCGATGATCTCCCAGGTGCGGTCGGAGGAGCCGTCGTCCACAAATACGATCCGGCTTTCCGCGGCAATCTCGCCGCGCGCATGGAGGTCTGCCAGCTTGTGCCGCAGCCGCCGGGCCGTTTCGTCGAGCACCTCCTCTTCGTTATAGCAGGGAACCACCACATATAGGATCATTGCAAATGCCTTCTTTCCAGTACGTTACCATTCACTTGGCATTCCGGTTGAATGCTTCCTCATCAAACTGGATGATCGTGAAGTACTGCATCGTTTCTCCAGACTGTATCTGTTGGTCGATCTCCTTCTTGAGCGCCTCATGGCTCAGGCTGACACATTCCGGTACCACCAGATCAAAGATCAGGTTGGAGTGCCGTACGCCACAGACCATGCGGAAGTCGTGCAGGGACAGTCGGCTGTCGATCTGATGGATGACCGTCAGCACCTTTTCCTTCATGCGGTTCAGCACGGCATCGTCCGTGACCACCGGATCGTAGTGGATAGTCAGACAAATCTGATACTTTTGTGCGCAGGCCCGTTCCATCTCATCCAGAATCTCGTGGGATTGGAGCACGTCACCCTGGCTGTCCATCTCCGCGTGGACGGAGGCGAACTTTCTGCCGGGCCCGTAGTCATGGATCATCATGTCGTGGATGCCAAGAATCGCGGGGTTCGCCAACAGTTCCTGGGCAATTTCCCTGCTCAGGGTTTCGTCCGGGGCCGCGCCGATCAGGGGATCGATGGTGTCCTTGGCAATCATGACGCCGGAATAGAGGATAAAGAGCGCCACCAACAGGCCTGTGATGCCGTCGATCCGCAGCCCGGTCCACTTCCCGATCAGGCACGAGACCAGCACCGCCGCCGTGGTGAGCACGTCGTTGCGGCTGTCGGCACCGGAGGCCGCCAGCGTCGTAGAGGAAATCCGCTTGCCAAGGCGGGCGTAAAATGCCGCCATCCAAAGCTTTACCGCAATGGACAGGACCAGCACCAGCACCAGCGCAAGGGAGAATGCAATGGTGGCCGGGTGCAGAATCTTTGTAATCGAGGTTTTGGCCAACTCGACGCCGATCACCAGAATCAGCAGCGCCACCACCAGCCCCGAAAAATATTCAATCCTGGCATGGCCGTAGGGGTGCTTTTCGTCGGCGGGCTTGGCGGCCATCCGAAAGCCAAACAGCGTGACGACGCAGCTCGAGGCATCCGAAAGGTTGTTGACCGCGTCGGCGGTAATGGAAACGGAACCGGACAGCGTGCCGATTACCAGCTTGCCGGTAAAGAGCAGCAGGTTGCAGAGAATCCCCACAATTCCCGCAAGCTGCCCATAGGCTTCCCGTACTCTGCTGTTTCCGGTATCCTGATAGTTTTTTACAAAAAGCCGCAGCAAAAGCTGGGACATGAATGCCACCTCCGAGTGCGCAGAAAAGGTTCGCCGCGCGGACCGCGCGGCGTTATCTTCTTATTATAGCAAGCAAATAGCCGCTGCGCAATCGAAGAAACGCGGCGCGACGTTTTTTCTTTTGCTATTGCGCTTCCCGGAGCCGCTCCAGCCGATCCGCCAGATACCGACCCGTCTTTTCTGCCAGACGAACGGCATCCGGCAGCGTCTCTGCGGGGAAATGCTCGAAGAATCCTGGCAGCTCCAGCGAGAAAACGCCGTCATAGCGGATCTCCGCCAGTGCCCGCAGCACGCTGTCCCAGTCGAGTCCGCAGAAATACGGCAGCATATGGCAATCCTCGCCCCGCACGGTGTCCTGAATGTGGAGCATCCCGACGCGGCGGCCCAGGCTGCGGAGCATCTCCGCCGGGTCGATGCCCAGCAGGTAGGCGTGGCCCACGTCCACGCAGCCGACGAAGTTCTCGCCGCCCAGCTCGTCCAGCATGTGCGTCATCTGCGCCGGGTCGGAGAGTACATTCGGCGAACGGACGCCGTCCGTCCCGGTCCTGTGCAGGTTTTCTACGCCGATCCGAACGCCGAACCGCTGCGCATGGGGCTGCAGCGACCGGTACCAATCCAGATTCGTGAGGAAGTCCTCCCTCTGATACCCCGCCGCATAATCCCCGCGCTGGATGACATGCACGACGATGTTCTTCGCGCCCACGATGGATGCGATCTCGATGGCACGCACGGTCTTTTGAAACGCGTCCTCCCGCGCCCACAGGTCTCGGGTCCAGTCAAAGGTCCAGGGCGCGTGGGCCTGGTGAAAGCGGAGGCCCAACCCGTCCGCCAGCGCTCGCAGCGCCGCCGCTGCCTCGCGATAGCTGTCCCGGTTCCAGACGCAGTGCTCCTCTGTCATGTCATCCAGCGTCAGGTCGGCGCAGTCAAAGCCGGCCGCCGCCAGAAGGCGCAAGGCCGCCTCGTTGCCGCCCAGCCGCTTCCGCAGCGTCAGAGTATCGATTCCAAGATTCATGTCAAATCCTCCCGTCCATTTACCGCTGTGCCGCGCCGCATGGTCAGCGCGGAGATCATCGCGCCCGCCATCCACACGGCAAACATACTGTTGTATCCATAGTGCTGAATGAGCACGCCGAAGAGCAGCGCGCCGAGGCCGGCGCCGCCGTAGGTAATGAAATCCAGGACGCTGGCCGCGAAGGATGCGCTGCCAGCCGCCGCAAAACGGACCGGAAATACGGAGAGGAGCTGCGCGTTGATCATGGAGACCATGGCGGACACCACGCCGAGGCAGATCATGGCCCCCGGCGCAGTCAATCCGTGGAGGGGCAGCGGCAGCAGCGCCAGCGCAGTCAGCGCAAAGCCCGCGCAGGACACCCGGTTTTCCTCCCGGAGTACCCGGTAAAAGACTGGGTACAGCAGCCGCCCTGTCAGCGCCATCAGCGGCACAAAGAAAACATACCCGGCCATGGCGGACACATTCAGGGAAAATCGGTCAACGAAGTAGACGCCCAGAAACACGTTGAGGTTGTCTTTGATCATTCCGTGTGCCACCGCCGGAAGTACAACTCGGCGGAAGCTTGGGTCGCGAAACACGCCGAGGGAGGTGCGCAGCGGCACGCGCTGCGCGCCGGGGGCTGTCTCCTGCCTTCCGAGCAGCAGCCGCACCGGAAGCGCCGTCAGAATCGCGGCGCCGCCAGGGACCAGGAAGCAGGCCGCCACGCCCAGCGAGGAGGCGCACCGCGCCGCCAGCAGCAGCCCGACGATGCTGCCAACACCCACCGCCGTGCTCAGATACATACAGGCGCGTTTTCCGCGCGTTTCACCAAACGCGCAGGCGAGCGACCGCACCATGGGTCCCCACAGCATCGCCTGCCCCGCCGCGTTGACGGCCCAAAGCACTGCCATGGGGAGAAACGCCAGCCGAAGGCCGATGGCGATGTTGCTGAGGCCGGTGATCAGCAAGCCTGTCATAATCAGCGTCCCGGCAGGAAACCGGTCGCCCAGATACCCGGCAGGAACCTTGCAGATCGCGTATACCAGCGCGAACACGCTTCCGATTATGCCGATTTGCGCCGTGCTGAGTACCCCGGTGGTCTGCAGCTGGGCAGCGCCCACCGTAAAATTCAGGCGCGCCACATAGATCACGCAATAGGCGAGGTAGCAGATTGCAAACAGAGACGCCCGCCCGCGATAGGTCCGATTTGTATTCATTGTTCCGCAAGCGCCTCCCGATTGTGCTCAAAAATGCCCACCATTTTATCCAGCCGGACCACCGCCTCATCACCGATTTTTGCCGTCAGGAAGGCGATCAGGCTGTCCCCCAGCAGCAATTGGGTCAGCCGCGCCGTGGCCGCCTCCCGGTAGTTTTCTGCCTCCATGGAGACCGCCACCAGGGAAATGTCGCTTTCCTTTGCCAGCGGACTGTCCGCGTAGCTCGTCAGGCCAATGACACAGGCACCGGACTCCCGGGCGGTTTTGGCGCAGCCAAGCAGGTTTTTCGTCCGGCCCGAGTGAGAGACGGCGAAAAGTACGCTTCTTTCCGTGAGCTGCGCGGCGGCGATACAGGAAACCAGCGGGTCGCACTCGCACCGCGCGGGCAAACCGATCCGCAGCATCCGCGCGGATAAATCCTCCGCCACATAGGAGGAGAACGCAATCCCCGTGACCAGAATCTGATCGGAGGCCAGCAGCGCCTCCGCGGCGCGGCGCAGCGCGTCGCCGGCGGTATCCGCCGTGCGCGAGAAGGAGCTGGCCGCATCGCGCATCAGGCCACGCAGCACCGCCTCGGGCGTGTCCGCGCCGGAAACATCCTCACGCCGCGCATAGGACCCCAGGTTCTGCGCCAGATTGATTTTCATCTGCGAAAACCCCGTGAAACCCAGAGAGCCGGAAAATTTCATCACGCTGCCCTCGGATACCTTCGCCTTGGCAGCCAGATACACCACGGTGGCGTCTACCGCCGCAGCCGGATCAGCCAAAATACAGTCCGCAATCCGTTTTTCTACCGCCGACATCCCCGAATATCGCTGCGCGATCAGGCTAAATCCATTCAAAGCCATGCCCCCTTCTTCCTGTGCTCATCATAGCATGGATTGCCCGGATGTCAACGAGTATAATTCATTATGTAGAATTGTGAAATGAATTTAATTCATTATTCAGAAAGAAAAGCTCCCGCCCGGAATCATTGTCGGGCGGGAGACGCGGATCAGACCGATTTTCTTTGGGCCTTGCGGGTGGGCAGCTGTGCCAGGACGATAGCGCCCATCATCAGTGCACAGCCCAGCCCCTCCCGGGCGGTCAGCCGCTCGCCCAGCAGCACCGCCCCGCCCAGCACCGCGAATACCGATTCGAGACTGAGCAGCAGGGAAATCACCGCAGGATTGGCGTCTTTCTGGGCGAGAATCTGGAACGTATAGGCCACGCAGCTGGAAAACACGGCAATATAGAGCAGCGGCCAGAGGCAGACCACGATTTCTGCCGCCGACGGCGTCTCCACCGCGCACATGCCAATGGCGGAGAACAGCGTCAACACGAGAAATTGGGCACAGGAGAGGGCGATGCCGTCTACCCGCCCCGCAAAATGGTCCACCGCAAGAATCTGCGCGGCAAACAGGAAGGCACAGAGGAGAATACAGAGGTCACTGAAGGAGACGGAGAAATCTTCCGTGATGCAGAGAAAATACATGCCGACTACGGCGACGGCCACCGCCAGCCAGACTCTCACGGGGGCTTTTTTTCCAAAAAAGATACCCGCTGCCGGGACGATCACAATGTACATGGCCGTGAGGAACCCGGCCTTCCCGGCGGAAGAGCCGCCGAGGCCAAGCTGCTGCAAATTGCTGCCCAGAAACAGGGCTGTGCCGCAGCAGAGGCCGCCCAGCGCCAGATCCCGCCAGCTTCCGAGGTTCCGGTTTCGCCGGAAGAGGCAGAGCAGAAGCAGCAGCAAAAATGCCACAGCGCCCCGCAGGGCGTTCAGGGTAAACGGGCCGATATGGGTGGCGCAGACGCTCTGGGCGGAGAACGCCGTCCCCCAGATCATGGCTGCGAGCAATGGCAGAGCGGTGTGCCGGACGGATGCTTTCATGATAATGGGTCCTTCCTGTGAGTTTCCCGCTTATCATAGTCGAAACCGCCAAAGCTGTAAAGCTATTTTTATAAAATCCATCTAAAGAAGCAGATCCTTTTTGACACTGCGGGGCGTCACGACCTGGTCAAACTGCACAAGGCACACCGCGCCGCCCTGCTCTGTGCCGAGCACCGTCCCCTCACCGAACACCGGGTGACGCACTCGTTTTCCAATCTCCAGCGACGGCGTCTGCATGCCGTCCACCCACCGCTCCGTCCCCCCGATCGCGCCCATCGCGCGCTCCAGCAGCGACGGATCCAGCTCTACGACGTAGTCGAGGTTTTCCTTCTCCGCGTCGAAGAGGAAGCGGGAGGGATAGCGGCAGGAGCCGTCGTAGTTGCTGCCGGCCGCGTCGGACAGGAAGAGCCGATCCCCGGCCCGCGTGAAGGCCACATAGGCGAGCCGCCGTTCTTCTTCCAGCTTCTCCCGGGTGTCGGTACGCCGGGAGGGGAAAATCCCCTCCGAGAAGCCGCAGAGAAACACAGCCGGGAATTCCAGGCCTTTTGCTGTGTGGACGGTCATCAATTTCACCGCGTCCGGCTTCTCCGTGGTGTCCATATTCGAAAAAAGCGCCGCGTGGTCCAGGTAGGCCCCCAGCGTCACGTCCTCTCCGGCCTTCCGCTCGTAGTCGAAGATGGCCTGCTTGAGCTCCGCCAGGTTGTCCAGCCGGTCCTCCTCGCCGGCGGCACGCAGCATGGCCTCGTAGCCGCTCTCAGAGAGCACGCCGGCAAGCAAATCCGTCAAATCCATCCGGTCGTAAATCGCCCGGAATTTTTCCACCGTCCGGGCATATTCCTTGGCGCGGCTGCGCCGGAACAGCTCGGTTTCCAGATTGTCCAAAAGCGCCTCGTAGAGGCCGCAGCCCCGCAGCGCGGCGTATTCCTTGAGGTACGCAATGCGGGTCCGGCCAACGCCCCGGCGCGGCTCGTTGACCGTCCGCAGGAAGGCCAGGTCGTCGCCGCGGTAGATCATGCGCAGGTAGCAGATCACGTCCTTGATCTCCTTGCGCTTGTAAAATTCCACGCCGGAATAGAGAAGGTAGGGGAGTTTCTCCCGGATCAGCGCCTCCTCCACGGCGCGGGAGACGTAGTGCGCCCGGTAGAGCACCGCGATTTTGGACAGCGGCAGCCCTTCCCGACGCAGACGCTTCAGCTTTTCCGCGATCCAGTCGGCCTCCAGCTCCGAGGTCTTTGCGTGGAAGTAGAGCGGCTTCGGTCCCGCAGGCCGACGGGGCGTCAGCGCTTTCTGGAGACGCTGCCGATTTTTGTCGATCAGTGCGTTCGAGGCCCGCAGGATCTCCGGCGTGGAGCGGTAGTTCTCGGTGAGAAGTACGGTTTCCGCGCCCTCGTGGCGGCTCTCAAACTCCAGCATGAACTTCACGTCAGCGCCCCGCCAGGTGTAGATGGTCTGATCCGGGTCCCCCACCACGAACAGGTTGCGGTGATAGCCCGCGAGAATTTCCGCCAGCTCATATTGGTCCTTGTCAATGTCCTGGAATTCATCCACCATGACGTACTCCATCCGCTTCTGCCACTTCTCCCGCGTCTCGCGGTCCTGCCGCAGGATGTAGAGCGTGAAGTAAATCAGGTCGTCGAAGTCCAGGCCGTAGCACTTGCGCTGCTCGTAGAAGTAGCGGTACATCACCCGGTCCTTGATCGTGTTCGCAGACGCTTCCAGCGCCCGCAGCCGCTCGAGGTCCATGTCGATCAGGGTTTTGACGTAGCCGCGGCCGCCTTTGCGGCAGCCGATGTAGTCGACGGCATCCTTCACGGTCAGGTCCCGGGCGGTCAGGCCAAGGTCCGCAAAAATGATTTTCAAAATACCCGCTTTGTCCTCCTCGTCCAGCACGAGAAACGTGGACGGAAACTGGACCACATGGCAGTCCTCCTTGAGCAGACCCACGCAGAAGCCGTGAAAGGTGGTGATATGCCCGAGGTCCTGATCCGGCAGCCGCTGTCGGATGCGCCTTTTCATCTCCGCCGCCGCCTTATTCGTAAAGGTGACGCAGAGGATGGCGGCGGTCGAGATGCCCAGCGCCTCCACCAGATAGAGATAGCGGTGCGTCAGGGTCCCGGTCTTGCCGCTGCCGGCTCCCGCCACCACGCGCAGATACCCCTCCGTACGCTCCGCCGCCTCCCGCTGCCCCGGATTCAGCCCTTCCAGAATGTCTTCCATCGGTTTTTTCCTCCCGCTATGTTGGTATTTTTCCATCGTAACACGATAGCTGTCCAATAAAGATCCCAGTTTGCGTTTTTTTCAAAAGTTTGGTATACTTTTTACAAAACAATTGGGAGGGACGCATCTTGCTCGAGCTGTGTTATCTGGACCGGGACCTGCTGGTCTGCGTCAAGCCCGTCGGGGCGCTCTCCGAGGACGGGCCGTCGGAGGGCTGTATGCCGAAGCTGCTTGCCGCGCGGCTGCGGGAAGCCGGGCAAAAGGCGGAGATCGCCACGGTCCACCGGCTGGACCGGCAGGTGGGCGGGCTGATGGTCTTTTCACGCCGGAAGGAGGTTACCGGCAAGCTGACCGCCATGGTGGCCGAGCGCCGGATGTGCAAGGAGTATCTGGCGGTCCTGCGTGGCTGTCCCGCGGAGCGGGAGGGCATACTCACGGACCTGCTCTTCCGCGACGCATCCAAAAACAAGACCTATGTGGTGCGGCGGATGCGAAAGGGCGTGCGGGAGGCGTCGCTCTCCTACCGGGTACTGGCGGAGGAAGCTGGGCTGACGCTGGTCCGCGTCCGGCTCCACACCGGGCGGACCCACCAGATTCGCGCCCAGTTTTCGTCCCGGCAGCTTCCGCTGCTGGGCGATATCCGCTACGGCAGCAAGGACCCCCGGTGCGAGTGTGCGCTTTGGTCCTTTCATCTGGCGTTTTCCCACCCGGTCACGGGCAAGCCGGTGGATGTCGTGCGCCGTCCGCCGGACGGCTACCCCTGGAACCTCTTTCCGGAATCCGCCCTTCTGGGCGGCGACGGAGGTATTTGCCCGTGAGCGCGGGCGGACCACAAATGCTCCAAAAAAGTTGACAGACGCGCGGGAGCGTGCTATAGTAAAAGTGCTCAGAAAATTGAACAGAATAGGTAAGTGCCGCCGCTTCCGTGCAGGAGACGGCGGAGAATAGCAAACCGGGTGTGAATCCCGGACGGTACCGCCGCTGTGAGCGCGGAGGGACGCACCAGACGAAAGTCAGCCATTGGGAAACCGAGAAGGCGGTGCGGACCTGAGATGCGCGAGTCAGAAGACCTGCTTGCCTGTGTTTTTCCCGCTTCGCGCATGTTTGCGCGTGCCCCGCGAGTCATGGGGCGGTGGGCATTTTTATACGCAGAAAAACGGCTGCGGTGACGTATTTTTCGTCGCCGCAGCCGTTTTTTGATAAAACGCCGTTGCCACATCCCCCGGCGGCGGCCCAAAAAAGTCCGGCGCCGGTCACATCCCCCGACCGGCGCCGGACTATTTTCCGTTTCCATACAAAACCGGGCCTGCCGCACAGGGCAGACCCGGTTTTATTGTTATCTCTTTTGCTGCAGATCGTAGTGGACGTCGTAGGCCTTTTCCTCGTCGGTGAACTTGTGCAGGGTGTTGATGACCTTGCCGTCGTTCCACTTGCGGTCGCCCACGTCCTCGGTGGTGCCCATGACGGTGACATTGAGCTGACGGTGACGGGCGCGGACATGATCCCAGTCGATGAAATAGACATGGGCGAATTCGCCGCCGTCCAGAACGCCGTCCTTGATGGTCATGGTCTCGCTGCGGCCGAAGAAAACGGAACGCAGGTGCCCGTCGGTGTTCATGGAGGTGTAGTCGCCCGGCTCGTCCACATAGCGGCCGAACTGAGAATGGATCGGGCCGGGATGACGGTACTGATGCTCCTCCGCGAAGTCGGGGATCAGCTTGCGCATGATGTCCAGCAGATCGTGCTGCAGGAACTCCAGCTCAAAGGAGTCGATGTCGTGAGAGCACTCCTGCACCATGACGGAGCAGGTGGTGTGGTGAGAAGCGATGCAGACGGTGCCGTTCTGGACGCCGGAGGCCGCTACGATTTCCTTGATCTCCTTGGAGACGTCGTGGAATGTGGGGATCCAGCCGCGTGACTGCAGTTCGAGCTCTTTTTGAAATACTTTGAATTCCATGTTTGTATCCTCCATTTATAAAATAGAATTGACGGATTCTTTGTGCCGGGCGTCCCAGGCGTCCCGGACCGCGCGGATCATGTCGTCCACCATCCGATTGCGTGCCTCCCGGGTGGGCAATCCCACAATGCCGCTTGAGGAACCGGTGGCGTCGGCCCCGGCGAAAATGTTGCGGTACACGTCGTCGTAGCACTTGATGCCCGCGCCCTGCAGCACAAGAATGTCGGGATCGACCTCCTTGACGCAGCGGGTGGAGGCCTCGACGTACTCGCGGTCGCTGGCCTTGCCGGTGCCGATCAGCTCCGTGGGCTCGGCCACGATGATGTTGGGGTGCAAGTTCGCGATGGCGGAGGCCTCGGCGATGGAGTCGGCGCAGACAATGGTGGCAAGCCCCACTTCGTCAGCCCGCCGGATGGTTGCCTTCAGGGCTGCGATGGTCAGAGGCTTTTCGCAGTGGTTCAGCATCACGCCCTCCGCGCCCGCCGCCTTAACGGATTCCGGCAGCACGTCGGCCAATCCGCGGCCCGGGGTCAGGGGGTCCATATGGGGCGCGAAAACGTGAAGGTGCCGCGTCGCTTCCCTGACGCGGCGCAGTTCAATCAGAGGCGTTGTGAAAATGATATCGACGCGATATTTTTCTGACGCGGCGTCAGCGGCCCTTGCCAGGTCGACCACGTCGTCGCCAAACAGATAGGACTTGGGTCCAATTTCAAAAAACGGCGCTTTGATGGTACAGTTCCGGTACATAAGTTCCCTCCTTGCAGCGCGGCTCAATCTTCCCTGATTATAGAATTTAGAAAGAAAAAAGTCAACCATATTTTCCGTAAAACAGATATTGATTTTCGAATCGGAAAAATGTATACTGGAAATGGCAAGGATTTTTTCATTTCGTAAATAATATTTTCTTTTGGAGGGAAATATGAAACAGGAAGCGTTGCGGCAGGCCCGCGCGGCCTATGACATCGAAGCACAGTGTATTCAGGAACAGCTTCAGTTTTTTGACGACGAGGCATTTTCCAGGGCGGTGGAGGTTTTGGCAAAAGCGCCCCGGATCGGCGCGGCGGGCTGCGGCCACTCCGGCATCATCTGCCAGCATTTCGCCCATCTCATGTGCTGCATCGAGCGGCCCGCGCGGTTCATCTCCCCGGCGGAGGCGGTCCACGGCGCGACGGGCTTTTTGCAGCCCGGCGATGTGATGGTGTTCGCCTCCCGCGGCGGAAAGACCAAGGAACTGCTGCCCATTCTGGACATCTGCAAGAAAAAGGGCGTCACCGTCCTCACCGTCACGGAAAATCTGGAGTCCCCGCTGGCCCTGCAGGCGGACATTGTACTGAAGCAGCACGTCAACCGGGAGACCGACAAGTATAACAGCCAGGGGACTACCAGCACCACGGCGCTGTGCGTGATCTTTCATGCGCTGCAGGCAGCGCTGATCGAGGAGACCGGCTATCAAAATGAGCAATTCGCGCTGATTCACCCGGGCGGAGCGGTCGGTGAACGGCTGAACCACAGGTAACGCGCCCGCGCGACACAGACAAGGAGGAAGCGGCATGGCTGGTGGAGAATTGAAAATCGACGCGCGCAGACAAAAAATCCTGGAAATTCTGAGCCGGGACGGACAGGTCCGCGTCAGCAGGCTCAGCGAGCTGCTGGACGCTACCCAGGTGACGATCCGCAGCGACCTCAGCGCACTGGAGCGGGACGGCTATCTGGAGCGGATGCAGGGCGGCGCGGTCCAGACGGTAAAGAACTATTACAACCTCGACTTCCAGCAGCGCAAGCAGCAGAACAGTGCCGTCAAGAAGCGGCTGGCTTCTGTCGTCTGCGACATGATCCGGGATGGCGACACCCTGATGATTAACTCCGGCACCACCACCTATTTTGTGGCGGTAGAGCTGAAGAAACGAAAAAATTTGAATATTGTCACCAATTCCCTCAGCGTGGCCGTGGAGATGGGCGGACACCCGACATTCCGTGTGATTCTGCTGGGCGGCGATATCAACGCGCAGTATTCTTTCACCTACGGCGCAGACGCGCAGGAGCAGCTCCGCAGATACCGCGCGGACTATGCCATTCTCTCGATGGACGGCCTGTGCCCCGAAACCGGTCTGACTACCTACCATGCCGAGGAGGCGGTCATGGACCTTCTGATGATGGAGCGTTCGGAACATACGATCGTTGCGGCAGAGAGCCGGAAAATTGGCCGCGAGGGCTTTTCCCGCGTGGGAGACGCCGCGCGGGTGAACCGACTTGTGACCGACAGCGGCATCGACCACGAACTGGCCCGCCGCCTCACCGCGCTCGGCGTGGAGATCAAATACTGCTGACGTCCTATGAAACAGGCACAAAGCACCGGGCGGTCCGATTCGGACGTGTCTTTGGTCAAAAAGGCGCACAAAAAAGCGGCTGTTGCAAATTTTGCAATGGCCGCTTTTTTGTGAATGGTCAGGCGAGGCGGCAGGGCGGAACATGACCCGCAAGGAGGTCCGGGTTTCCGCTGTGGGGACGGAATCAGACAAACTGTCCGTCGCGGTAGGTCAGCGTGTGCGTACATAGGGCGGCGGCCTCCTCGGGGCTGTGCGTCGCAAGCAGCAGCGCCTTTCCGGCAGTCTCTTCCTGAACCAGTGCGAGCATCTCCCGGTACAGGGCGGGGTCCAGTCCCTCAAGCGGCTCGTCCAGCAGTACAAGGTCGCCGCCATAGCAGAGCGCGCGGCAGAGCGCGACGCGCTGCCGCATCCCGCCCGAGAGCGCCTCCGGGTACTGGTCCTCCGCCCCGGCGAGGCCAGCCCGCGCCAGCATGGCCCGCGCCTGTGCCATCGTGGCGGATCCGTCGGAGAGAACCAGATTGACATTTTGCGCGGCGGTCCGCCACGGCAGCAGACGCGTCTCCTGAAACAGCATGGCGATCCGCTGGGCGGATACCCGCACGGTGCCGGAATCGGGCCGGAGAAGACCGGCGGCCAGCCGGAGCAGCGTGGTTTTGCCGCAGCCGGAGGGACCGGTCAGGGCGACATGCTCGCCCGCCGCGAGCTGCAGCGAACAGTGTTGCAGCACCGCTTTATCTCCGTAGGAGACGGCGATTTCAGAGAGCATCATCATCCTGTTTTTCCCTCCCTTTCCGGCGCTCCAGACGGCCAAACGCCGTCATGGTCAGCTTTTCCAGTAATACACTGCACAAAATAGTGACGGCGGTCCAGGCGAAGAGGTCCGTGGTCTCCAGATTCAGCTTGGCGGTGTACAGAGACCGACCGATGGAGCGCAGCGGTACCGTCAAAACCTCGGCGGCCACGCCAGCCTTCCAGGCAAGGCCGATGGAGGTTCGGACGGCGGCAAGAAACTGCGGCAGCACGGCGGGGACATAGATCCGCCGCAGTCGGCGCGCGGCGGGGAGTCGGTAGACGGCGGCCAGCTCCAACAGCAATGGATCAACAGCGGAAATTCCCGCTTCCACGCCGCCGAACACCACAGGCAGCACGATCAGCACGGCGGTAAAGGGCGGCACGAGGTTCCGTCCGAGGAAGAGCAGCGTCAGAATGATGAAGGAGGCGACGGGGGTGGCCTTGACAACAGAGAGGAGCGGCGTCAGCAGAGCGCGCAGCAGCCCGGACCGGGCAGCCAGTACGGCCAGCAGAGTCCCCAACAGGATGCCTGCCGCCACCGCGCCCGCAATGCGCAGCAGGGAGAGCGCGATGGTCTCCCAGAACCCGGCGGTTTTCGCCAGCGCATAGAGCCGCGCCGCCACGGCGAGCGGGCCGGGCAGCAGCAGCGCCCGGTCCACCAACAGGGAGAGAAGTTCCCAGACGGTCAGCCAGAAGAGCAGGACCGCCACCCGCCGCAGAAGGCTCCTCATGCCTGTGGGGTGTAATAGAAGTCGCTGTCGGGTATCGCGCCGCCAACGGAGGAGGGGTCCAGCCCAAAGAGAACCCCGAGATATGTGCCGAGGGAGGTTTTCATCTCGCTGCCCGTGACAAAGCAGACGTTGCAGTTGGGAATGGCCTTTTCGGCCACGGCGGCCTTGGCAAAGATGCCAACCTGCTCAATGAGGGCCGCCGCTTCCGCCGGCTCGGCAGTCAAATACTGAACCGAAGCTTCGCAGTCCTGCAAAAAAGCGGCAATGGCTTCCGGATGGGCCTGCACAAACTCGGTTCGCGCCACCAGGCAGCCCTGTACCAGCGAGCCGGGTTCGGCGACCTTGTCCCACTCTTCCGTCAGGTCCAGCGCGACAGTCAACTCCTGATTTGCGCTTTTTGCGATCGTGACCATCGGCTCCGGCAGGACGGCCAGCGTGATTTCCCCGGAGGCCAGCGCGGTCTGCAGGTCGGCGGGTTGGGCGTAGGTGTTGTCGATGGTGATGTCCTCGCCGGGCGTCAGGCCGTTTTGCTCGCAGAGATAGGTGAAAATAAACGTGGGATTCTGCGCAGGGACATAGACCGTTTTCCCCTTGAGGTCGGCGAAGGAGGAGACGCTCTCTCCGGCGCCGGTCATCAGATAGAGAACGCCCCGGGTGTTGAGCGCCAGTACCTGCACGCCGCCCTGGGTCTTGTTGTAGACGGCAGCGGCCGCGTTGGTGGGCAGAGCGGCCACGTCAATGCTGCCGCTGACGAGGGCCGCCGTCACGTTGGAGGCGTCGGTCTCCACGGAAACCGTGCAGGGCACGGCGGTCTCGCCGGCTTCGGCGTCCGCAATCAGCTTGGCCATGCCGAAGCCTGTGGTGCCGCTCAGCACCATCGCGCGGATCGTAATGTCGTCTGCCGCCGTGGTCTCCGCCGCAGTCGTTTCAGGGGCGGTCGTGGCTTCGGCAGCTGTGGCTGCGGCGGTTGTGGTCTCGGCGGGGGCAGCGGTTTGTGCGCCGCAGGCGCAGAGCAGCGCCAGCGCCAGAATCAGCGCGACCAATTTGACAAAATTTTTCATATTTCTTTTCCTTTCTTTCTCTACAGGGCGGCGGCTCCGGATACGCCGGAGTAGGCGGTCTTGACGCTGATACCGGGCAGCTTGCCGATGCTGCCGGAGAGCGCATTGATGACGTTCACGGGCGCGTCCACAGCAACGGAAAGAATGCTGATGCGTTTTTCCCGGTATGGAATACCCATTCTGCCCAGAATATAGTCCGCATACTCGTGTAAAATTGCGTTCAGATGTTCTGTGGATGTGAGATCCTCCACAATGATGCCAATGACAGCGACTCTGGTTTCCATAAAAATACCTCCTTCTTTGTCGAACAAAAAAACTGCCGTGCCGAAAGGCACAGCAGCATGGCCCAAGGCGCGTCGCCGCACCGCAGGAGCTCTGCAGCTTTCGCCTCAATACCGGATTTCAGCGTCAGAAACAGGTTTTTGTTCAGATGGAATCCAATCCATCCTTTTATATCGATTATACACGTTTTTCCACGAAATGCAAGAGGGCAAGTTTACCCCAGATATTCCTCCAGACAGATGCCGGAACGGTATATTTTGGCGGCAGCCTCCACGCCGACGTAGCGGTAGTGCCACGGCTCGTAGCTGATGCCGGTCAGCGCAGTCTTGTCCTCCGGGTAGCGCAGAATAAAGCCGAAGCGGTAGGCATTCTCCGCCAGCCAGGTGTAGACCTCCTCGTCCGTGGATTTTGTGGTGTCCGCGCCGATGTCCACGGCCAGACCCAGCTGATGCTCGCTGGTGCCGGGGACGGCGACCCAGGTTTTGGCAACGGTGGCGGCGGCCTCCGCAGAATAGCCCTCATTCTCATATTTGGTGATCTCGTCGTCCAGCAGCCCCTGCTGGTAGTCCTGCGTCCGATAGCCGGAGACTACAATGGGGCAGACGTTCTCCTGCCGCATGGTATCAAACATGGCCTGCAGGGCCGGATAGATTCGCTCGTCCACGCTCTGACCGTTGGAGAGCGTCGTCAGCGCGGGGGAATACCCATTCGGAATTTCATTCCATGGGTTGACAAGCTGAAGATTCCAGACGCCGTCGTCCGGGACGGCGGGCGTCCAGGCAACGTCCTGCGCGGCACCGTAGGGGAGGGTGATGTGCAGAATGCTGCGAAGCTTGGTGGGAACCCGGCCGGTACCCTTCAGAAGAAAGACTCCCAGCAGCCCGACCAAAAGAAGCAAAATCGCAGCCGAGACGATGATGCGCCGAACAGTTTGCTTTTTTGAGGATTTGGTATGCTGCCGCATGGAGAGAATACTCCTTTGTCAGTTTGTTGTCTTGTTACATCAATAATCCCATTATAGCATAGATCGCGGCAGGCGGAACCCTCCGTTTCTTAGGAACTTCTTAAGATTGGGAAAGATTCCCGGTTTCAACGGGCTTTTGGTTCGCCGGATTTTGCACTGCGTTCCGGGACGCATGGCGGCCATAGAGCCGCAATCCTATCACCATGAGGCGATAGCGCAGCGGCTGCAGGACCAGATCTATCTCGTCCATAAACTCCGTAAATTCCCCGCCGAAGCCCACCTTGAACCGGTAAAGCCCCGCCAGCGGCTGGTCCTCGGCGAAGCTGCCGGACACGCCACGGAAGTCATAAATCCGGCTGCCGCCCGCCAGCGCCCAGCGAATCATCTCCCACTGCAGCAAATAATTGGGCATTTTGTCGCGGTTTTCCCCCGAGGACGCGCCGTAGAGATACCAAGTCTTGTCGCCATACTGAATGGCGATGGCGCCCGCGATGGGCGTCTCCTCAAAAAAGGCCATGTAGAGCCGTGCGTGCGCGCCGAAGTGTTCCAGAAGGGCCGTAAAATAGGACCCCTGCCGCGTGATGAAGCCGTCCCGGTGGCCGGTCTCTTCCATCAGCCGCGAAAACGCGTCTACCATCTCCGGTCCGCAGACGCGGACCGTCACGCCCCTTCGCGCGGAAAGACGGATGTTGTAGCGGACCTTCTGGTGAAAGGCAGCAAAAATTTCCTCCTCACTTCGGCCGGCGAGGGGAAGTCGGAACACATATTTCGGCTGAATCTGGTCGAGATTTCCCTCTGCCTTGGTCCGGAAGCCCAGCGCTTCCATGTTGTCCCGAAACGCCAGATCGGAGGCCGGGATATCCGGATCCAGCCGCAGCGCCACGGCCCGCTCCGTTCGGCAGAGCGCCGTTGCCCCGTGCACCAGCTCCTCCAGCGTTTCGCGGTCGTCCGGGTCGCAAACCGGCCCGCGGCAGCCGTAGGCCAGTGATCCCCCGATTCCCGGCAGGCGGCGGAATAAGATCGCCAGCGCACCGCGAATTTCTCCGTTCGCGCCCCGGCTGACCACGGCCCGCCAGCGCCAGCTTGGCTTCTGCTTTGCCCAGAGCGTGCTCTGGGCAAAATGTCCCTTTGGGTGATGCTGGACAAAGGCCTCGTATTCCGCAAATTGTGTTTCTTTCAGCAGTTCCGTCATGAAAAACGCTCCCTCTTTTCCTTATTGTAGTGTACCATACCGCACGTCGCCATAGAAAAAGCCGCAAAAAACCATCCGAACGGCATCATAGACGCAAAAGGACCCGCTTCCCATTGTGTATAGGTGGGAGGCAGGCCCTTCGCAAAACCATCGGGCAGGCTTCATTCCGCCGTACTGCGCACAGCGCGGCGAAGAGGGAAGCGTTCTGCGGGCGCTTGTCTCAGCGGGAGATTTTTATGGGATGCGGTGGGAATTGCCCCGCGTCACAGCAGCCGCGCGAGGGCGGCGGGCTTGCCGTCGGGACGGTGAATGGCAAACTCCCATCCAGTCTCCTGACGGCGGCGGTAGACGGGCAGCGTCTCCCCGTCATAGCAGGGTGCGCGGAAGCAGATTTCCAGTTCGCGCACGGGCATCGTCGCCAGCTCGCGGGCAGGAAACGTGTCCAAAAGCGCCCGGACATAGGCGGTGTTGTTCATATGGTGGCCCATGTCGATGTCAGAGGCGCGGACCCGGTGGTCCTCCTGCCGATCCTCCTCCGTAAATGCTGTGCGGAACCGGGTAAACGGCTCCGGGCAGACAATCTCATCCCGGAACGCCAGTTCTTCGGGGACCCCGGCCTCGCCGATCCGGCCCACGCTCTGATCGCCGAGCCGCAGAACCGCCCATTCGGTCTTTCCTTCGGCCAGCAGGCGGCCTCCGCCGGTCATGCGGTAGTAGCGGTTGGTACGTACGTCAGACGTTTGAAACCGCGCCAGCCAAGTCTCCAGCAGCACTTCTTCCATCATGGCGGGCCGCTCATAAAATCGGATTCTGGTCCGCACGGTCAGCCAGAACAGCCCTCGTTCCGCCATCGCTGCGCCTCCGGTGCCAATTTTTTCCGCGTGCTCCGAGGCAAGGTCCTGAAAGAGCACAAAAATCCCAAGCACGCTCAGGTTCCCCGCCGCGTCACTGTAGCCGGGGGTGACCAGCACGCACTTTTCATCGCTTAATTGCATGTCATTTCTCCAATTCCGCGCAGTCCATCGGTTTGCCGCGCAACATAGTCAGGCCATGGTCCAGCGCGGGCAATACGGCCTCCAAATTCTCCCGGGCGGCCTTCGGGCTGCCCGGCAGGTTGACAATCAGGCTTCTTCCCCGGATGCCCGCCGTGCCGCGCGACAGCATCCCCCGGGGGGTAATTTGCATCGAGGCGTACCGCATGGCCTCCGGGATACCGGGCGTCAGCCGCTCGCAGACGGCCGCCGTGGCCTCCGGGGTCACATCCCGGGGAGCAAAGCCGGTGCCGCCGGTGGTGACGACGAGCGCCACACCCTCGAAGGCGGCGCGGAGCAGCGCCTTTTTGATATTTTCCGGCTCGTCCGGGACAATTTCCCGGCTGAGCACCTGATAACCCGCTTCTTCCAACAGGGCTTGCACAACCGGGCCGGATTCATCAGCCCGTTCGCCGCGAAATCCGCGGTCGCTGACCGTAAAGACCTTTGCTGTAAACATGAAGGTGCCTCACTTTCCAAAGGGACAGACAGGGTAGCGGCAGGGCTTACAGCCGAGGCACAGCCCGCCCTCTCCCATCTGCACAAAGTCCCGCTTCGTCATGCGTACGCCGGCGGCGATGCGCGGCAGCGCCAGGTCGAACACCGTGGCCGCCGCATACATGACGCAGCCCGGCAGGCCCAGAATGGGCGTGCCATCCTCAAAATAACCGAGCAAGAACATCGCCCCGGGCAGCACCGGCGCGCCGTAGGTGACAATCTCGGCCCCGCTCTGCCGGATCGCGCCGGGAGTGTTGTCGTCGGGGTCCACGCTCATGCCCCCGGTGCAGAGGATCAGATCCGCTCCGGTCTGCCGCATGTCGCGGATGGCGGAAAGAATGGCGTCCACGCCGTCGCCCACCACGGTGTGGGCCGTCATTTCGATTCCAAAGGCCCGCAGCTTTTCGACCAGCACCGGCGTGAAGGCGTCCTGGATGCGACCGCTCGCCACCTCGCTGCCGGTGGTAATCACGGCGGCGGTTTTCAGCCGGTAGGGCAGAATTTGTAAAATCGGCCCTCCGGCGGCGGCACGCTCCGCCGCCTCCAGCTTCGTTTCATCGATGACGAGCGGAATGACGCGGGTGCCGCAGAGCTTGTCGCCCGGATGGACCGGCTGGTTGCCGTGCCGCGTGGCGATCATCAGCTCGTCAATTTCATTGACGGCGCGCAGTTTGTCGCTGTCTACCGTAAACAGCCCCGCAATCTCCGCCGTCAGCTCGATTTTACCCTCCTTGACCTCGCTCCGGGCCATGCCGGGGCTACGGCACAGGGCGCAGAGCCGCTCGGCGGCGTCGTTTTCGTGCAGAACGCCCGGCTGAATCTCCCAGACGTAGAGATTCTCCTTGCCCATGGACAGCAGCACCGGGATGTCCTCCTCGCGCACGATGTGTCCTTTGCGGAAGCGTGCGTCCTTGTATGTTCCGGGAATGATCTGGGTCATGTCGTGGCAGAGCACCTGCCCCACCGCGTCCTCGGTTCGGATCAGCTTCATACTGTTTCCTCCCATATCGCGACCGCGTCGCCGGGCCGGATGCTGCCCTCCCGCTCCACCACGGCGAAGATGCCCTCCGTGGGCATGACGCAGCGCCCGGTCAGCTTTTGAATTTCACAGCCCTGGTGGCACTCCTTACCGATCTGCGTGACGCGCAGTACCGTTTCACCGATCCGCAGCAGCGTTCCAACCGGCAGGGTTTTCAGAGTGATGCCCTCGGTCAGAATGTTTTCGGCAAAGTCGCCGGGCCGCAGGCCCGCCACACCCATGCTGTCCACGCTCTCCTGCGCCAGCAAACTGATTTGCCGGTGCCAGTTGCCAGCGTGGGCGTCTCCGACAATGCCGTGCTCGCGCCGCAGCTCGATCTGGTCCACGGAGTGCTTCCGCGTGCCCTTCTGCTCGCTGACGCAGACCGCCGCGACCTTGGCCGGGCGGCGGAACGTGCCGCTCTTGCCGCCGGTTTTTTCCAGCAGGCGGACGTCCGTGATTTCCATGTCCTTCTGCAAAGCCTTGCACATGTCGTAGATGGTGAGCGCGGCGGTGGTGACCGCCGTCAGGGCTTCCATCTCCACGCCCGTGACCCCGGTGCAGCGGGCATCGGCTTCGATTTCGACCGCTTCCTCCCGCACCTGAAACCGGATGTCCACGCCGGTCAGCGGCAGGGGATGACACAGGGGAATGAGCTCCCAGGTCCGTTTGGCGGCCAGAATTCCCGCCACCTGCGCCACGGCCAGCACGTCGCCCTTGGGTGTCCCGCCGGTCCGGATGGCCTCGGCGGTCTCCCGGCGCATCCGCACCGTCCCCGCCGCACGGGCCGTCCGGACCGTCGGCGCCTTTTCCGAGACGTCGACCATTTTGGCCCGTCCCTGCTCGTTCAAGTGGCTGAAGTCCATACTATCCTCCGATTTCATTCATGCCCCGCGCGGACGCGCTGCCGTCCTCCGCCAAGTGGTGGCGAAGCGGCTTGCGCAGCGTTGCCGCCCGAATGGCATCCTCCAGCGCCGCGCCGGACAGGCCGCGCAGCGGAATTTCCTCCGGCGCGTGGAGGCAGGGCTTCAGCTTTCCGTCGGCCGTCACCCGAATGCGGCGGCAGGCGGCGCAGAAGCTGTGGCTCATGGGCCGGATCAGGCCCACCGTGCCTCCGGCTCCCGGCAGGCGGTACGTCTCCGCCACGCCGTCCTGCCCCACGGGCCGCAGCGACGGCACGGCTTCCAAAACTGCCTCCGCCGGAACAAAGCGCCCTTTCGGCCAGTCCGCGCAGACGCCCATGGGCATCAGCTCGATGAACCGCACGTCGAAGTCCCGGCTCAGGGCGACCAGATCGGGGATTTCATCGGTATTGAAGCCGCCGATCAGGACGGTATTCAGTTTGGTGCCGGTGAAGCCGGCGGCCTTTGCCGCCTCCAACCCGCGCAGTACGTCGCCGAGTCCGCCGAGGCGCGTCATGGCCGCGTAGCGGTCCTCGCGCAGCGTGTCGAGGCTGATATTCAACCGATCCACCCCGGCATCCCGCAGCGGTCCGGCCAGCTTGGGCAGCAGGCTGCCATTGGTGGTCACGGTCAGTTCCCGCAGACCGTCAAGCGGCCGCAGCAGGCGACACAGCTCCGGCAGTCCGCGTCTTACCAGCGGCTCGCCGCCGGTGAGGCGGATTTTTGTGACCCCGCAGCGCACCGCCGCCCGGCCGATCTCCGCCAGCTCTTCGATGGAGAGAATGTCCTCGTGCCGCAGCTTGGGAACACCGCATGCCTCCATGCAGTACCGGCAGCGGTAGTTGCACAGGTCCGTCACCGAGAGGCGCAGATAGTCGATGGTTCTGCCCATTTGGTCCTTCACGCGCCACGCCCCCTTTTCGTTATTCTAGCGCGTTAGAGCGCTCCCGTCAAGATCATCACGTCCTCGGGCCGCACCGTGACAGTCAGCGTATCCGGTTCGCCCATAACCCGCCAGCGCTCCTTTGGCAGCTCCATCCGCAAAAGACTGCGGCCCGAGCTCCCGCCAGGGGTTTCCAGCATGAGGATGGTGGAAAATACGTCCTCCACCACCCGGTTGATCCGGCAGGGAATGCGGTTTTCCTCTCCGCCCTCCGCGCGCGTCAAATAGTGCGCGCGGACGCCGACGAAGCAGCCGCCCTCAGGCGGCGGGGCCGCGGCGCGGAGCGTCACGCCCCAGTCTGCGCAGCAAAAAAGACCATCTCCCGCGTCCGACGCGGCGGAGTAGTTCTTGCAGCCGGAGAGCAGGGCGGCGCTGACCGTGTCCGGCGTCTCGAAGAGGGTGCGGACCGGCTTTTTCGGCTCCGACCGGCCGTCCGACAGCACCGAAACGGACTGGCAGAGGCGGTAGACCTCGTCCCGGCTGTGGGAGACAAAGACAGCATCCTTCCCAAACTGCCGGAGGGTGTCGGCCAGCTCCAGCTCGAGCTGCCAGCGCAGGTAGCTATCCAGCGCCGCGAACGGCTCGTCCAGCAGCAGAAGCTCCGGCTCGCTGGCAAAAATCCGCGCGAGCGCCACGCGCTGCTGCTGTCCGCCGGAGAGCTGCCAGGGCCGCTGCTGTTCCATCCCCTCCAGCCGGAAGGTCAGGAGCTTCTCCCGTGCCGCCGCCGCGCGCGCTCCCCGCGGCAGGCGGTGCAGTCCGGCCTCGATGTTCTCCAGCACGGTCATATTGGGAAACAGGGCATACTGCTGGAAGAGATACCCCACGTGCCGCTTTTGCGGGCAGAGATTGATCTTTTTCTCACGGTCAAACAGCGTCCGCCCATTCAGCACGATCCGGCCCCGGTCCGGGGTCTCAATGCCCGCGATGCACTTGAGCGTCATGCTCTTGCCGCAGCCGGAGGCCCCCAGCAGCGCCAGCAGCTCCCCATCCGTCTCAAAGTTTACGTCCAGATGAAAGCTGCCCAGCTGCTTTTCAATGTCCACTGTCAGCGCCATGCCCGCGACCTCCCGTTCTTCTTTTCCAGCAGGTTGACCGCCAGCAGCACAGCCGCCGAGATGGCCACGTTGACCAGTACCCACTTGTAGGCCAGCCCATCCTCGTTGGTGCGCCAGAGCTGATAGACCGTGGTTGAGACCGTGGCAGTCTTGCCGGGCGTATAGCCCGCCACCATGGAGGTCGCGCCATACTCGCCCAGCGCCCGGGCAAAGGCCAGCACCACGCCGGCCAGGATGCCCTGCCGGCAGCCGGGCATCCGAATGCGCCAAAAAACATACGAGCCTGAGAGGCCCAGCGTCCGACCCGCGTCGGCGAGCGTTTCATCGAAGGCCTCAAACGCGCCCCGGGTCGTCCGGTACATTAAGGGGAAGATGACGACCGTGGTGGCGAAAATGGCCGACCACCATTGCATGGTCAGCCGGACGTTGAAAACCGACTGGAACCACGCGCCGAAGGGCCGCCGCGGCCCGAGCATACAGAGCAGCAAAAAGCCAACTACCGTCGGCGGCAGCACCAGCGGCAGCGTCAGCAACACGTCCAGAACGCCCTTGAGCAGCCGAGGCGCTTTGGCGATGTAGTAAGCGGTGAAAATGCCGGCGAAAAAGACAATCACGGCGGAAATTGCCGCGATGCGCAGGGAATTGAGCAGTGGGTACCAGTCCATGGGCGTTCTCCCTTACGAATGGAATACGGGCAGAGCGACTGTGCCGCCCTGCCCGTCACAGGAAATGCTTTATTTGATTGCCGTGAAACCGACCGATTCAAAGACCGCGGAGGCCTCCTCGGTCTGCAGGTAGTCCAGGAATGCCTGCGCCGCCTCCGGCTGGGCCGCGTTTTTCAGAACCGCCGCCGGGTAGATGACCTGGCCGCACATGTCCTTCGTGGCTGTGTCGACGATTTTCAGCCCGGCGGAATAGGCGTCGGTCTGATAGATGACGCCGCAGTCCACGGTGCCCTCGGAGATCTGTGTGGTAACTTCCTTGACATTGGATCCGTAGGTGATGCAGCCGGCGGTCGCAAGCGCCGTTTCATCCAGCTTAAAGTAGGTGAGGACCTTCTGCGTATACTGACCGACCGGCACATCGCTGTTGCCCATGGCCATCAGAACGTCGCCGCTCTCCAGCGCCTTCACCAGATCGTCATAGGAGTTGATGTTCTTGGGGTTGCCTTCCGGGACACAAAGAGCAATCTTGTTTTCCAGCAGGTTGACGCGGGTCGCGGTGTCCACAAAGTCCAATCCGTCGGTATTGACCGAGGCGTCCGCCTCGATGTCGAGCTGGTTCATCTGTTTCTGTCCGGCAGAAATAAAAAGATCACAGTCCGCTCCCTCTTCAATTTGGGTTTTCAGCGTACCGGAAGAGTCAAAGGTGAAGGTCAGCGTTACGTTGGGCGCGACTTTCTGATACTGTTCCGCCAGCGCCTGCAGGGTCTCCGTCATGGAGGCCGCCGCAAAGACGACAACCTCTACCTGCGGCGCGGCTGCTGTGGTGGCCTCGGCCGCGGTTTCGGCCTTGGTGGTTTCGGCCGCTGTGGTCTCCGCAGCCGTGGTGGTCTGCTGCGCGGTGCTGCTGCCGCAGGCGGCACACACGGAGACGATCATGCAGAGCGCCAGAGCCAGCGCAATCCGTTTTTTCATGTTGTTTCCTCCCTTATGTTCGCTATTCTTTTTCTAAAATCACGGATACTGTAAAAAATGCCCCCGTATGGGAGCTCACACCCTGTATTATAGGAGGCTTTTCCATCCTATGCAACAACAATTTTCAGGGATTCAGAAAATAATTTGCGTTTGATTCATTCCGGAGGGCCGAGACAAGCCGGAGGAGCGTGGTCACTCCTCCGGTGGAGCCGCAGGGAACACGGCGTAGAATTCCACGCCGCCTTCCAGGTTCCGCACGCCGTAGGGCAGGGAAAGAAGATCCATGTTGCCCCGGACGATGGAGAGCCCAAGCCCGGTCTCGCCGTGCTTGCGCTGCCGGGAGCTTTCACCCCGGTAAAACGGTTCCCAGAGGGCTTCCGTGTCTGCTATGGGTGGCGCACTGTTATAGACAGCGGCCTCGGCGCCCGTCTCCGTCTCCCGGACGGACACGCGCAGGCGCTTGCCCTCGCCCATGTGGTAGACGGCGTTCTGCAGATAATTTGTCAGTACCTGTTCCGCGGCTGTGTAATCCGTTTCCACAGGGGTGCTGTCCGGGATGTCGGTTTCCAGCATGATGCCGGCCTTCCCCATCTCCACCCGGAACAGTCCGCAGAGGCCCCGCAGCAGTTCGGACAGGTCGAAAACCTCCGGCTCGGGGCGGATCGCGCCGCATTCCAGGCGGCTGAGCGCCAGCATTTTTCCGAGGATCTCCGCCATCCGGTCAGACTCCTCCCCAATGACGGCGCAATATTCTTTCCGCTGCGCTTCGGTCTTTGCCATACCGGCCTGCAAGCCGTCGGCGTAGCCGGAAATCAGGGCGATCGGCGTTTTGAGGTCATGTGACAGCCCGGCAATCAGCCGCTTCCGCGCGGCCTCTGCCCGTTCCCGTTCGGCGATATCGGCTTTCAGCCGCTCATTGGCCGACACAAGCTGGCCGGTATAGTCCTGGAGCTTATCGGACATGGCGTTGAGGCCGCCGCCCAACTCGTTGAGCTCCCGGCAACGGCTATTCTGGCACCGCCCGGAGAAATCCAGCCCGGCAATGCGGTCGGCGGCGGCAGCCATCTGGCGCAGCGACCGGACGATCCGGGGCGACAGCGCCAGAATCAGCAGCACCATGACCGCGAGCACCACGAGACAGACGATAATCTGAAACTCCTGAGAGAGATCCGCCATCGTGGAGACGGACTCCATGGGCAGGCTGAGTTCGACGTAACAGTTGCCCACAATACCGGCGAGATAGCAGGTGCTGCCGGACTTCAGCTTGCCGCCCTGCGGTACGCCGAAATCGCTGTCCTCGTACGCAATGGCCAGGTTCTGCCCATCCTGGAGCATCCGGCGGCATCGTTCGACGGTCTGCACGGCCAGAAAGGTTTGTTCCTGGTTCCGGGGCCGGCTGGCATAGTAGAGTGCGCCGGTCTCGCGGTTGACCAGCGTCAGGTCCATGCCCTTGTTTTCAATCTCGGCTGCCAGCGCCATGGTGAGGGAGCCGTTTTTCTCCAGCAGGGCGTAGGCGGACTTCATCTGCCGCTCAACCCGCGCGGTATAATAGCGCTCCATCAGCGCACTGCCGAAGAGCACAATCAGCAGCACATTGAGCAGCAGCGCGCCCGCTACCAGCAGGATGATGCCGGTGCGGATCCCGTAGCGCGGCCCTTTCACCGGTCCTCCAGCTTATAGCCGCGTCCGCGCACAGTTTTGAGTGCGTCGCCCGCATTCCCCAGCTTCATGCGCAGGTTTTTCACATGGGTATCCACGGTGCGGGCGTCGCCGAAGTAGTCGATGTTCCAGACCGCTGAGAGAATCTGTTCCCGCGAGAGGGCAATGTTTCGGTGCTGTACGAAGTAGAGCAGCAGTTCGTATTCCCGCGGCGTCAGCGCGACGGGATCGCCGTTTGCGGCAACGGTCCGGCCAAGGGTGTCGATGTGGATGTCCGCCACGGTAAAGCCCTCTTCGCCGGGACCGGCGGTGCGCTTTAGCAGCGCCCGGACCCGCGCCAGAAAGACAGCGAACTTCAGCGGCTTGGAGATGAACTCATCCGCGCCGCAGTCGAAGCCGAAGAGCTCGGTCTCATCGTCGTCGCGGGCAGTGAGAATCATCACCGGCACGGCGGAGAACTCCCGAATTTTCCGGCAGGCGGCAATGCCGTCCATTTCTGGCATCATGACGTCCAGAATGCAAAGCTCCAGGTCGGGTTCCCGGCGCAGGGCGGCCACAGCTTCGCGGCCGTTTTCCGCTTCGCATACCTCGTAGCCCTCGCCCCGCAGAAAGTCGCCCACCAGCCGCCGCCAGCGAGCTTCATCGTCGGCAATCAGAATTTTCATACGCTTCCTCCTTCGATGGGCCTCTTAACGGCCTCGCAGCGGCAAATCGGCGTACCCAACTCGTAGAATTTTTCCTCGTATCCGGTCATAATACCCATAGGGCCGTGCTCGTGGAGGTTTCGCGTGATATTTTGTACGGTGAAGAGACCGCTTGTCTCCAATTCCTCCAGCGTGAAGGTGAAGAGGTTCTGATTGTCGGTTTTGATGTCCAGGCGACCGCCGGGACAGAGAACACGGGCGTAGCGCTGCAGAAAAGCATGATAAGTCAGACGGCGCTTGGCGTTCTTTTTGCGGGGCCACGGGTCGCTGAAGTTGAGATAGATGCGGTCGATCTCCCCGGGCGAAAAAAAGTCCTCCAGGTTGGCTGCGTCGCCGTCGACGAAAAAGACGTTCTTGACGTTCTCGCGGACGGCCAGTTCCGTGGCCACCACCATGGCATCCGGCACCTTCTCCACGGCGATCAGCAGCAGTGCCGGGTTGGCCTTCGCGGTCTCCACGGTGAATTTTCCTTTCCCGCAGCCGATCTCCACATGGAGCGTCTCCGCATCGGGCAGGAGGCTGCGCCAGTTGCCGCGCAGCGCTTCCGGCTCCCGGATCAGCACAGA
This sequence comes from Oscillospiraceae bacterium, assembly GCA_034927685.1. GTDB lineage: Bacteria > Bacillota > Clostridia > Oscillospirales > Oscillospiraceae > RGIG3159. The sequence continues at coordinate 53,127 of JAYFPO010000004.1, read as the reverse complement.
CGCGCACCGCTCCATCCGCGGCAGTAAGTTTGGCTTTTTTCTCATTCTCATGGTGTGAGTTCCTCTTCATTTCACATTTTGACACGGTTCCGAAGTTGGCGCGGTTTATTAATCATTATAACAAATAAAACCGCAAACGTAAACTCCCATTGACAAGCTTCGGCAAATCTGGGACAATACGAGAAAAGGGGGGGACGCCCGTGGAGGTCACATTTTTGGGGCATTGCGGCTTTGCGGTGGATCTTGGGGCGCAGGTGCTGGTCTTTGACTATTGCCCGCGCTTTTTCAAAGAGGAGGCGCGCGAGCTGCTGCTCGGGCTGCTGCATGGCCGCGCGCCGGTCATTTTTGTTTCCCACCGGCACGGCGACCACTTTGCGGAGGAGATCTACGATTTGCCCGCGCGTCTCTATGTGCTGGGCGAGGGTGTCCCGGCTCGAAACGGCGCCGTCACGATGCCTTGCGGCGAGACCCGAAATTTTGGGGAACTTGAGGTGACTGCTTACCGCTCCACCGACGAGGGCGCCGCCTTTCTCGTACGTGCGGAAGGGGTTGTCGTGTACCACGCCGGAGACCTGAACTGGTGGCATTGGGAGAGCGAGCCGGACCCCTGGAACCCCGACATGGAGGCGGCCTTCCGCCGGGAGGTCGCGCCGGTGCTGGAGGAACCGATTGATCTGGCGTTTCTGACGGCGGATCCGCGGCAGGAAGCTGCGTGGCTCTGGGGGTTTGATTACCAGATGCGGGGAGGAAAGATGCGCTACGCGATCCCCATGCACTTCTGGAACCGAAAATCAATCCCGGCGCGGGTGCGGAACGCGCCCACGTCCGCGCCCTACCGCGACCGGATTTTGTCTCTTTCGGCGCTGGGCGACCGGGTCACAGTCCCGGCCGGGCCGCGTTCTGACGCGGGAAATCCCGATTGATTCTGCGCTTGAAACATGGAAAAGGGGAGTATCATGAAGAAAATAACCTCCGGCGTGCTGCTGGACGAGGGGAAGCGGTTTTGCATTTCGCTTCTCGGTGCGTTTCTGGTGGGCGTGGGCGTTAATATGTTTGTGGTTCCTGCCGGACTGTACACCGGCGGTCTCCTGGGCCTGTGCCAGGTGGTGCGGACGCTGCTGACGGATTACGCCCATCTGCTGTCCGGCGATTTCGACTTCGCCGGGATTCTCTATTATCTGATGAACATTCCGATCATGTTGATCTCATGGCGGGTGCTTGACCGGCGATTCGTGCTGCGGACATTGGTCGGCGTTACGGCGCTGACGCTGTTCTTTTCCATCCTTCCCACGCGCGGCCTGCTCGGTGACGATACCCTGACGGCCTGTCTGGTGGGCGGCGTTGCTTCAGGCGTCGGGGGCGGCCTGATGCTGCGCTCCGGCTATACCGCCGGCGGCATGGATCTGGTGGCCCTGATGATCTCGAAGAAGCGGCGGAATCTGGGCGTGGGCCGGGTGGGGCTTACGGTGAATCTGCTGCTCTACAGCCTGTGCCTGATTCTTTTCAACGTGCAGACGGCGATTTACTCTCTGGTCAACTCCGCGGTGGCGTCCTTCGCCGTGGACAAGGTGCACATCCAGAACATCAATATGGAGGTCCTCGTAATCACCAAGGAAAACCCGGATGAGATGGTGCATGATATTATGGACAAACTGTCCCGCGGCGTGACGCAGATCGCGGCGAACGGCGGCTATACCGGCATGCCCTGCACGGTCCTCTATATCGTGGCCTCCAAGTATGAGATACACCGCCTGCGGAATCTCGTCCGGGAGCACGACCCCAACGCCTTCGTGACCGTCAAGGAGCACACAGAGGTCTACGGCAACTATCTGAAAAAACTGTAAGGTCCATGAAGGAATTTCAACCATATCGATAGCAAGATATCGAAAAAATGTTGCGCTAACGCTTATGGTGCTGTATAATGAATTTGGAAAATTAACAGAAGTTTTCTCGAAAAAATAAGGAGGTACCGCGCGTGATCGTTTCCAGTAAAAAACCCATTGAAGAACTGATGGGGATGCTCCGCGGCGTCAAAAAGGTTGCGCTGGTCGGCTGCAAGAGCTGCGCCAGTGCCTGCGCCGTCGGCGGCGAAAAGGAATGCAATGAGATGAAGGCCTACCTGGAGAGCCAGGGCATCGAGGTCGTGGGCATTGTTCTGCCTGACGAGAGCTGCCACAAGATGCTGGTCCGGAAGGACCTCAAGGCCGCGCTGAATGCGGGGCCCGAGGCCATCGTGTCCATGGCCTGCGGCTCCGGCTGCCAGACTGTGGCGCAGAACTGCAATCTTCCCGTCTATCCCGCAAACAACACCCTGTTTGTCGGCCAGACCGAGCGCGTGGGCATTTTCCATGACATGTGCCACACCTGCGGCGACTGCGTTCTGGGCCAGACCGGCGGCATCTGTCCTGTGACCAAGTGCGCCAAGGGCCTGGTCAATGGGCCCTGCGGCGGACAGAAAAACGGAAAATGCGAGGTCAATCCTGAAAACGATTGCGCGTGGATCCTGATCTACAACAAGCTGAAGGATTTGAATCAACTGGACAAGATGACAGAGACAATCGAGGACAAGGGTTATCAGGACCACACCTGGCCGAGCAGCGTGAACGTGCGGGAGGCGAAGAGATGAGCAAACTGCAGCAGGCACTGGAACACGGCAAGTTCGCCGTCACCGCCGAAATGGCCCCGCCCAAGGGCTACTCGTTTACCGAGCAGATCGAGACCGCGGCCCTGCTCAAGGACTGCGTCCACGGCATCAACGTGACGGACATGCAGTCCGCCTGCCTGAAGGCCACCTCGCTGGGCCTTTGCATTGCGCTGAAGCAGGCCGGGGCGGAGCCGATTCTGCAGATGACCGGCCGGGATCGCTCCCGCATGGCGATTTTAGGCGAGTTCCTCTCGGCCGCCGCGTTCGGCATCGATACAATGCTGGCCCTGACCGGCGACCATCCGGTCATCGGTGACTGCAAGAACTCCAAACCCGTATTCGACCTTGACTCCGTCGGCATTCTGAAGATGCTGACAAAGATGGAGGAAACCGGCTGCGACTGCGGCGGCAACGCGCTGACCGCTGCGCCGACTTTCTACAAGGGAGCGTCCGTCACGCCGGTCTACGAACCGATCTTTTTGCAGATCAACAAGCTCAAAAAGAAGGTGGACGCGGGCGCGCGCTATGTCCAGACGCAGGGACTCTTCACGATCGAGGCGCTGGAGACCTTTATGAATGAGGTCGAAAAGGCGAACATCAAGGTCCACGTCATGGCGGGCATCATCCCGCTGAAGGCTGCGGGCATGGCGCGGTATATGAACGAAAATATCCCCGGCATTGCGGTGCCGGAGTTCATGATCAAGCGGCTGTCGGCGGCCGCGGCCGAAGGCAAGGAAAAGGGCGTCAAGGGTCTGCCGGCCCAGGCGGGCATCGAGATGGCCGCCGAGCTGGTAGCAAAGATCCGGGACGCGAAGCTCTGCAGCGGCGTCCATATCATGGCGATCGGGGCGGAAAAGAACGTTCCGACCATTCTGAAAAAAGCAGGCGTCCAAATTTAAGCGAACCAGCGGAGTCTCTTAGGAGGCCCCGCTGGTTGCGGCATTGAAAGGCTGCACCGCCCTGTTTGCGCCTGTTATGCCCTCGCGGCCGGGCGCGTATCGCATTCCAGCCCATTCTGCCTCTTGAATCCCGGTTTTCAAGTTCAGAAAATATTAGCCTTTTGCCACTTGCTTTTTCGCGCAAAGACGTGTATACTAAGTTCGTAAATAAGAATCATTCTTGATTTCAGAAAATGCGGAGGGTATAGAATGTTTTGTGTCAGAAAGGTGAATCGCGACTACACCTGGGTCGGCGCCGATGACCGGCGGCTGGCCATGTTCGAGGGCGTCTATGGCGTCCGCGACGGCGTTTCCTATAATTCCTATCTCCTGCTGGATGACAAGACCGTTCTCTTCGACACCGTGGACCGCGCGGTTACGGACAAGTTCTTCGAAAACGTCGAGTTCACGCTGGCCGGCCGGACGCTTGACTACCTGATTGTCCAGCACATGGAGCCGGACCACGCCGCCTGTATCGCCGATCTGGTGCTGCGCTATCCGCAGGTCAAAATCGTCTGCAGCGCCATGACCAAGACCATGCTGAAGCAGTTTTTCCGGTTTGAGGTGGAGGACCGCGCCGTCGTTATGCAGGAAGGCGGCATGCTCGAAACCGGTCATCATACGCTGACGTTCCTCATGGCGCCGATGGTCCACTGGCCCGAGGTCATGATGACCTATGACGCGACGGACAAAATCCTGTTTTCCGCCGACGCATTCGGCACCTTCGGGGCGCTGAACGGCCATCTGTTCGCCGACGAGGTGGATTTCATGCGGGACTACCTCGACGAGGCCCGCCGGTATTATACGAACATCGTGGGAAAATATGGCGACCAGGTGCAGGCGATCCTGAAGAAGACCGCGGGGCTGGAGCTGGCGATGGTGTGTCCGCTGCACGGCTTTGTGTGGCGGAGCCACTTCGGAGACTATCTGGAAAAGTACCAGCGCTGGAGCACCTACACGCCGGAAGAGCAGGGCGTCTTAATCGCCTATGCCTCGGTCTACGGCAACACGGAAAACGCCGCCAACCTGCTGGCCTGTCGGCTGGCGGAAAAAGGCGTCCCGGTCAAGGTGTTCGACACGTCGGTGATTCCTGCTTCCTATATTCTGGCAGACTGCTTTCAATATAGCCATCTGGTCTTTGCCGCCACGACCTACAACGCGGGAATTTTTATCTCCATGGACGAGCTGCTGCGGGATCTGGAGAGCCACAAGCTGAGAGGCCGCAAGGTGGCGTTTCTGGAGAACGGTTCCTGGGCGCCGACCAGCGGCGGTCTGATGGCGGACCTGATCCTGTCGCTGCCGGGCATGGAGCGCATCGCCCCGACCATCACGGTGAAGTCTTCCGTCAAAGCGGAGCAGATGACTGCCATTGAAGGCCTGGCGGATCAGATTGCCCGGGATATCCGGCCTGACGTCCCGGCTCCCGCGCCGGACGCTGCGCCCATCGAAAACAAAGCGTTTTTCAGCCTTTCCTATGGGCTCTTTGTCCTGACGGCGAAGGACGGAAAGGACAACGGCTGCATCATCAACACCGCGGCCCAGCTTACCAGTACGCCGCAGCGCATGAGCATCACGGTCAACAAGGCGAACCATACGCACGATATGATTCAAAAGACCGGGGAATTCAATGTGTCGGTCCTGACGGAGGAAGCGCCGTTTGCGGTGTTCCAGCGGTTCGGCTTTCACAGTGGCCGGGACACGGACAAGTTTGACGGTTGGGACGAGGAGAGCCGCAGCCATAACGGATTGCGGTATCTCGGCCAATATGCCAATGCGTTTTTTTCCTGCCGGGTCATAGAAGCGCGCGACTGCGGCACGCATACGCTGTTTCTCGCGGAGGTGACAGAGGCACGGGTCCTGAGCGCCGCGCCGTCGATCACCTATGCGTACTACTTCGCGCACGTCAAGCCGAAGCCGGCGGTGACGGCGGAGAAGAAAAAGGGCTTTATCTGTAAAATCTGCGGCTATATCTACGAGGGCGACACGCTGCCGGCAGACTTCATCTGTCCGGTTTGCAAGCATGGCGCTGAAGATTTCGAGCCGCTGAATTAAGGAGGAATGTAACAATGAAGTATGTCTGTCAGGTTTGTGGCTGGGTCTACGACGAGGAAGTCGGCGCACCGGATCTCGACATCGCACCGGGTACTGCATGGGCGGATGTCCCCGAGAGTTTCGAGTGCCCGGTCTGCAGTGTCGGCAAGGATCAGTTCGAAGAAGAAGCGTGAACGCAGGGAGGCGCGGAGATTTTCTCTGCGCCTCCTTTCCCATGCGGGGTGCGAAGTCCGGGGAACAGAGCGCTGCCGCCGCGGCGCCGTTCCGCCGAACATTTCGCCTTTTTACCGGAAAGCCTCTTGACAAGCGCCAGCGGAAACGCTAGAATAGGAGCAATCTAAGCGCGTCGGTCAGACGTGCGCAAGAGGCGAAGAACATACTGTCGGCCGTTCGTGCAGTCTTGCGCAGCTCGCAGGACTTTTTTTCTGCGCAAATAAGGAGCGTTCCATGGATTTTGCAGTTTGTGACGTAAAACTTGTTCCCGGTGAAAGCCGGCAGTGTGTGATTGTTCGCGGCGGACGTATTGCCGCCCTTGGAACCGACGTTCCCGCCGGATTGCCCGTGTTTTCCTTTCCAAATTGTTTTCTGTTCCCCGGTTTCGCGGATGTGCATGTGCATCTGCGGGAGCCGGGCTTTTCTTATAAGGAGACCATCCGCACCGGCTCGCTGGCTGCCGCCCACGGCGGTTACGTCGACATCTGTGCCATGCCGAACCTGAGACCCGTGCCGGACAGTCCGGAGACCCTCGCGCCGGAGCTCGCGGCCATCCGGGAGGACGCCGCCGTGCGCGTCCACCCCTACGGGGCAATCACGGCGGACCAGCAGGGCGGGCGTCTCGCCGATCTCTCCGGCATGGCGAAGGACGTGGTTGCCTTTTCCGACGACGGCCGCGGCGTGCAGAGTGAGAGCCTGATGCGCGAGGCCATGCTGGAGGCCAAGCGGCTGGGAAAGCTGATCGTGGCGCACTGTGAGGACAACAGTCTGCTGCGCGGCGGTTATGTCAGCGACGGTGCGTACTGCGCCGCGCACGGCCACAGGGGCATCTGTTCGGAGAGCGAATGGGGGCCCATTCAGCGCGACCTCCGGCTTGCGGTGGAGACCGGCTGCGCCTACCACGTCTGCCATATCTCCGCGAAGGAGAGCGTCTGCCTGATCCGCCAAGCGAAGGCCCAGGGCGTCAATGTGACCTGCGAGACCGCGCCGCACTACCTGCTGCTGGACGACTCGATGCTCGAGGACGACGGACGGTTTAAGATGAATCCGCCCATCCGTGCGCGGGAGGACCGGGAGGCGCTGCTCGGCGGCCTGCTGGACGGCACGATCGACATGATCGCTACGGACCACGCGCCCCACAGCGCGGAGGAGAAGTCCGGCGGGCTGCAAAAAAGCCTCAACGGCATTGTCGGCCTCGAGACTGCGTTTGCGGCGCTCTATACCGGCCTTGTGCGGCCCGGGCTCCTGCCGCTTTCCCGTCTTCTGGATCTGCTGCATCGAAACCCCTGCGCGCGCTTCTCCCTTGGAAATCCGCTGGAGGCCGGCGCGCCCGCCGACTTCACGGTGTTTGATCTGGAAACCCCCTATGAAATCAATCCCGCCGACTTCCTCTCGATGGGCAGGTCCACGCCCTTTGCGGGACGGACCGTCTATGGGCGGTGCCGCATGACGGTCTGCGGCGGCAGCATCGCGTGGAAGGAGGCAAGGCCATGAACCAAGGCATTTTTACCATTCTCGAGAACAGGCCGCTGACGGACGCCGTGTTTCTGCTGCGGCTTGCCGGTGACACCTCGGCGATTACCGCGCCGGGGCAGTTCGTGAACATCGCTCTGGCGGAAAAATTCCTACGCCGGCCCATCTCCGTCTGCGACTGGGACGCGCGTTCCCTGACCCTGATCTGCAAGGCGGTCGGGCAAGGCACCGCCCAGCTTCGCGCCATGGAGCCGGGCCGGACGCTCGACCTGCTTGCGGGCCTCGGCAACGGCTACGACATGGAAAAGAGCGGCGAAACGCCGCTTTTGGTCGGCGGCGGCGTGGGCGTGCCGCCCCTCTACGGCCTGTGCAAACGGCTGCGGGCGGACGGCAAGCGCCCCACGGTTATTCTGGGCTTCAACACGGCGCGCGAGCGCTTTTTTGAGGACGAGTTCCGGCAGCTCGGCGCGGAGATGGTCGTCACGACCGCGGACGGCAGCTGCGGCATCCGCGGATTTGTGACGGACGCCATGGACCGCCCCTATAGCTACGTCTACGCCTGCGGCCCGGAGCCGATGCTCAAGGCCGTGTGGGCCAAATGCCCCACCTCGGGCCAGTTCAGCTTTGAGGCCCGTATGGGCTGCGGCTTCGGGGCCTGCATGGGCTGCTCCTGCGAGACAAAGTACGGCAGCAAGCGCATCTGCAAGGACGGTCCGGTGCTCGAAAAGGAGGAGATCCTATGGTAAACACCGAGGTCCGGCTGGGGGGAATCACCCTGCAAAATCCGATCATTCCCGCCAGCGGCACGTTCGGCTTTGGCTATGAATTCGCGGAACTCTACGATATCAACTGCCTTGGGGCGATCAGCGTCAAGGGCACGACACGGGAGCCGCGGTTCGGCAATCCGCTGCCCCGCATCGCAGAGACTCCCGGCGGGATGCTCAACGCCGTCGGCCTCCAAAATCCGGGGATCGACCGGGTGCTCTCGGACGAGCTGCCGAAGCTCCGCGCCTGCTACCGGCAAACGGTCATCGCGAATATCAGCGGCTTTTCCATGGAAGAGTATGTGCAGTGCTGCGAAAAGGCCGATGCGTCGCCGCTTGTCGACCTTCTGGAGGTCAACGTGAGCTGCCCGAACGTCCACGGCGGCGGCATGAGCTTTGGCACCGACCCCGCCATGGCGGCGGCGGTCACAGGGGCTGTGAAGGCGGTCTGCAAAAAGCCGGTCTTCGTCAAGCTCTCGCCAAACGTGACGGACATCGCCGCCGTGGCGCGGGCCTGCGAGGACGCGGGGGCCGACGGCATCAGCCTCATCAACACCCTGCTGGGGATGCGGATCGACCTGACTCGGAGAAAGCCCCTGCTTGCCAACCGCACCGGCGGCCTCTCCGGCCCGGCGATTTTCCCGGTTGCCCTGCGGATGGTCTTTGACGTGTACGAGGCCGTGACCATTCCGATTATCGGCATGGGCGGCGTATCGTCCGCCGAGGACGCGGTGGAAATGCTGCTGGCCGGGGCCAGCGCCGTGCAGGTGGGCGCCGCCAACTTGCAAAACCCCTGGGCCTGCCGCGACATCGTAAACGAACTGCCCGCCGTCCTGGAACGGCTGGGCATCCAAAATCTGAGCGACATCATTGGAGGAGCGCATTCATGGGAAAAGACGTGATTATCGCCTGCGACTTCGCAGGAAAAGAGGAAACGCAGCGGTTTTTAGGAAACTTTGGCGACGAGCGGCCATTTCTGAAGATCGGTATGGAGCTGTACTTTGCGGAGGGCCCGTCCATCGTTCGGGCGCTGAAGGAGCGGGGACACGCAATCTTTCTCGACCTGAAGCTCCACGACATCCCAAACACCGTCAAAAAATCGATGGCGGTCCTGCGGGACCTGGGGGCCGACATGGTGAACCTGCACGCCGCCGGGACCGTCGCCATGATGGAGGCCGCGCTGGAGGGCCTGACCCGTCCCGACGGAACAAGGCCGCTCTGCATCGCGGTCACCCAGCTCACCTCCACCAGCGAGGAGCGGATGCAGCGGGAACTGGGTATCGCGGGGACGCTGCGGGACGCGGTGCTGCGCTACGCGGAAAATGCCAAGCGGGCGGGCCTGGACGGCGTCGTCTGCTCGCCGCTGGAGGCCGGTCTGATCCACGAGCACTGCGGGAGAGCGTTCCTGACGGTCCCCCCCGGCGTCCGCTTTGCGGACGGCGACCGGGGCGACCAGGTCCGCGTTACCACGCCGGCGGAGGCAAACAAAATCGGTTCCGATTATATCGTCGTGGGCCGTCCCATCACAGCGGCGAGCGACCCGATGGCCGCGTATCGCCGGTGTAAGCAAGATTTCGTACTGTAAGGAGGCAACCATGAAAGAACAGATCGCAACGGATTTACTCAAAATCAAGGCGGTATTTCTCCGCCCGAACGAGCCGTTTACCTGGGCCAGCGGCATCAAAAGCCCCATCTACTGCGACAACCGCCTGACCCTTTCGGACCCGGCGATTCGCACAGACGTGGAGACCGGACTGGCCGTGCTGATCCGGGAACACTACCCTGCGGCTGAGGTGCTGATGGGTACTTCCACGGCGGGCATTGCCCACGCCGCCATCACGGCGCACCTGATGGGCCTGCCGATGGGCTACGTCCGCTCCGGCGCCAAGGACCATGGGCGAAAGAACCAGATTGAGGGCAGGCTTTTGCCCGGCCAAAAGGTCGTGGTGGTGGAGGATCTCATTTCCACAGGCGGCAGCGTCCTCGAGGTCGTGGACGTGCTGCGGGAGGCCGGGGCCGAGGTGCTGGGTATCGTCAGCATCTTCACCTACGGCATGAAAAAGAGCCGCGACCGGCTGGAGGCCGCGGGAGTGGTCAATTTCAGCCTGACGGATCTGGATACTGTGGCCGCGGTGGCCGCGAAGGAACGCTATATCGAGGAACCAGATCAGGACAAGTTGCTCCGTTTCCGGGATAACCCGGCGGATGAGAGCTGGATTGGAGGAGCCAAATGAAAAAAGATTTGATCGACATTCTCGATCTTTCCCGCCAAGAGATCGACGAGATTCTGGCGCTGGCGGAGGAGATCATGGAACGGCCCGACAACTACGCCGGGAAGTGTGCCCGCAAGAAGCTGGCAACACTGTTCTACGAGCCGTCCACGCGGACACGGCTCAGCTTTGAGACCGCCATGCTCGACCTGGGCGGTCAGGTCATCGGCTTCTCGGAGGCCGCCAGTTCCTCCGCCGCCAAGGGCGAAAGCGTGGCCGACACGGCCAAAACCGTCGCCTGCTTCGCGGATCTCATCGCCATGCGCCACCCCAAGGAGGGCGCGCCGATGGTGGCTGCGCAGAGCGTTTCGATTCCCGTTGTCAACGCCGGTGACGGCGGCCATAACCACCCCACCCAGACCCTGACCGATCTCCTGACCATCAAGCGGGAGAAGGGCCGCCTGGACCGCCTGACCGTGGGCTGCTGCGGCGACCTGAAGTTCGGACGCACGGTACACTCCCTGATCTCCGCCATGTCCCGCTACGAGGGCGTGGACTTCGTCCTGATCTCCCCGGAGGAGCTGGCCATCCCGGAACACGTCCGCACCGATGTGCTCGAGATGGGCGGCGTGCCCTTCGAGGAGACGCGCAGCCTGGAGGATGCCATGCCGAAGCTGGACATCCTCTATATGACGCGGGTGCAGAAGGAGCGCTTCTTCAACGAAGCCGACTATATCCGCCTGAAGGACAGCTACATTTTGACAAAGGACAAGCTGGTTTCCGCAAAGCGGGACCTCTCGATTCTCCATCCGCTGCCCCGCGTCAATGAGATTTCCACCGAAATCGACCAGGACCCCCGGGCCTGCTACTTCAAGCAGGTGCGCTACGGCAAGTTCGTCCGCATGGCCCTGATCCTGAAACTGCTGGAGGTGCAATAAACCATGATTATTGGAACCATCGTCAACGGTGTCGTCATCGATCACATCCCCGCCGGACGCGGTATGGAACTGTACCGCTACCTGAAGCTGGAGGAGCTGGACTGCGAGGTGGCGCTCATCAAGAACGCGGTCAGTGAGAAGTACGGAAAAAAGGACATTCTGAAAATCGGCGAGCTGATCGACCTCAACTACGAGATGCTGGGGTACATCGCCCAGCAGATCACCGTGGACATCATCGAGAACGGCGAGCGGGTCAAAAAGCTGCATCCGCAGCTCCCGGAGACCATCACCGGAATTGTTCGCTGCAAGAATCCCCGCTGCATCACCTCCACAGAACAGGAATTAAAGCAGGTGTTCCACCTCACGGATCGCGAAAAAGGCGTCTACCGCTGCATCTACTGCGACACCATCGCGGGAAAATAAAAATAGCGCTGCCGCAAAAAACATTTTGCGGCAGCGCTATTTTTATGAATCAACCTACTTGCTGGGTTTGCTGGACGTCCGGTGTCTCAATTCTGGTAATGACGGCCCCCAAGGCACGGAGCTTGCCAACCAGATCCTCGTAGCCACGCTCAATATAGTGGACATCCTCCACCACAGTAACACCCTCGGCGGCCAGACCGGCGATGACCATGGCCGCGCCGGCCCTCAGGTCAAAAGCCCGGACGGAACAGCCATGGAGCGCGTCGACGCCATTGAGAACGGCGAGCTTGGTGTCCACCTGAATGGAGGCGCCCATGCGGTTCAGCTCCGCGGTATAACGGAAACGTGTGTCGTAGATACCTTCGGTGATGATGCTGACGCCTCGGGCCAACGCCATACAGACGGCAATCTGGGGCTGCATATCCGTGGGGAAGCCGGGATACGGCATGGTTTTCACCTTGGTGGGGCGCAGAGGAGCCGACCGTTGGATGCGCAGAGAGTCATCAAATTCGGTGATCCACGCACCCATCTCCCGCAGCTTGGCGGTGATGCACTCCATGTGACGGGGGATAATGTTCCGTACCAGCACGTCGCCTCCGGTGGCGGCGGCGGCGGCCATATAGGTGCCGGCCTCGATCTGGTCGGGGATAATGGCGTAGGAGCCGCCGTGCAGCGCGCGAACGCCGCGAATCTTAATGGTGTCGGTACCGGCGCCGGAGATGTTGGCGCCCATGGAATTGAGGAAGTTGGCCAGATCCACAACATGGGGTTCTTTGGCACAGTTTTCGATAATGGTCATCCCGCTGGCCAGTACGGCGGCGATCATGATGTTCATGGTGGCGCCGACGGAGACCATGTCGGGGAAGATATGGCCGCCGGTCAGATGGCCCTTGGCCACAACGTAACCGTTTTCAAGCGTAACCTCGGCGCCCATCGCCTCAAAGCCCTTGATGTGCTGGTCGACGGGTCGCACCGAGAAATTGCAGCCGCCGGGCAGGGCAACCTTGGCGGAGCCAAAACGACCCAGCTCAGCGCCGATCAGGTAATAGGAGGCACGGATACGGCGCACCAACTCGATGGGGGCAATGGTGTTGCGCACACGGGAGCAGTCGATTTCCAGACTGTTGGGGGACAGTCGGCGGACTTTTGCGCCCATGTCGCTTAAAATATCAAGGAGAAGCCGAACGTCGGAGATATCCGGGACGTTGTCGAGACGGCAAATGCCGCTGACGAGCAGAGCTGCGGGGAGTATGGCGACGGCGGCGTTTTTGGCACCAGAAATTGAGACGGAACCGCGAAGAGGCGCGCCGCCCTGAATCATATACCTAATCATGTAATACCCTCTTTTGACCCAGTATGTGCAAAAAAGCGCGAAACAGCAAAGGGAATTTATGGTGTTTTTCCATACAAAATGGAAAAACACCGCAGCTGTGCCGCAAAGAGCGCACATGGCGCCCAAAATGTAAAATTATACTATAGCTTAGACTACCACACTCTTAAGAAAAAGTAAAGAAAAAATTACAAATCAGCAACAAGAACCCGACGGAGACGGGCAATTTCAATGAAAAAACAGTCGGAATACGGGAAAATACGCCGAACTATGTCAGGATGAGTGTCGCAGGCCTTTGGGGTAGTGATTCTTGAGCACGCCGCCGGAGCCCTTCGCCCAGCCGAGCGAGAGCCCGCCTGCTTCGACCAGCGTCCAGCCAGTTTGAAGGCACGGAAGGGTTTCGCCGCGAAGAAAGCGGGCGATTTCCGTGGAATCCGGGGGAAAGTCGGCGACAGAGGCGGAGTCCTTCAGAAAGAGGGCCAGGGCGTGGTCCGGTTCAAAGCGGCCCTTTCTACACGCGCCCAGGCAGAGACCGGGCCGCAGCACGCGCAGGCCGTGCAGCGGGGGCAGATGTGCCGGCGCGAGGAAAAGCTGCGCGCCGAAGGCGAGAAGCGTACCATCAGGCAGGGCTATGTCAGTGTCCCGGAGAAAATCGGTCAGTTCGGGCGGCGTCGCGAACGCCGGCGTCATGGGTAAGAAAGAAGCTTCCGTACCATTATATTGCAGAACTGCCGCAAAGTGTCCCTCGCCGCGCAGCAGATGAGGAAATAAGCGAAAGGTCCGCGCGAGGTGCGGCGCGGGGTCGGGGACAGCGTCGGGCCGCCCGGGCGAGAACCATGGCGCGGCGACCTCCGGCAGGGAGAATTCGGGGTGGTCGTGGAGAAATGCGGAGACGACGCCCTCGTTTTCTTCGGGGGCAAAGGTGCAGGTGGAGTAGACCAGAAATCCGCCGGCCTTGACGGTCTGTGCGGCGGACTCGAGAATCTCGCGCTGCCGTCTGGCGCACATCCGCACGGTCTCCTCACTCCAGTCCTGGACGGCGGCAGCCTCCTTACGGAACATACCCTCGCCGGAGCAGGGCGCATCGACGAGGACGCGGTCGAAGACCCGCGGCAAACGCTCCGCAAGCCGGGCCGGGCGCTCATTCAAAACGAGCGCGTTTGAAATTCCCATGCGTTCCATATTCTGGGAGAGAATCCTGGCCCGCTGGGGGCTGATTTCATTGCAGACGAGCAAGCCGCGTCCTCGGAGCATGGCGGCGAGCTGGGTGGATTTTCCGCCCGGGGCTGCGCAGAGGTCGAGGACGGTCTCGCCGGGCTGTGGGTTAAGCAGAGCGGCGGGAGCCATCGCGCTAGCCTCTTGGAGATAGTAGAGCCCGGCGTCATGCCAGGGGTGAAGCCCCGGGCGCTGCGCAGGGTCGTAATAAAAGCCGTCGGACACCCAGGGAACGGGGGAGAGGGAAAAGGGCGGCAGGCAATCCGATTTCAGGGGATTGCGACGCAGGGCGACGGCCCGGGGACGGTCATAGGAGGCGAGAAAGGCGGTAAAGTCGGGGCCAAGCAGCCGTCGCATGCGGGACTGAAACGTATCTGGCAACATAAAAATACCTCCGAGCGGGAAGAATAGCACGGGATAAGCCGCACGAAAAATTGCAAACAAACATCATTGTAGCGCACCGGACGCCAAAATGGAAGAGTGCCAGGAAAAAAGTCAAAAAGCCATATTGACAAACTGTAGTCTCCGTGCTATTATAGTCAAGCGCGTTAAAGTGCACGAATATCGCGGGGTAGAGCAGTTGGTAGCTCGTCGGGCTCATAACCCGGAGGTCGTAGGTTCAAGTCCTGCCCCCGCAACCATTTTCACGCAAGACCGAATTTAGGGTACTTTGTACTTCGAATTCGGTCTTGTTTTTTACGTCCACACGCGCCACGAGCAGCGAGATGGCCCGATCATCCGGCGCAGCGCGCAGCGAATCCAGCCAGGCGCGAACCTGGTCTCTTGTGAAGTCTTTTGGTGGTTCAGTGGCCTCCAGCGCGGAGATTTCGGCCTTTATCGTCTGCATCTGTGTCCCAACATCCGCCACCACTTCGTCCGGCAGATTATCCTGTCATCCGGATGGTAGAGGATATCGTCCATAACAGCATGAGGAAAGATCTGTCCGTTTTGCAGGAATCGCCGTTCACAGATCAGGGCAGCTGGTCGAAGTGTTTACGGATCTGACGAGCTAGGCAGGTATTCGCAATGCCATTGAGCAAATTAGCACAAATACGATGGCGGCGTAAGTGGAGGCCCCAAATATAGCCGGAACAGAGCCAAAAGCAGATAGAATATGTGTGCAAGCTCCGGATTTTTATTCTTTTAAATCCCGTATCTCTACCCGTACCAAATCAGTTACCGCAGTTGATACAAAATATCGACTGCGGTAACAGCTTTTTATGCCAAAAATTGGGCATTTCGCGGGGGGAACGGTGGTTTAGTTCTTGCTCAAGCATCCGACTTCGCCGGAGCTTTGACTTGATTTTCATTTTAATGGCAAGACCAGTATAGCGGTTATGAGCGCTATACTGGTCTTGCACAAGGAGCGCGGAACTCGCTGTTTGGAATCCGCTATTCAATCAATATTTTCAGAAATTGTGAAAAGAAATCGCTATTATTCTATTATTTCAAGCCCATTTTAACTGTGGCTTCATAAGCTTCACTGGGCGTTTTGTTGCTGATGATTGCTTCCCAATATTGGCTGCAATCTTGAACGGTGTAGGTTTCTGCCCAGAGGTAAAACACCTCTTTATTTGGCTGCGCAATTAAATCATGATCGCATCCAGCATATATTAGGGAAAAATCACCCGGAAGCTGCGGTACACTAACAGTATTCTCAAGACCCGGAACGGGATTCGCCATGCTTTCATTATTTTTAACGAGAAGATTAAAATCAGAATTTCCGACGATGTAATTCCACTGCTGCTGGGAAGGATGACCGTTTTCATGTGTGCCGGACCCGATTGCACGGCAGGCACCAATTGTCAAATGACCCAACTGCATTCCCTGCAGCAGCGTCCAGGAATGAGTGCCTTCTAACTTACAGCTCTGGCCATATTCAGTTGCCATTGAGCAGCAATTAAAGAACGGAAGGTGCTTGTGAGAGCGGTTGTATCTACTCCAGTCCCAATCGTTCATATTGACCAGCCCCATCATGAATTCCGTATCCTCGATCGCCCCGACAAAGTAATAATATTTGTCAAAATCCGGAATAAAAACCGCAGGCTCTTTCACATCAAAAATTTGTCCGCAATTATTGATATAGGCGCGTTTGCCGTTGAACATCAGCAGCACAACCTTGTTGCTTTCAAGCTTAGGAGAATAGGTAGCACCAGATTTAAGATTTACACGATACCATTCAATTCCGTATTCATCCAGCTCTTTAAAATCATCATCAATTGTCATACGAACAAAAGAAACGCCGTTTGAGTCGTACGGCTTCTCTTCGTCGGCTTTTGAAATATATTTATAGCTCATAATAAAATCTCCTTATTGACCTCTTTTGTTGACGTTCTGCTCAACCCAAATATAATGCATTTTTTTCCCTGGAACTGCTGTCAAGCTGTGATCGGGACCTGCTGGAATGAAGTCCCAGTCGCCGGCCTTGCGAGTAAATCTCTGCATGTTAGGGCCAGAACCGACTGTCATAGTATAGTCTGCATCTTGAAGCGCGTAGTTCCATTGGTGAACAGCGGGATGTCCAGTTTCAATCGTACCACCTCCGCAAGCACATTCGCATACGCCGCAGGTAAGGCGGCCGAGTCTGTCAAACTTGCCGTAGAGAACCGTTCTGGAAATTGCGCCGGGGGTTTTGCAATCCTGATCGTATTGTTCGCACTGTTCTTCGGTGCGGAAAAACGGCAGTGTCAGAGAGCAACGCACTTTCAGCTCCATATCGTGGGAGTCCATGTGCGACAGAACCTGGACAAACTCCGTATCCGTAAGTGCAAAAATGGTATAGGCGCACTTTTCATAATTCGGCGCATAGAAAGCAACACCATCAACATCATAGATGGAATTTTCGTCTTTTACAATCACCTTGCCCTTGCCGGAAAACAAATACAGTACGGACTGATCTGCATACAGTTCCGGAGTAATGGAACTGCCGGCCTTCATAATATACTTAAACGCACGAACTTCGGAATGTGTTCCGGGCAGTAATTCGAAGGAATCCACACCCTTTTCATTGTATTTAACGTTGTGGCTTTCGTTATAAAATGCGGTTGCTTTTAAGAAATTATCCATGTTTAACCTCGTTATATTTAAAGAATAGTATTTTTAGACCCCTCTCCAGGGGTACACAACACAGCAAGGAAAACTGTGAATTGGTAAAACATATCTACCGAATTGCGGCTTTTGGGAGGGACCAACCACAGCCCTATGCCGTATCGTTACACAATATATACCACCAAACGATTTATATGGATCGAGGTTACAAGAGCGACGCACCCAATGGATGCAGCATCTAAATAATACCGTTGGAGGATTTTCCAATTCTTCGCATGGCAAGAAATGTTCTTGCCGATATGTTTCCCGTTGTCTCGACAGGAATGACAATGGCTTTTCAGACTTTTACAAAAGAACAGCAGCCGTGCTTGGCACGACAAACAAAATACAAGTAGAACTTGAGCCAATTTGGCATTTAAGTTACAAGATTCCCAGGTTTCTTCTTGCCCATGGTTTGACCGTTGATACCATGGTACAATTACGCACCATTCATGATCGGAAATGCCTCACCCGGCGAAAGGCATAGCAGGTAAAGCACGAATCATTGCGGCAACCACGATACATGGTATCGGTATCCGGACTGGTGACATGATGTTTCTGCGGGAGGGAGCCCCCGAAGTTCAATCACTGTCTTTTGGCCAGTCCGGATACCATACCAACTGCTATGCTCACGTGAAAAAGCAAGGTTCACGGTATCTCTGATGCGCTATTTCCAATGCGACGAAATAGGTCGCCTTTGGAGCCCATCGTTCTCTGCCTATCTTGCCAATTCACAACTTTTCATCGTTCGGGGCTTAACCCTCTCAATGAAACTCCGCAACCAAATTATTCTGATTCATTGGCGAGCGCACTATTTTTATCTGTAACGGCCTTGGTTGTGGTACCCATTGCTTGTCCGAAGCCAAACAATTGTGCGAAATACTTAGAAATTAGTTGTACATACCTTCGGAATAGTTCTTGAAGATTTCCTGATAAAGCGCAGTAAACTCTTCACGGGTGATGTCCTTACCAACGAAGCGCCCCCAAGCATTGGAGATGTC
Source organism: Oscillospiraceae bacterium (assembly GCA_034927685.1). Taxonomy (GTDB): domain Bacteria; phylum Bacillota; class Clostridia; order Oscillospirales; family Oscillospiraceae; genus RGIG3159. The sequence goes on along the minus strand of JAYFPO010000004.1, from coordinate 34,839 downwards.
TGTTTGGATCGCGGCCGGATAGAACTTGTACATCGCCATACGAGAGTTACCAGACTGCATGAGCTCTTCAACATCACGTGCAAGCTTGGGCATATTGTCGCTAGCTTTCAGCGTGGTGATAGCGGTGGGACAACCCATCGTCTCTTGCAGCCATAGACGAGCATCTTCAGAGTCGACAATATAAGCCAAAAAGTCTTTTGCCGCTTTATTGGTTGCGTCATCACCGCTGTCAATCACACCAGCAGTCATATACGCAGTCATCAGATGGTTCTTGGAAGCATCATTGGAATACGGTAGATAGCTTTGGCAAACCTGATCAGCCAGATCCGGGTTGTATTCCAGGATACTCGGGGTTTCCCAAGAACCTTCACCAACGAGCATTGCACAGTTGCCAAGGTAGAAAGCTTCACGAGCCGTATATTTATCAGTTGTAATTGCATTTTCCTGCGCGTAAGGCATGAGGACGTCTTCGTAGCAATCAAGGAATTCATTCCACTCAGCGTCATTGGCAAGATCCATATCTTGGCCATTCATCATAGAGTGCAGGAAATCAAGGCCGCCATTTTCTTTGTTACCCAGCCAGGTCCAACCAACCCAACTGTTCAGATTCAGGTTAGTTTCCGACCACTGCATGCAGAACGGAGTAACATTTGCAGCAACCAGATCCTCGCAGAGCTGCTTGAGTTCGTCCCGCGTGGTAGGAACAGTGTTCCAACCAGCCGCAGCAAGGAGCTGCATATTGTAGAGAATGCCAGTACCTTCAACATAGATTGGCATAACGACCATGCCACTGTCTGTGGTGCCGCCTGAGATCTGCTCTTCCGTAAGATCCTTATATGCATAGCAATCTGTGCTCAGGTCAAGCATATACTGCTGATATTCTGAGTCCTGAATACCGTAGGAAGAGCGGATAATGTTGGGCATCTCACCAGAAGCTTTTGCAGCAGCCAGTAGGTCAAAATAATCTGAACTGCTCGGGAACGTTGCTTCAATGCTGGCGATTTCAGGGTGTTCCGCCATGTAGGAATCAATCAGCTCATCGAACTTGCCTTCCCACTGACCATAGGGCAACATTACGGAAAGGGTGATGGACCCAGCTGCCGGGGTCTCTGCCGTGGTCTCAGCAGCTGTCTCTGCTGCGGTCCCGGCAGTAGTGGTCTCCGTAGAAGCCGTGTTTGTGCTGGAGCTGCATGCCACGAGTCCAAACACCATTACCAATGCCAGAAAGAACGAGATTAGCTTTTTCATTTGTATTATCCTCCTCTTTTTATTATCAATAGCTGCTTTTGGGCATGCTAATGAACTATGAATCAACCATGTGATAAGGTCAGATTGCGAAGAGTATTATCCTTTGACTGCGCCATCCGTTGCACCGCCAATGACCCGCTTTTGCGCGAAGACAAAGAAGAGGAACAGTGGCAAAATTGACAACGTAACAGCAGCAACAGCGACAGGCCAAGTAAAATACGTATCATTGAACAGCATATGCGTCGCAATCTGGATGGTACGAGTTGGTTTCTTGGTTAAAATAAAGGACGTCATGAGATAGTCATTCCAGTATTTCATGAGGTTTAGCGTGATAATGGAGAATATTGTGCCCTTAATCATTGGGAAAACTATTTTCCAGTAAGTCATGAAGGAACCACATCCATCGATATGCGCCGCTTCCTCGATCTCAATCGGTACTGATTTGATAGCACCACTCACCAAAAACATGGACATTGGCAGTGTAATCACCCAAAAACTGATACTGACGCCCGCAACGGTATTGCCTAGATCCAGGACATTGACCATGATATACGAAAAGGTAATCATAATGCACTGAAACGGAACACACATCGCGCACATGATCAGCGTATGCCAGGTCTTTGTGAACTTGTTGGGATGCCGAACAATCCAATAACCCGTCATACCCGCAATGATGACCTCGCCAATGGTGGAAAAAAGCGAAACAAGGAACGTCTGTTTGAACGCCGTTAAATAATTTAACCGGCTCCACGCCTCTTTAAAATTGTCAAGGCTCAAAGACGTTGGCAGCGCAAGAACATTCTCCGCAATTTCACTGGACGACTTGAATGAGTTAATCACAACCATGACCAGAGGTACAATCACGATGAGGCAACTGATCGATATCAGAATAAGACGAATTGCGGTATCCATTTGGTCTCTGCGTTTCATTACAGCTGTACCTCCTTCCGTGATGTTGCAACAAACTGACTGATGGAAATGGCGGCGACTACAACGACAAAGATCATGGATTTCGCAGCACCAAAGGCCAACCGATTGCTGGAGAATGCAGTGAGAAAAATATTCAAAGTAACGCCTTCAGAGGTGCGGAAAGGATTGCCATTTGTCAAAGAAATGTTAGTATCATAAAGCAACATTGCCCAATTGATTGCAATGAAGAGACACCGTGTAATGGTTGGGCGCAGCATAGGAATGGTAACGCGAAAAAGTCGCTGTATGCCGTTTGCGCCATCAATGTGCGCCGCTTCTGTATAGACTTTATCTATGCTGGCAAGCCCGCTGCCATAGATAATCATCAAGTAACCGGATAACGACCAAATCATGACGATAGCCAAAGCCCAGAAAGAAGAAGACGCGGTTGAAAACCAGGTCTGGGAAAGCCACGAGATACCGGTCAACTCACCAATCTTCGGGAAAACATTCTGGAAAATGAATCGCCACAGATAACCGAGTACAACACCCCCGATCACGCGAGGAACGTAGATGATTGCACGGAAAAAATTGCGAAAAGGAATGTCTTTTGAAAGAATAAAAGCCCAAAAAAACCCAATCAAATTGGAAGCCAGCACAACAACAAAGGCAAATCTAATTGTAAACCACATGGATGCCCAGAATGTGGCGTCCTTAAATGCTTTTGCGTACTGAGCGAACCCGACAAATTCATAGGACGGATCAATGCCGTTCCAGTTTGTAAAGGAATACAAGAGTTCTGTAATTAACGGATACAAAAAAATGACTGTGAACAAGACGATTGCCGGCCCCATGAAAGTTACATAATCCATTCCTGTTTTCATTTTTCGTTTGAGCCGCATGTTAGCGCGAATTGAATTTTGGTCGCTGTGTCTTTTCTTCAATTTTGGTTCCCCCCGATATCAGGTTTTTTTACTGATTTTAACCGAAACTTGCAAATGTAAGTTGGATACCCCTGCCGTCGAAGCCCGAATAACCAGTCTCGTAAGAGTGAGAACCGTAGGCGACTGCAAAAACCGGGCCGGAATGAAGCAGCTCAGTTTCTTACGGGGCCGATTCCAGTGGCGCCCTACGGTTCAGCGCCACCGTCATCCCCGTCAGCGGCAGCGTTAAAATCCGGCTTTCCAGTGATGTGGCTGCACTTGGCGCATTGATTTCAAAATTCATCTTCGGAATCTTCTTTTCCCCGGTTTTATGCAGTACAAATTGGTTTCCCCTGTATCATGTCCGTCGCGCTGATGCAAGAAATGTATCCATTAATATAGAATACAAGGAAAAGTCACCGGCCTTGTACGTTTTCAGGATATGCTCCTTTTCCTGGGCTGTATCCAATCTTCCTGTCCCCCAAGTTTAGCACCGACCCGTTCACGGACCCCAATGGAGCAATCCAGCGCGGACGAAAATCAGTAACGGCCGTATTTTTGAACCGCGTACATCGCAGCACGGATACTAGTGAGTTTTGTGCCATAATTAACAGAGCCGGCGGTATAAATCAACAGGCCTTTCGTATTCAGGGATTTTGCCATCTCACAGTCTCTGCGAACTTCTGAAATAATCGCTTCTTCATCGTTTCTCATTAATGTCATTGGGCTCAAGCAACCGTCGACACGGGTATTGGGCATATATTTCCGAATTTGATCCAGCAAAACTGTCGGTCCGAAATTTACTGCCGTAAAGTCCAATTTGGAAAGCACAGGCAACAAATGAGCCATTGCGGAGTCAGAATGCTGATATCGACCAAGGCCGGAGCCTTTCGGGCTGGCGTAATCAAAGATACGCTTCAGAACAGGAAATGCAAATTCCTCATAGAGCTCATCATTCAGCATGCAACAGTTGTCATCATTGAAGCGGTAAGGATATTGATTTTCTCTGATGTTTTCGATTCCGGCTTCCTGTTCAAAAATCTTGATATATCCCATCAAAACATCGCCAATGTCGTCCATGAAGCGATGCGCCAGATCGGGTTCATCTACTAGCAGAAAAATCATTTTTTCAACGCCATAAATTGACATTGCCAGTGTGACCGGTCCGCGGACACGGCGTCCATACCACCATGCATCAGGCTTTCTGCCAGTCTCTTCAAAAATCCTCTTTTTTTCTGTATCCCAGTTGGCAGGGAGAATAAAGTCGCGAAGGTTTGGCAAGGTGTTCTTTTCAAGGTTATCAAGCATTGCCTCAAGCCCTTTGGGATCCTGGATGTCACTGCTTAGCCAAGTAACATAATCACTTGTCACATTATAAACGCCACCAAGTACTTCACCGTGAAGTTTGACCGGCGGGAAGTACTGATGCGGCTCGATCTCCTCCTTCAGCATACGCTTGCCAATGATCTTTTCCGCCTTATCATTGTAGCGCTTTCTGAGCTCCATCAATTGGGGCAGCGGCATCGGACGCCAAGGATGAATATTTGGCTCAAGCTCGTTAATCACCACCTCGTCTTCTACATAGTCGAGGCCAAAAGCAACCTGCGGAGCATTTTCATTGAAGCAATTATCCTGTAAGGCCAATTCATTGTCTTTCCAAAATTGTTCAACATCTAACTCTGGATAATGCAGCTGATCTTCCATAGTATGTATTTCTCCTTCAACACTAATTTCAAGCATTAGTCATATTTTGAATATGTTCAAAAAGCATCAAGACACCGTTGTTCCATCTTATCGCATTGATATTGAAGCAGGAGCGCTTATGAAATTTCTCCAATGTGGATTAAGTGACAGAATTGATTTGGACTTAGGTCCCAAAAAACATTCGCACCCTTAGAATCACAATTTTCGGCTAGTGCATACATTCATTAAAACGGAAATATTTAACGGCATTGTTATAGCTGATATCTTGAACAATTTTCCCGAGATGTTTCATGTCATATGGATACTCGCCGTCTTCCGCCATTTGTCCAAACAAATTGCATAAAATGCGACGGAAATATTCATGACGAGTGTAACTTAAAAAGCTACGAGAATCAGTGAGCATTCCATTAAAGTTTGCAATGCAGCCAAGATTCATGAGGCTGGTTAATTGTGCTTCCATCCCGGATTTATGATCATTGAACCACCAGGCGGAGCCTTGCTGGATTTTTCCGGGAATTCCAGCATCGGTCTGGAAGCAGCCGATAATGGAACCAATTACACCGTTATCTGCGGGATTCAGCGAATAAAGAATTGTCTTAGGAAGTGCATTGGCAACATCAAGTGTATCAAGCAAGCTGGCCAATCCTGCTGCATTTGAAGCATCGTTCATGGAATCGAAGCCAGTATCTGCGCCAAGGCGATTGTACTGCTTCGAGGAAGCATTTCTTAAGCAGCCAAAATGCAACTGCATCACCCAGTCACGCCTGCAATATTCTTTCCCGACGGCGAGAAGCAATGCAGTATGATATTGCATCTGCTCATGCTGTGTAATTTCCATACCGGCCTTGGACTTTTGCAGGATCGCATCTAATTCAGCTTCACCAGCGGCTTCACAGAAGCAAAAATCCAGCGCATGATCTGAGATACGGCAACGTCTGTCATCAAAATAGGCAATCCTGTCAAGCAAAGCCTTCCGCATTTGCTCCATTGTGCTGATGGAATACCCAACAGCGGCCTCAAGCTTTTTTACATAATTTGAAAATTCTGGTTTGTCTGCCCGCATGGCTTTATCTGGCCGAAAGGCAGGAAGAACCGCCGTGTCGAACGTGGAATCAGAAGCAATCTTCTGGTGCGCATCCAGTGTATCAATAGGATCGTCGGTTGAACAGATTACTTTTACGTTCGATTTCTTGATAATCCCGCGAACAGAATACTCCGGAGAGGCTAAAAGACGATTACAGCGATGATACACGTCCATCGCATTTTTTCCGGAGAGCGGTTCATCGATACCAAAATAACGCTGTAACTCGAGATGTGCCCAATGGTAGAGCGGATTTCCAACTAAATTGGGAACGGTTTCCGCCCATTTCATAAATTTTTCTTCCGGCGCCGCGTTACCGGTAATATAGTATTCAGAAACATTATTGCTGCGCATCGCCCGCCATTTGTAATGGTCGCCGCCCAGCCATGCTTCCGTAATGGTTTGATACTTCCGATCTTCCAATATCTCATTTGGGTCAATGTGGCAGTGATAATCAACAATAGGCATTTGCTCGGCATATTTGTGATAAAGTTCTTTTGCCGCATCTGATTTAAGTATGAAATCTTGACCCAAAAATTTCCCCATGTTGTTTCTCCTTTGATATAAAAAGCATTTATAATTAAACTTATTATATATGAAAATTATTATAAAAAAAGCTTGATAATTGCGGCATTATATTGTGATTCTTGCTGTTACTTCGTTGACGGTTTTTAAATCATAAGGTAGAATATAATCAATGTTAATTTGGATAAGCAGGGATCAAACCGACATTAATAGCACATGAAAAATGCCACGCCGGGCAAAATAGTCGCCCGAATTGCAGGAAAGACAATCTGCATGAATCTTCAAATGATTCGCTTTATGGGCATCTTCATGATTTAGGCGCAGCCTGTTTGCCTGTAATTTGTACGCTATTCTGCACGAATGATGAGAAAAGGGTGGCATAATGGAAAAAAAACTTCCAGCTTATGATGCAAGACAGGTCATGCGCCGTTCAGATTACGAAATTGCACACAAACTTGACAATTATTTGATGGATGTTGAGCTGCATCATCATGATTTCCTTGAAATCTATTTTTTGCTTTCTGGAGATGTCACATATTTTATTGAAAGCAGGATTTACAATGTTCGTCCGGGAGATGTCCTTTTGATCAGTACGAATGAACTGCACCATGCGGTGATTCGTCCGGATACAGCTCCATACGAGCGTTATGTTCTGTGGGTTGACCCCGTACTGCTTTCAAATTTGTCAACCAGCAAAACAAATTTGGCGAAATGTTTTGACAAAAATGGATCAAGACATCACAATCTGCTGCATTTGTCACATTTTCAGCGCAGCACCGTTCATGCGTGGATGGAGTTGATCTACCAAGAATCAGATACGCAAACGGCAAAGGAAAATTACGGATCGGATTTGTTTGAAAACAGTTTGCTTACGAGCTTGCTGGTGCTTCTGAACAGAGCAGCAACAGATGCAACAGATACAGAAGACGAAAAGGAAAGCGTCACGCAGGGATTGGTCACGGAAGTCGTAAACTATCTGAATTTGCACTACAGTGACACGATCACGCTCGATCAGCTTTCCGAACAATTATTTGTAAGCAAATTTCACTTAAGCCATGAGTTCAGCAAGCAGGTTGGAACGAGTATTTACCGCTATCTGCAAAAGAAAAGGCTGCAGATCGCGTGTCAGCTTTTGCGGCAGGGTGTTCGCTCAAATCAGGCTTGTATCAGCTGCGGATTTGGCGATTATGTTGGATTTTATAGGGCGTTTAGGGCGGAATATGGTATTTCACCAAGGGAATACGTAATGACGCTGAAACGTGGTCAACATATGGATCTGCCAACAGCGAGGAAACAGATGCCACATTAGATTCGGTGCGTTTTGGAGATAAAGCTTCGCGCAAGAGCAAGCTTCAATATGATGCAATGGAGGATGACACAATTGTATTGTGCCAAAATGAAGGAATGAGTTGGGCTGAATTTTTAGCAGCACTGAAACAAGCAGGCGAATATCACATCTACGATACTTCCTGCAATGTCAGCGGAAAAACGTATTGTGCAATTGTGCGGAATACAAGCGAAAAGAAGCTTGCGGTGATGGGTGATAACGGCGATTTTGTCGGCATTGAAACCGGAAGTATGAAAATTTGCCCCTTGACAGTGGAAAACGCCAATGCCTTGATGAAGTATTTTCCATATACGAAACCGTGCAGCCATCAGGGGCATCCGTTTACGTTCGGCCTGGGTGATCGTCTCGGCCTTGCCACTCCGGGGCAGCTGCGTGCAATTTCGGACTATGGTGCATTCCCAGTATTGGCGCAGCAATCCATTAGAGAATTGAATCTGACGGGCCGGACATTCCCTGAGGTGATTGCCGCAGCAGCTTTTGGCGTATTCCAGGAAGGATATCAAGACGGTTACGGGGCAGACGGCGATCATCTGAAAACAAGAGAAGAAATTAAGTATGCACTCGACAGCGGTTGCACAATGATTACGTTGGACTGCTCCGAATATATCAATGATGACGCAGCAACTTTTGATGGGACAGCGCTGAATCGCAGCTATGCTGAACTTCCGGAGACCACACGGTCCCATTATGAAAAGAAATATTTGAATAAAAAGCTTCCAATGATTGGGGAACTGTCCAGTGAAGGACTGAAAAGAATTGTACTTGTATTCTATAAGGCGGTAGAGCACGCAATCAGTTGCTATCAGTATATTGCAGAGACGGCAACGGATCAGGTGGATTTTGAATTATCCATTGACGAGGCCATGGCGATTACCGCGCCTTCAGAGCATTACATCATTGCGGCAGAGTTACATGACGCCGGCATTACGCCTGTGAGTGTTGCACCGCACTTTATTGGATATTTTGAAAAAGGCATAGAGTATCAAGGAAATCTGGATCAGTTTGCTTCCGATTTGAAAGTACACCAGCAGATTGCCGATGCCTTTGGATACAAATTGAGCCTCCATTCCGGATCAGATAAGTTCTCTGTGTTTTCGATTCTTCATAAAATCACAAAAGGAAATGTTCACGTGAAAACTGCCGGCACAAATTGGCTTGAAGCAGTCCGTGTACTCGCCAGAGAGGAGCCAAAACTATATCGAAAAGCGCATCAGTATGCGCTCGAACATCGGAGTGAAGCTACGAAGTATTACCATGTTACAACAGATCCCAAAACAATTCCGAACATTGATTTGCTGAGTGACGCATATCTGCCTGAATTGTTGGAACTGCCGGCATCCAGACAACTGATGCATATTACATATGGTATTCTTTTGTCTCAGCCATGGTTTCGGGTTCCTTTCTTTGCAATGCTGCACGAAAAAGAGGAAGCGTATTACAGTTGCCTGGAAAGACATATTGGGAGACATTTACGCTATTTAACGGCAGACTGATTTCAAAACCAGCGCCAAATAAACGCAGCATATGGCTTTGAGCACTGCTGTTTCAGGGTGACATTGTGGTTCCCCAATTGGATATACCGTCTAATGCTATCAACATTTATTTTAAAGGAGTATTCATATGCATTTACAAGTTCGCGGCCCAGTGAAATATGCGATTGCGTGTCCCACGAGCATGGGCGTGCGCATTACGCCGGATGACCGCATGGCGGTGCAAAGCAGTACGCATTTTTACATGCAGGCGACCAGCGCGGAGACAAACGTTCTAAACGTTACATCCTCGCTGGGCAAGCCTTGCCTTGCTCTGACCAAATTTGTGCAGGGCAGTCCCATTGCGCAGTTTATCCAGAGCCAACTGCGTGCCCGAAACATCGCCTATGAAGGGCGATCTCTTCCGCAGGGCGGTCCGTGGGGCTATCGTCACCAGTTCAACATCGCCGATTCCGGTTATGGCATGCGCGCACCGCGGGTTTGGAATGACCGTGCGGGCGAGGTGGGCCGGACACTGGATATTTCCGACTTTGACATTCCCCGCATCTTTGGCGAGGAGGGCGCCGGCATTCTGCATATTTCCGGCCTAATCGCCGCAATGAGCGAGCAGACGACCAAGTGCTGTCTGGAATTGGCAAAGGCCGCAAAGCAGTACGGAACCCTTGTTTCCTTCGACCTCAATTACCGGGCGTCCTTCTGGGCAGGCCGCGAAGCGGAGCTTGCGGACGCGTTCCACCAGATTGCATCCTGTGCGGACGTACTGGTCGGCAACGAGGAAGACTTTCAGCTGTGCCTGGGTTTCAAAGGTCCGGAAGCAGGAGGGAAAGATATTGCCGGAAAAATCGAGAGCTTCAAGGGCATGATTTCTCAGGTGCAGAAAAAGTATTCTAACGCGAAGGTCTTTGCGACCACGCTGCGGCAGGTTGCCAGTGCAAACGAGCATCTCTGGGGTGCGTTGATGCTGGCGGACGGCGAATGGTTTGTGGAAGAGCCCAGACCCATTCCGGTGATGGACCGTATTGGCGGCGGCGACGGCTTTACCGGCGGTTTGCTGTATGGCATCCTGAAGGGCTGGGAGCCGGAAAAGTGGATCCAGTTCGGCTGGGCGACCGGCGTATTGGCCACCACCAGTCTGAACGATTACGCCGAGCCTGCGGATGAAAAACAGGTTTGGGATATCTACGCCGGGAACGCCCGGGTACAGCGATAAAGGAGAATAAGATGAAAAAAGCAGATATCGGACTGATCGGTCTGGCAGTGATGGGTGAAAACCTGGTCATGAATATGGAGTCCAAGGGCTTCACCGTGGCCGTCTTCAACCGCACGACTGCCAAAGTAGACAATTTTGTGACCGGTCGCGCAGCCGGAAAAAACATCATTGGAACTTACAGCCTGCAGGAATTGGCGGACAATCTGCAAAAACCGCGCAAGGTCTTCATGATGGTCAAGGCCGGACAGGCAGTGGATGATTTGATTGAACAGCTACTGGCGGTATTCGAGCCGGGCGATGTCATTATCGACGGCGGCAACAGTCACTTCCCCGACACCATGCGCCGGACAGCGTATGCGGAGAGCAAGGGATTTCTCTATGTCGGCACCGGCGTGTCCGGCGGCGAAGAAGGCGCGCTGAACGGCCCGAGCATGATGCCAGGCGGCAGCAACGCGGCATGGCCGCTGGTCAAGCCAATTTTCCAGGCGATCTGCGCGAAGGTCGAGGACGGCACGCCCTGCTGTGACTGGGTGGGCGAAAACGGCGCGGGCCATTTTGTCAAAATGGTACATAACGGCATCGAATACGGCGATATGCAGCTGATCTGTGAAGCCTATCAGATGATGCGGGACGTGCTGGGTATGAGCGCAGACGAAATGCACGACGTCTTTGCCGAATGGAACAAGGGCGAGCTGAGCAGCTATCTGATTGAGATCACGCGCGACATTCTGGCCTACAAGGACACTGACAGCGAACCGATCGTCGATCATATTCTGGATACTGCCGGCCAAAAGGGCACCGGTAAATGGACCGGCATTGCCGCTTTGGACGAGGGCGTGCCGCTGACACTGATCGGCGAGGCTGTGTTTGCCCGCTGCCTGTCCGCGATGAAAGGCGAACGCGTGGAAGCCAGCAAGATATTTACCAAAACAGCGCTACCCTATGCCGGAGATAAGAAGGCACTGATCGAGCAGATCCGGCAGGCACTGCTGGCGTCTAAGATCGTGTCCTATGCACAGGGCTACACGCTGATGCGGTCGGCAGCCAAAAACTATGGATGGAACCTCAATTACGGCGGCATCGCACTGATGTGGCGCGGCGGCTGTATCATCCGTTCGACCTTCCTCGGCAAGATCAAGGAAGCCTATGACCGGAACCCGGAACTGGAAAACCTGATCCTCGATCCGTATTTCAAGGAGACCATCGAGAAGCTCGTACCGGCATGGCGTACGGTGGCGGCAACTGCCATTACTTCCGGCGTCCCGGCTCCGGCCATGACCTCGGCGCTGACATGGTTTGACGGCTATACCTGTGAGCATCTGCCCGCGAACCTTTTACAGGCGCAGCGGGACTACTTCGGGGCGCATACCTATGAGCGTCTCGACAGCCCGAGAGGCCAGTTTTTCCACACCAATTGGACCGGACATGGCGGCAACACCGCTGCGACGACCTATAACGCATAACATAAAAACACAACAATTTGTTTTTCCGATTCCTCCCATGCCCGAAGCAACGATATGATTTTTGAAACGAAAGGATGTTAAAAATGAATCTTCCATTGAATACAAATCTGACTGGCAAAGTTGCGGTCGTCACCGGTGCAGGCGGTGTGCTGTGCGGGATGTTCTCCAAGGCACTGGCTTCTGCCGGTGCAAAGGTGGCGGTTCTCGATTTGAATGAAGCGGCCGCGAAGAAGGTCGCGGATGAGATCGCTGCCGACGGCGGCAGCGCCAAAGCATATCAGTGCAATGTTCTGGAAAAAGAAAGCACGGAAGCCTGCCATCAGGCCGTGCTTGCGGATTTTGGTCCCTGCGATATTCTGCTGAACGGTGCAGGCGGCAACAGCCCCAGAGCCACCACCGACAAGGAATATTTTGAGCTTGGCGATCTGGACACCGACACCAAGTCCTTCTTCGATCTGGAACAAAAAAGTGTGGAGTTTGTGTTCAACCTGAACTTTATTGGAACCTTAGTGCCGACGCAGACATTTGCAAAGGACATGATTGGCCGCGAGGGCTGCAATATTTTGAATATTTCCTCGATGAACGCCTATACGCCGCTGACGAAGATTCCAGCATATTCCGGCGCAAAAGCTGCGATCTCCAACTTCACACAGTGGCTGGCCGTGCATTTCAGCAAGGCCGGCATCCGCGTGAATGCGGTCGCGCCCGGATTTTTCTCCACGAAGCAAAATGCGGCGCTGCTGTGGAATGCAGATGGCACACCGACTGCCAGAACCGGAAAGATTCTCGCAGCGACCCCGATGGGCCGTTTCGGCGAAGCGGATGAGCTGATCGGTGCAGTGCTGTTCCTTTTGAACAATGATGCTGCTTCCTTTATCACCGGTGTGGTGGTTCCGATTGACGGCGGCTTCAGCGCATACAGTGGAGTGTAAGATGGATATTTTCAGACAGGCAAACGCAGGGCAGGGACTGTCGAAAGAAGAGATCGTTGCCGCGCTGCTGCAGTCACTGGATGGACGCAATCTCATGAATGTCTTGATCCTCCCGCCGGATTTCACAAGGTACCATTCAAACGCGGGCTTCATTACCAACGTGTATTACCATACGTTGACAGACGCCGGTGTAAATGTGGACATTTTGCCTGCGCTCGGTACGCATGAACCGGTATCCAAGACGCAGTGGGGCGCCATGTTTGGCGATATTCCCTATGAAAAAATGCTGGTACACGACTGGCGGCATGACGTAGTAAAGCTGGGAGAGATCCCCGCGTCTTATCTGGAAGAAATCACAGAGGGCCTCTGGCAAGATTCGATTGCAGTGGAGATCAACCGGCGGGTCATGGATCAAAAATATGATTTGATCATCTCTCCGGGGCAGGTAGTGCCGCATGAAGTGATTGGAATGTCGAACCATGCAAAGAATTTGTTCGTGGGCGTGGGCGGCAGCGAAATGATTAACAAGAGCCACATGGTCGGGGCTGTCTACGGCATGGAACGCATGATGGGGAAGGATCATACGCCGGTGCGGAAGCTGTTCGACTATGGAATGGAGCATTTTTTGCGGGATCGTCCAATCCTGTTCGTCCTGACTGTCACAACAGCGACGGGCAATACGATCCATACGCACGGCCTGTTCATCGGGGAAGGGCGCAATTGCCTGACCGAGGCGGTCAAGCTGGCACAGGAAAAGAACATTGACTTTGTCGAGCACGGACTGAAAAAGTGCGTGGTGTACTTGAATCCGGACGAATTTAAGAGCACCTGGCTGGGCAACAAAGCGGTCTACCGGACCAGGATGGCAATGGCTGACGGCGGAGAACTGATCATACTGGCACCGGGAGTTATGAAGTTCGGTGAAGATGCGCAGGTGGACAAACTCATCCGGAAATACGGATACCGCGGACGTCTGCAAACTTTGGAAGCGTTTAACAAACCGGAAAACCAGGATCTGCGGGATAATATGGGCGCGGCTGCGCATCTAATCCATGGCTCATCCGACGGACGGTTTTCGATCACCTATGCAGTGAAAGACATCTCACAGGAAGAAATTGCAGGGGTGGGCTTCCAGAGCGCAAGCTACGATGAGCAGGCTGCAAAATATAATCCAAGCAAGCTGCAATACGGGTACAATACCGTGGACCGCGAAGAAATATACTTCATCCCGAATCCGGCGCTGGGTCTTTGGGTCAATCAAGAAAAATTCTAATGCGCAATTTGGCATATAAAGTCGGAGTAGCTCGCCGTATGAGAGCTTGTTGCACTGCGCACAAACAAAAGCATATGATTTGTCTATGACTTCCATAAAATCGCCTGATTTCATAAGAAATCAGGCGATTTTATGCTTATTTTGAGTTCTATTTCTAATTTTGTGAACGCTTTGCGAAAAAGCCAATCATATTTTCATTGAATTTTTTAAGGAGAATATTATCATCGATATAGTAAATAAAATCATGCTACTGAAGGAGACAGTGTGATGAACAAAAAATCCGTTCGCGTAGCCAAGGAGGTCTACAATATCCTGGCGCCCTGTATTCAGGAAATGAAAAACTATTTTGATGAAGCAATCTTCGGTAGAGCGGTCGTTTTACTGGCTGCCGCGCCGCGGATTGGCGCGGCAGGCTGTGGTCATTCCGGTATTCTCTGCAAGCATTTTGCCCATCTGATGTGCGGCATTGAATGACCGGCTAGATTCATCTCCCCAGCCGAATATGTGAAAACCATCACAATCACGGAAAATATGGAATATCCGCGTGCCAAACAGACAGATGTCGCAATAAAACAATATGTGAATCGGGAAACCGACAAATACAACAGTCAGGGTATAACCAACAGCACAGCGCTGTGTGATCATTCACGCGCTACAGGCCGCGCCGATTGAAGAAACCGGGTATCAGGAGCGTCAGTTTGCACTGAAACATCCAGGCGGTACAGTCGGAGAGCGGCTGTGTGCAGAGAGGGAGGACCTCGATGGGAATATCAAAACTGAAAACTGATGTGCTCGAAAGCGGGGACATGCTCGAGCGTGTGACAGGCGGTGCCATTGCAAAAACAAGGTCTGCGCCGAACAAAATAAAAATTCTGTTTCTGTTGTAGAAACAGGCCATCGCCGCAGCCGCCACTGGGTTTATTTGCGAAGGAGATACACTGTTCCTCAATTCTGGAACGACAACGCTGCAGATTGCCTGTGCCCTCAAGCGGCCTAGAAAGGTGAATATTGTTACCAGCTCAATTGCCATTGCGACAGAATTGAGCGACGTACCGCCTTTTCGCGTGATTCTTCTGGGAGGCGATTCAGTATGGCTTTACCCATGGCGGCGACGCGCAGGGGCAACTCACAAAGTATCAGGCTGATCATGTACTTCTGTCTGTCTACGGCGTCAGTAAGGGGGAAGGCATCACGACCTACCGCGCCGATGAGGCGCTGCTTGACTGTGTGATGGCAGAACGCGCGCAGAATGTCAATGTTACTGCGGACCATTCCAAGATCGGCCGGGCCGGCTTTTCCCAGATCTGTCCGCTTGCGCATGTGTATACGCTTATTACCGATACGCAATTCGGAACTGAGGCTCTCGCCGCGCTCCGGAACGGAGCGCGGCGCATATTAAAGGCGAAATAGCTGCTGCAGTTCCCAGGTTCTCCGGCAGCCGGGTAATTGGAGAAAGCGCCGTGTAATTACAACGCCCACGCAGCGGCTATTTGTGCGGATGTGCCAAAACAGACAAAGAATTTATGTGGCTATTCACAATTTCTTGGAATTTTTGCAAAAGCAATTGACATTTGAGATAAAAAGACATATTTTATGCTTATAAACATCATATGATATGAAGAAAATATAGAAACGTCGGTGCCAATATAATGGAAACAAAAAACCAGATGACGAAGTGCGATTACGTCATGGAACAACTGAAAGACAAGATTATCAGCGGTGTCTATAAATCAGGGGATCAGCTTCCTCCTGAAGGGGCGCTGTGTGAGATGTTTGATGTCAGCCGGATCACCGTGCGAGAGGCGCTAAAGAAGCTCAGCATGATGGGGCTCCTGGATATCAAGCAGGGGCGCGGTACTTTTGTCAAGGCCATAGATCTTGGACTGTTCATGAAACCCCTTTATCAGCTCATTGATTTTGAGGAAATTGACGTCAATGCTATTTACAATGCCCGCGAGTATATTGAAGGCGGCGCTGCGCATTTGGCCGCGCTGAGCCGGACCGATCGGGAGCTTGCAATTTTGGGAAGCGTGCTGCAGAATCTGAAAGGGGCCATTGCGGAGGGGGATATGCTGCGGATCATGCAGTATGACGATGAATTTCATGTGCAGGTGGCAAGAGCAGCACATAACCCCATTCTTCTGGCCTGCCTGGAGGCTATTGCGGAAATCAACAAGGCATGTCTGAAGCGGTTCAGCAAGTATTTCACCATGCTGGAGGATTGCTATGCGGAACATTTTGCAATTTTTGACGCAATTGCTAAAATGGACGCCGAACGGGCCGAAGAAGCGATCGTAGCGCATGCCCGGAGCTCTAAGGCGGTGCTTTTAAAATAGAGCAGGAGGAGTTGTTTTATTTTCTAATACATAATATCATATTATGTTTTTAGTCGAACGTAAGACTGCGTGTTGCCTGACTGGCCTCAACTGAGTATTTTACACTGAGTGTGTAAAAATAAATTGAAACAAGGAGATATGAAAATGAAAAAACTAATTGCACTGTTGCTGTCCATTCTAATGCTGACCACCGTGCTTACCGGCTGCGGAGACAGGAACGAAAACGTAAAAACAGAAACCACAGCTGCAAATTCCTCCGATACCGGCACAGCAGCGCCGGCTGCTGCGAAAAGTAACGAAACATAT
Source organism: Oscillospiraceae bacterium (assembly GCA_034927685.1). Classification (GTDB taxonomy): domain Bacteria; phylum Bacillota; class Clostridia; order Oscillospirales; family Oscillospiraceae; genus RGIG3159. The sequence continues at coordinate 18,091 of JAYFPO010000004.1, read as the reverse complement.
TATTATATCTGCCCGTTGTCCAACCTGGAATACTGGCAGGCTCATAAGGCCGGACTCGAGGACGCATGTGCCGAGCTGGGCGTTACCGCCAAGTTTGTTGGCGATGACGGACTTGACGTGGATGCCATGTGCGCTGTTATTGAGACAGCACTGAATGACCCGAACTGTGCCGGTATTGTCATGCAAGCGAATTTCCCGGACGCTTATGAGCCCTATGTAAAGCAGGCTAAGGAAAAAGGAATTCCTGTATGTTATCAGACGGTCGACGGAGTCAAGGATTCAGCCCGTCTTTGCTTCCTGGGTACGGATTATGTCGAATACGGGAAAATCATGATGCAGCAGGCCGCTGAAGCTACCGGCGGCAAGGGCAACGTCATTTATTCCAACAACCTATCCGCAGGTTCCGCCTCCGTTGAAGATATTACGAATGGCATCCATGAAGAGATTGAAAATTGGCCTGACATGAAGATCGTATCCGAGATCGACGATACTTCCGATGCCGCGGTTGCCGCGACGAAGATCGGCGCGGCGCTGCTGGCGAACGATGGCGTTTCGGCTGTGATCGGTGGTCAGTCCGTCTCGGCCGTCGGCGCCGTGACAGCCATCAAGGAAGCTGGCAAATCCGACGACGTCAAGGTTATCTCAATAGACCGCGACTCTGCTACGCTTGAGTATATTCAGAACGGCGACATCTATTCGACGGTTGCCGGCAAGCAGTATACCGAGGTTTACTATGGCGTTAAGTTCTGCTACGATTACAATCACGGCGCAAAGAACGCCTTCTCTGCGGATGACGCCGCCGCCGGCCTGAACGTGGCGCCGTCCTTCGTGGATACCGGCGCGCTGATTATCAATAAGAATAACGTAGATAAATTTGTCGGCTTCTCTTATGTAGACCGCTGACCATTTTCCTGTCCGGGAACTCCCGAAAGCGGAGTTCCCGGAAAACATGAGAAAAGAAGGGAGATCCCCCTTGGAAGACAACGTTTTACAGTTGAAAAACATCACGAAGACCTTCCCGGGCGTGAAGGCGCTGGACAATATGCAGTTTGATCTGCGCCGTGGGAGCATCCATGCGCTGATCGGAGAAAACGGCGCTGGAAAATCCACCCTGATGAAGGTACTGTCCGGAATTTATATTCCGGATTCCGGTGAGATTATTCTGAATGGACAGGCGGTTAAAATGTCTGGTCCAATGGACGCGGAAAAAAAGGGAATCAGCATCGTCCATCAGGAACTGTCGATATTCAATACTTCCACGGTGGCTGAAAATATCTTTACAACCAATGCTCCGAAAACCAGACTGGGTATGATCGATTACCGGAGCATGCACCATGAGGTGCGTGGTCTTTTGGACGCCTACGGCTTCCAGGATGTGGACGAAAAACGGATCATGAGAAACCTTAGTGTCGGACGCCAGCAAATCATCGAGATCCTGCGCGCTGTCAAGCAGAACGCAAAGGTGCTGATTTTGGATGAACCAACCTCCGCTCTGACCGAAAAGGAGACAGAGGTTTTGATGAAGATCATGCGGACGCTGAACGCCGAAGGCGTCTCCATTATCTATATCTCTCATCGTCTAGAGGAAATTTTTCAGATTTGCGATACTGTCACGATCATGCGTGATGGCCAGTACATAAAGACACTGCGTGTTGCAGATACCCGTAAGGATGAGCTCGTCCAGTACATGGTCGGCCGCGATGTGGTCTATCAGTACGGTGCCGGTACCAGCAGCATAGAAGGGGAACTCCTTCGGGTGGAGCACCTGAGCTACAGAAATTATGTAAAGGACGCTTCCTTCACCCTGCACCGCGGCGAAGTTATGGGATTGGCGGGTCTGGAAGGCGCCGGAAGAACCGAACTCATGGAATGTCTGTTCGGTGTGCACCATCCAGATAGCGGTACAGTCTCACTGGAGGGAAAGAAAATTCACATCTCTTCACCGGAAGATGCCAGAAAACATGGAATTGCCTATATGACCAAGGACCGGAAGAATAAGGGCCTCTTCCTCAGGATGTCCATTGCGAACAATGTCCTGGCAGCCAATGTGGATCGTTTTACGAAGCACGGCTTCATGCAGTTTTGGGCAGCGCGGAATGACGCGCAGGAATACCGGGAAAAGTTTCTGATCAAGACGCCCAGTGTTGAGAAAAAAGTCTCGCAACTCTCCGGAGGCAACCAGCAGAAAGTACTGTTGTCCATGTGGATCAGCCGGGAACCGAAGATCCTGATGATCGACGAGCCGACCCGCGGCATAGATGTCGGGACCAAAGAGTCCATCCATACCCTGATCCGCAATTTCGCCAAACGCGGCATGGGAGTTATTATGATCTCATCGGATATGCCCGAGCTGATTGGCGCCTCGGATCACATTATCGCTATGTATGAGGGGAAAATCACCGGCGAGCTGAAGCTCGGGGAAATCTCGGAGGAACGGATCATGACCCTGACTTCAGGTATGAAGATTGAGACGAAGGAGAGCGCATCATGAGTACAAAATCTTTGGAATACGCCCGGGAGGGGCAAGGGTTTAAATATATTTTCAAGCGCGTTTTTGAGATTCGCGAAATCGTGATTCTGCTTTTGGTAATTGTTCTGAGCATCTTTATGGGACTAAACTCGTCCCAGTTTATGACGGCTGCCAATATCAAGACGATCGGCAACTACATGTCGAACGATATGATCATCGGAGCGTTCCTGACGATTTCTCTGATCGCCGGCAACACGGACTTCTCCGTTGGCTCCAATATGGGATGTTCTGCGTTTGTTTGCGGCTTGATGCTCAATGCCGGAAATGGCATCCTTCCGAGCATTCTGAGCGGCCTGCTGGTCGGTATTGCCATCGGCGCGCTCAACGCCTTCATTGTGGTGCAGCTCAGGGTGCTGCCCATGATCGCCACCATGGGCACATGGATGGCATTTAAAGGTGCGGGCCTGATGATCATCAATTCACAGACGCTCTCCAACTTCCCCATCGGCTTCAAGGTTATTGTACAGGACTGGAATCTGTTCGGCATCTCTACGCTGATTGTGGTCATGCTCGTCGTAGCCATTGTGGCGGCAATTCTGCTGAAATATGTTTCCTTCTTCCATCAGGCATACTTTATCGGTTCCAACCCGGAGTCCGCACGCCTCTCGGGCATCAACGTAACGAAATTCGTGTATACCCTTTACATGATTATCGGCGGCTGCTCAGCGCTGGCGGGCATTCTTGCCACATCCCGCTATGGGTCGGCGCCCGCGTCACTTGGGCAGGGCGTTGAATTCCGCGTGATTTCCGCGCTTCTGATCGGCGGTGTTTCACTGAACGGCGGCGAAGGTTCCATCTTTGGCACCTTTCTTGGCATCCTGCTGATGGCGCTGATTTCTAATGCGCTGACGCTGTTCGGCATCGACACCAATCTGCAAAACGTGCTGATCGGCAGCATTATGGTCATCTCCGTTGCGATTGATGAAGCCAACCGCCGCCGTCAGAAATGAAGGCGACTATGAATCAGACAGAAAAAAGCGTGCTGGAGTATCTGGATCAGAATCAGAAAAGGCTTTACAAGCTGCTCAGTGACCTGATCCGCGTCGATACGCAGAATGGCGTGGATCATGGAAGTGAATCACGTTGTGAGAACCTGATTCTGGGCGAATACAGACGGCTGGGGCTTGAGACGGCGCGGTACTGTCCTGATGAGGTGCCCGGAGTCAAAGAGAGCGCCGGGTACCTAAACGGCCGGGGCACGGATTCCCGTCCGAATTTTTCAGGAACGTATCACGCTGAGGCCCCGAAAGGCAGGGTCATGCTGGCGGCTCATACCGACACAATGCCCACGGGGGACAGAAAACTCTGGAGCGTCGACCCGCTGGGAGGCGTTATCCGGGATGGCCGGATCTATGGACGGGGCGCCAGCGACAATAAATTCGGAATTGCCAGTTCCATTCTTGCGTTTGAAGCCGTCCGGGCGGCCGGCGTGGAGCTGGATCACGACGTTGTCCTGGAGAGCTACTGCGATGAGGAGTATGGCGGCGGCAACGGTGCGCTGGCCGCAAGCCTGCGCGAGAAATGTGACACTATCATCAATATGGACGGCGGCAACTATGAAATCTGGAGTTGCTCTATGGGCGGTCAGGGCATGACCATCCGTGTGAAGGCAAATGAACCCCAGGATTCCGCGTCGCTGGTAATCGACGCGCTGCAGGTTATCAGGGATGAGCTGAAGTTTTTCTTTCAGAAACGATACGAGGAGCTGGCGGTCGATCCCTATTTTGTCGGTACGGATATGCAGCGCTCCGCTGTGAGAATCCACGAATTCAAGGCCGGCGACAATGCCTGCGACCTAGACTTCGGCAACATGAACTTTGTCTATTATTCCAACAAGCCACAGGAGGTTCTGCACGCGGAGCTGTGCGAGGCGGAACGGCGTATCCGCGCGCGCCTTGGCGGTATGGGCGTTGGCACGGACGGCTTCCAGCCCACAACGCGTTTTTTTTACTGCCTGTCGCTGCCAAGCAAGGATCCGATGCTGCAGAAGTTGAAGGGTGCTGCCGAGGAGGTGGCCGGACGGGCGGTCAAAATTTCTGGAGCCTGCATGTCGGATCTGTCGATCTTCCTGAAGTTTGGGTCTCCCCGAAGCGTGAACTTCGGCTTGCTCCGCGATTTCCGACTATATGGCGGCGCACACCAGCCGGACGAGTTTGTGACGCTCGAGCAGTTACTCCAGCATTGCAAGGCAATTGCACTGTTTCTGCTCCGTTGGTGCACTCGGCAGAATCTGAGAATTTAAAAAATTGAGGTAACATTATGAATAACTATGAGTTCGATTTCGCGCCGGCGGCATGGCTGCCGACCCGTGATCCCGCCGTTCTGGATCATGTCCGGAACGTGAAGCGCGAAGAGATGGAGTATACCAATGAAAACGGGTTCAGCGTCAAAGTCGTAATCAACCCCACGATGCATCTGGTAATGGATGTTTTTCACAGGATTTATTTGAGCGACGTCATGGATCAGCATCTGATAATGATTTTTCCCAATCAGTGGCCGGATGCCTATACCGCGATTGCAGATATGATTAACCGTTATAATGTATCCTGCCGTAACGTAGATGCGTTCGCAATGGACGAGTGGGCGGATGAAAACGGGAATGTTGCTCCGCTTACCTACGGTGCTGGCCTGGGCTACTCCTTCCGCAATCATTTCTATGGCCGCATCCGTGAGGATCTGCGTCCGAGCGAGGACCACTGGCATGTTTTTACCAATGAAAACAAGGCGGACGGTGTTTATTCCAGGATGATCGAGGACTGCGGCGGTGCTGATGTTGTCTACTCTGCGACGGGCTGGCCCGGTCACACCGCATTCATCGATCCGGGATCCAAAGAGTTCGCCGCTGACAGCCTAGAGGCGTTCTGCCGGCTCGGCTCCCGCATCGTTACGGAGACTCCGCTGACGATTTGTGAGAACTCTCTGTTCGGCCCCATGGGCGCTTCCGGCGATGTATGGGCAGTGCCGCCAAAGGCGGTTACCATCGGTCCGAGAGACATCTGTAATGCGCGCGAGCGCTTTGAAATGCACAACTTTGCCAATGCGGACGGCAGTTCCTGGCAGCGCATGATTTCCAGAATTGAGCTGTACGGGCCGATCTCGATGGAATGCCCGGCTTCCATTATGCGTCTGGGAAAAGGCATCTGCTATGTCAGCGAAGCGCTTGCAAAGCCCTTCGCGAGCTGGACCTGTGGAATCCAAGACAGAGACCTTTAATATTGGAAAATACCGACGGAGCGCGCTCCGTCGGTATTTTGTCAAAAGAGGGGTAAGTAATGGAAAATATTATTGGCCGGTTGTAAGATGAAGTTGGACACTTGAGCAGAAAAATCCATAGTGATTTTCCTCTTGGTAGAATGGTAACGACAAAGACACCAAATACCGAGGAGGGGCAATCACTATGGACTGCGAAGATTATATCACAACTGAACCGGAACGCAAGCGTGGACAGCACTTAGGTTCCACGGACCGAGGCACCATTCAGGAACTGCGCAAATTAGGGCTTTCGTATCGAGCCATTGCCCGCAAAGTAAATTGTGCTCATGGTACGGTCCAGAACGAGTTGAAACGTGGCACACCGCCCCGCAAGTGCCGAAAGGGTCGTGTTCCCGGATACAGCGCCAAGCGAGGTCAATCCGTTTACAAGGCCACCAGAGAGCAATGCAGAAAGCGCCATTCCATTATCCAATGCTCCAAGTTCGTGGCGTTCGTGGTTGAGATGGTCCGAAAGCACCGATGGTCTCTGGACACCTGCGTTGGCTACGCAAGAGTGCATAAACTGTTCCGGGATGACGAGATGGTGTGTACCAAGACGCTCTACAATGAACTGGAGGCAGGCAATCTGCCGCTCACGGTCTTTGAAATCCCCGATGTTCTAAAACGTAGAGTTTCAAATGGAAAGAGCAGTGTCAACAAACGTCCCAAAGGCCGCAGCATTGAGGAACGACCCGCTGAGGTTGCTGCCCGTGTGGAACTGGGTCACTGGGAAGCTGACACAGTTGTTGGTCTCCGGAACGGCAAAGAAGCGGTCGTGTTCTCCCTTGTTGAGAGAGTGACTGACAACTACATCGCCATGCGTATTCCCAGCAAGACCAGCGAGGCAGTACAAGCTGCCATGCAGGCCCTCCGTGCCGAATATGGTAACCGCTTTTCCGATGTTTTCAAGAGTATTACCGTCGACAACGGCTCCGAGTTTGAGGACTTTGCTCAGGCTGAACAGTGGCGCGCGCTGGTCTACTTTGCACATCCGTACTCGTCATGGGAGCGACCCGTAAACGAGCGCCATAACGGCCTGCTGCGGGGCTTTATTCCAAAGGGCGTCTCCATAGAGAAGTTCTCTCCAGAGCAGATCCTGTCCTTTGTCGATGAACTGAATGGCCGCCCACGCAGGCGGCTCGGATACCAGACGCCGGAGGAGCTTTTTGATGCCTTCCTGGACAGCGTCTACGCTGCCTGAACCCCCGCTGCCGTTTTACCGTGGGGTGTCCAACTTGCACTTGCAATTTGCGGGAAAATATTATTCTGGTCACCGAATAAAAAGCGCATTGACTTCCACTCTTCCTTGAAGCGAATCCATCGCAAAAAATGATCCGGGGCTATCTCGACCGGGGGAGAAAAACTGGATCTCCTGAGGACGGCGAACAAGCAGTGGCTGCTGCTGTACTGCTTGCGCTGGGCGACGGAACATGCGAGCTCAAGAACATTGCAGTATTGGAGGATAAGCGCGGACAGGGATATGGCAGCCGGCTTCTGCGCGCAAATTCAGCAAATCAACCGCCACCTGCCCTGGACACACCTGAACATCACGGGTACCGTCCCGTGTCGGGCTGGAATGGCTGACGCACGAGCGCTTCTACCACAGCCGCGCGAAGCGAGAGCGCGCCGTGGCTGTGCAGCGGGAGACGCAGCAAAAAGGAGGGCTGCGTCCCTGCCTGCAACCGGAATGTGCCCGGCAAACCGCGGCCTTCCGCGATCCCACGCAAGTGGACGAGGCGGAGAATGGGTGACGGGGAATGAAACTGGATGACAATGCGCGGCACGGCGAGATTTACAGGCGGCTGTGAGGCACCATGGCCGTAGCCTTCACGGCGCCGAACTGACCCGGCGGTTGTCGGAAAAAGGCGGCGTTTGCGAGTCCGCCGCGTGCGATGCGGAGGAGAACGAGCGCCTCGAGCGCTACTGGCTCACACTTTGAGCGCGTAAAAACAGGAGGCAAGGTCTTTCCCTTGCCTCCTGCTTTAATTCAGAGGAGAAATCAGGAAGCCCAACCCTCGACGCGGCCAAACTGGCAGTCGTTGTTTCCATCGAAGAATTTTGCGCATTTTACTTTCGCGGTACTTGACCGGGGGACCCCTGTCGATGTAAAAGCCAGAGAAAGCATGCTTTATTTCGCTTTCGGTTCTTTCGCCGTCGTACACGCCCTCGCGAATTTTTTCAATCAGTCTGCAATGGTACGTTGCCCGCTGCCTCATCGCTGCTGAAATTTCTATAATATTTTGCTTCCATGACCGGTCGGGTTATCAGAGTCCGGCGTGGTCTCAATGATGGGCCAGAGGCGGCGATAATCCTGCGGCGTCAAGCCCTCCTGCTGCTTGAATTGCCGCGTAAAGTAGCTCAGGTTATCCACGCCGACCTGGTAGGCAATTTCACTGATTGCTTTTCGTGTTGTGCGCATGAGTTCCTTCGCGCGCGTCATGCGCAGGCAGATCTGGTACTCAACAGGAGACTGGCCAATATATTTTTTGAACTGTTTTTGCAGATAACAGGGGTTCATGCCGAACTGCGTGCCAAGCTTTTCCAGCGTCAGCTTCTCCTGAAAATGATTGAATAGATACATACGGACGTCCTGCACAAACTGCGGCACATCGGAAAACAGGCCGTGATTCATCGCCGCGAGCGTACATTCTGTGATGATCTGCGTCAAGAGGCTGGCAGCAGTAAAATCTGTCTCTGTCTGGTTGCAGCTGGCGGGATCCAGCGAGAGCAGCGACTGCATCAGCCCATATACCGGGGAACCGATCGGAAGCGTACCTGCAGGCTCCCCATTATTGTGTTTCAAAAATGTATCATAATAAAACTGCGCGGTGGCTCCGTAGAAGTGTACCCAGAGTACATGCCAGTTTCCCACGTCGGGATCTGTGCGGTAGTCATACCACTTGCGGCAGTCGAGCCAGTAGAAATGGCCGGCGGGAATCTGCCAGGCCTGCTGGTTATTGCGCAGCACGCCGCATCCCGCGACCGTGAATTTTAAAAGGAAAGAATCAAAGCCCTCGCGTGTCGTATAGTATGTGGGACCGGCCATAAAATCCCCGACCTCCTGCATATACAATAGAGCACCTTTGGTTGCAGGTGTTGCTGTGATCATGTTCCATCGGGACTCCGACCGCAGATCCAGATGGTAGCGCAGTTTAACCTCCATTGCGTACACCTTCTTCAAATACTCAAGATAGTGCAAAAAGTTTGCAAGAAAAGGTTATGTAAAGATATAACCTTAGTGATATTATACATAGCATAGGGGAAAAAGTACAGACCAATCAAAATAATTGCGTCAAAATTGTTTAAAATATACAAAATATCGCGGAGCAAATGGCATAAACGCCAAAAAGGCTGTTTTAAATCAAGATTTTGATGGAAAAAGTCAAGGTAGTGCTAGTTTCACGACGAAGGAAAGGACAGAGAGAGGAGCGAAACGAAAAATGAATTCAAGAGAACGCGTATTGAAGGCCCTGAAGAGAATGGATGGGAATCCGGACCGCGTCCCGATCCAGTTTGATCTGTGCAAACAGCACATCGAACACTTCTCCAAGAAATACGGGGTACCGGTTGATATCACAGACAATATTTATGAGGATGTTACCTGGCGGATCAGTGCCAACGAACTCCGCGTGAAGATGGGCTCCGATATGGTGCTTTGCGGCGCATCCGCACCCGCAGGCTGGAAGCCGGAAATTGGCCCCGACGGCACATGGTACAACGAATATCATATGAAAATGCATCAGGGTCCGATCTATGTGGACGTCGTCGGTTTCCCTCTCGCCGGGATTGAAACGGTCGAGGAGGTCGAGGCCTACCAGTTCCCGGATCCGCATGACCCTACCCGCTACGCGAAGGCAGACGAGCTGATCGCAAAATATCAGAAGGACTACGTCGTGGTCGGAAACATTGAGGTCACCATGTTCCAGCTGGCGCAGCAGATGCTCGGCATGGAGCAGATGCTCTGCGATCTGCAGATGGAGGAACCGTATATCGACCGGCTTTACGAGAGGTGCATCGAATTCCAGACGGAAGTCGGTCTTGAGCTCATCCGGCGCGGCGTCGATATCATCTGGGCCAGCGATGATTTTGGAACCCAGACCTCGCTGCTGATCTCCGAACGACTCTTCCGCGAGCACATCAAGCCGCTTTATGCCGGCATGTTCCGGGCTTTCCGCGCAGCGAATCCCAATATTATCATCGCCTTCCACTGTGACGGAGCCGTTAAGCCGATCCTGAACGATTTTGCGGAAATCGGCATCGATATTTTCAATCCTGTCCAGCCCGGAGTTCCCGGACACGGCCCGCAGGAACTCAAAGACTACGTCGGCGACAAGCTCTGCTTCTGGGGCGCGATCGATCAGCAGCAGCTTCTGCCGTACGGCAGCGACGAAGAACTTGAAGCGGAGGTCCGCGACCGCATCAACATTCTGGGGAAGGACCGCGGCTTCCTAATTGCGCCTGCGCACATCATTCAGACAGATGTTTCACCGGAAAGAATCGAGCATTTCATCGATCTGTGCAAAAAGTACGGCGCAATTTACGATTAAAAAGCGCCCGGCCCGGTGTTTTCCGGCCGGATTCAACGGAGGGAAAATCAATTATGCCTTATGCATTGGAGCTGAAAAACATCACCATGCGTTTCCCGGGCGTTCTGGCACTGAATCAGATGTGCCTTCAGGTCGCGTCTGGGGAGGTCCATGCTGTTTGCGGGGAAAACGGCGCCGGAAAATCCACACTGATGAAGGTGTGTACCGGCGTTTACCAGGCGGACAGCGGCGAAATCCTTTTGAACGGGGAGCGTGTTTCGTTTCGCAATCCGAATGAGGCCTTCCGCAGTGGAATTGCGATCATGTATCAGGAGACCAGCCTCTTTGAGCAGATGACGGTGCTGGAGAATATGTTTGTCGGCCACGAGCCGCACAAAAAAGCCGGACCGATCAAGGTGATCGACTATGCTTTGGAGAAGGAGCAGGCAACGAAAATCCTGGACCTTCTTGAGAGTGATCTGGAGCTGGGCCAAAAGATAGCCGAACTTGGCATGGCAAAAAAACAGATCGTTGAGATTGCAAAGGCGCTGACCTTTGACGCGAAAATTCTGATTCTCGACGAGCCGACCGCATCGTTGACCCAACGTGAGGTAGACGCCCTGTTCAGCGTGATCGGCAAGCTCAAGGAGCGCGGAATTGCCATTGTCTATATCAGCCACCGGCTTGAGGAAATCTTCAGCATCTGCGACCGCGTGACGGTGATCCGCGACGGCAAATATATTTCCACGAACGAGGTCAAAGACACCAACAAGGATAAGCTGGTTGCCGATATGGTGGGCCGCGACATCGGTGCGTACTATCCCAAGGAAGAAATTCAGCACGGCGGCGAGGTATTCCGCGTGGAACATTTGAAGCAGGCCGGGCTCGTGAATGATATCAGCCTGCATGTTTCCAAGGGTGAGATCGTTGGAATTGCCGGGCTGGCAGGCGCGGGGCGCACCGAATTTGCGCTTGCAGCCTGCGGTTTTACCCAGCCGGACAGCGGAAAGGTCAGCGTAGACGGGAAGGAGATCCCGCGGTCCTCGGTGACAAAGTCCATGGACGCGGGCCTTGTTTATGTCTCCGAAGACCGCGGCAAGTGCGGGCTGGTGATTGACATGTCACTGAACGACAACATCACGCTGCCGCAGATTCGCAAATTCTCCAAAAACATGTTTGTAAACCGAGCAAAGTGTCGCGCCATCTCCAGGGAGGCCATCCATCAGTTTGATATTAAGGCCCCAAGTGAGGACTTTGTTGTCACGAATCTTTCCGGCGGCAACCAGCAGAAGGTATCCGTTGCCAAGGGAATTGCGCTGCATCCCAAGATCATCATTCTCGACGAGCCAACCCGCGGCGTGGATGTCAACGCGAAAGCGGAGATTTATTCCATCATCAGCAGCTTTGCAAAGAAGGAGCTTGGAATTCTGATGATTTCCTCTGAAATGCCGGAGCTGCTCGGCATGTGTGACCGGATCTATGTCATGCGTGACGGGATGGTATGCGGCGAACTGACGAGAGCCGAGGCTACCAAGGAGAAAATCCTGAAGCTCGCGCTTAACGTTTAGGATTGAGGGATACAATTATGAACAAAAAACGTGTTAAGAAGGCGCTGTCGTCAGAAATGACGCTTGGCCTTTTGGTAGCAGTATGCTTTGTGGTGCTCTGTCTGGTTGCAAGCGATTTCGGTTCGGTCAACAACATCATGAGCATTTTGAACCGTTTCAGCTACATACTGATCGCCGCGATCGGCATGAACATCATCATGCTCACCGGAAACATCGATGTTTCCTTCGGCGGCGTCATCTCCGTCATGTGCATTCTGATGGCCTTCATCGGAAAAACGGGGGCGCCGATCTACGTATTCATGCCGGCCGCGATGGTTTGCGGCGCGATTCTCTGCATCTTCAACGCCTTGCTCATTACGAGGCTCCGCATTCCCGCTATTGTGGCGACGCTGGCCACCACGCAGATTTATGCGGGCGCGCTGCCGCTTTTGGTCGAAGGTTCCATCTACGATCTGCCGAAAACCTTCACATGGCTTGCCTTTGAGGCAAAGGTCTTCAAAATTGTTCCTCTGAGCGTAGTCCTTGCGCTGGTCCTGCTGGCAATTGCGCTGCTTTTCATGAAGTATTCCTGCTTCTTCAAAAAGCTGTATGCCATCGGCAACAATGCCAAAAGCGCGCGGTTGGCGGGCATCAATGTGGACAGAACTGTCATTGAGACCTATGCCATCGCCGGGCTTGTGCTCGGCGTAGCGGCTACCATTATCGCCACTGCGGGCCAGCGCGTCACCACGACAATGGGCGCAGGCATGGAAATGACTTTCATCGCAGCGGTTGTCGTGGGCGGCACCAGCGTGACAGGCGGCTCCGGCAGTATCCTCGGTACCGCATTCGGCGCGTTTTTGCTCTCCATCATTTCTCCGGCGCTCTACCATTTGGGTATCAGCGATTCCTGGAGCACTGCGGTCATGGGCGCAATCATCATCATTGCGGTCTCCGTCGGCGCGGTCAAGGGAGTTCGCCACAAGCCCCTGGATGCCGCCGGGGCGGAAAAGGAGGCAAACGCATGAAAACGAAAAAATTCAATTTTGATTTTGCGCTGTGCGCGCTGTTTCTGGTTCTGTTTTTTGGAATCGGACTGAGGGCTCCCAACTTTTTTAAGCCCAATTACCTGATTAGCGTCATGCTCCGCAACATCATGGAGCTCGGCATGATCGCGCTGCCAGTCACGCTCATTGTCATCACGGGCGGCATCGACTTATCCCTCGGCTCCATTGCCGCACTTTCCGGCATCATCGGCGGCATGCTGTACGCCGCGACCTCTTCCGGCGTACTATCCGTTGTCTGCGCCCTCGCTGTGGGACTCGCCTGCGGCTGGTTCAACAGCCTGCTCGTCACGCGGCTGAAGATTCCCGCCATGGTTACGACACTGGCCACCATGTACCTCTTTCAGGGCATCGCGCGCGGTATTACGCAGGGCAACAGCGTCTATGCCTTCCCGACCGCCGAGTGGCTCGGAAACTTCCAGATTGGCGTCATCCCCATTCAGATCATTCTGTATGTATTGTTTGCCGTATTTTTTGTACTGCTGCTTTCCCGCAGCTATTACGGAAAATATCTCTACGCGATCGGTCTCAATGAGACGGCCAGTCGTTTCGCCGGGATCAATACAGTCCGCTGTAAGAACATTGCCTATATCGCAAGCGGCCTCATGTCCGCGTTCGCGGGCATGATCATGCTTGGCCGGTTCTCGTCCATGAAATACACGGCGGGCGACGGGATGAACCTGAAGGTTGTCACGATCATCGTGCTGGGCGGCACAAGCATCAACGGCGGTGTTGGTACCATGACCGGGACCATCATTGCAACGATGATCGTCGCGGTCCTCAATTCCGGCCTGACGGTTCTGAATATCCCCATCGACGTGCAGACCATCGTGCAGGGCGCGGTTTTGCTCATCAGCCTCGTGGCCTACGCCATCGTTCAGAAGCGCAACACAACAAAGGGAAAGGATAAAACCGGCAAGGCCAAAATGGCTGCATAAAGTCAGTATTTGCGCGGAATCCGCGTGAATATAAATTAAAAACAGGAGGAAACACGTGAAATGAAAAAATGGATTGCTCTTCTCCTCGCGGCAGTGATGGTCCTCGGACTCGTTGCCTGCAGCTCCAGCACGACAAGCACAGAGACAACTGCGGCCAGCGCCGAGACAACCACGGCAGCGGCCAAAACCGATGCTGCGACCACGGAAGCCGGGAAAACTTCCGGCGACGGAATCACCATTGCCATGCTCCCGAAGTTCAAAGGTGAGAACTACTTCGACGCATGCAAAGTCGGCGCGCAGGAAGCCGTTGATGAAATCGGCGGAATTACCTTCCTGTACGATGGACCTCCTCAGAACGATGCGACCAACCAGCATCAGGTTGATATTCTCGAGGGCTGGATTGCGCAGGGCGTAGACGTCATTATCGTCTCCCCGAACGATCCTGACGCCATTACCGCAACGCTGGAAAAGGCGCAAGCACAAGGCATCAAGGTCCTGACCTATGACGCGGACGCCAATGATGGCCGCGACTTCTTTGTGAACCAAGTCACCGCCGATGGCGTGGCCGCAGGCCTGATCAAAGGTACTGCCGAAAAGCTGCAGGCAAAGGGCTATGGCCCCAATAAGTCTGCAAATATTGCCATTGTCTCCTCTGCGGAAACGGATGCCAACCAGAACTCCTGGATTGCATCGATGAAGACCCTGCTGGCCACGAGTGAATACTCCTGGATGAAGCTGGCAGACGGCGCAATCTATTATCCCGGCCCTGCCGAGGATAAGAACCAGGAAATCGCAGCAACCCTCGTGGGCTCCATGGGCGAGGGCGACGATCAGTACCAGGCCGTGATTGGCATCACCTCCATGGCGACTCCGGCTCTGGGCGCCGCTTATGAAGCTGCCGCAAACAAGCCTGACGCTTCCAAGGTCGTCCTGACCGGCCTCGCCACCCCGAATGCCATCAAGGATTACATTCTGAATGAGGACAACCCCCTCGACGCAGGCGTTCTGTGGAACTGCATGGATCTGGGCTATCTGGCTGTGCAGACCGGCTATCAGTATGCAACCGGTGCTCTGGCCGCTGACGCAACCTCCATTACCGCCGGCCGTCTGGGCGCCAAGGACATCAAGGACAGCATGGTGATACTGGGCGACGCGCTCGTCTTTGACGCGTCCAATGTTGAGAACTTTAATTATTGATCCCATTTTTTCCGCACAACTGAAAAACAGGTAGGATTCCCCGGTTGACGGGGGTTTCAAGAGGAACCGGTGCGCCAGCCGTCCCATCGGGTCGGCTGGCGCATTCTTTCCGAACGTCATTCTTTGCTGAAAGCAACTGAATTTGCAAAAAACATCGCGGAAGGCAGATGTTCAAATATGACAGGAGGCGCAGTCAATGGAACGCTATGCATGGAAAGCACGCGTGCTGCCTGGTAAGTTGGCAGAGTATATCCGCAGACACAACGAGATCTGGCCGGAGATGGAGGCAGTTTTGTCAAAGGCCGGTATCCGCAACTACACCATCTGGAACGTGGACGAGCAGCTGTTTGGCTACTACGAGTGCGACAGCGTGGCCGAGGCAGGGCGTGTGCAGGCCCAAAGCCCGGTGGTGGACCGCTGGAACGAGTACATGAAGGACGTAATGGTCATGGATCTGGACCCGGTCACCGGCGCGCAGCCTTTGCTGCGGCAGGTATTTTTCTTTGAATGAGATGGAGGAACGGAAGATGAACGAAAGTACGATTCTGAAGGGTTTTGAATATGCCAGAGCCCAGTTCGCGGCGGCGGGAGTGGACGTGGATGCTGCCATGGCGATAGCAGATGCGATCCCGGTATCGATGCATTGCTGGCAGGGCGACGACGTCATCGGGTTTGACGGCGCCGACGAGTTGACGGGCGGCATCGCGACGACGGGTCACTATCCCGGCCGGGCGAGAACGCCGGAGGAACTGCGTGCGGATATCCGCTTTGCGAGAACGTTGATTCCAGGTGCAATGAAGCTCAACATGCACGCGAGTTACGCCGAAAAGAACGGAAAACAGGTCGACCGCGACGCATATACCATTGATCTGTTCCGCAATTGGGTAGACTTTGCCAGAGAGCTGAGCTTTGGCCTGGACTTCAACCCTACCTTTTTCTCGCACCCGAAAATGGATGGGAATTTTTCCCTGTCCAGTTTTGATGCCGACACCCGGAAATTCTGGGTGGAGCACGGGATTCGCTGCCGTGAGATCGCGCTGGAAATGGCGAAAGCGGTGGGACAGCCCTGCGTCGTCAACTATTGGATGCCTGACGGCTACAAGGACGTCTGCGCCGATACCGTTGCCCACCGCGAGCTGATGACCCAGTCTTTTGACGCGATCTTTGCGCCGAAAATTGATGAAAGCCTCGTCCCCTGCGCGCTGGAAAGCAAGCTGTTCGGCGTCGGCGTGGAGAGCTACACTGTGGCCAGCCACGAGTATTCCTATGGGTACGCCATCAAGAATCACAAGGTCTATGCGCTGGACGCCGGGCACTTCCACCCGACGGAGATCATTTCCGCCAAGATCACAGCCTGCCTGCAATTCATGGACCATGTGCTTCTCCATGTGTCTCGGGGCGTCCGCTGGGACTCCGACCACGTCATCACCTGGGACGACGAACTGCAGCGCATCATGGACGAGGTCGTGCATAATCAGCTGGAAAACCGGGTCTATATCGGCCTTGACTATTTTGATGCCTCCATCAACCGCATTGCCTGCTGGGCGATTGGAATGCGCAACGCCAGAAAAGCGCTGCTGTCGGCGGCACTGGCGCCCGCGGACGCGATTCGCAGCGCGGAGCGCTGCGGAGATCTGACCACTCGCCTTGCCCTGCAGGAGGAGCGCAAGACCCTGCCGGTGGGCGCAATCTGGGACTACTATTGCCTGCAGAAGGGCGTGCCCGTGGGACAGGACTGGCTGACGCAGGTCAAGCAGTACGAAAGCGACGTGCTGGCCGCCAGATAAGGAGAATACAATCATGTTTTTTGAGGAACACGCGAAGCTTCTTTCGGACTTCTCCCGCATTTCCAAAGCCGCCGGTGCAAGGGCGGACTATGTGCAGGGCGGCGGCGGCAATACCTCGGTCAAGCTGCCCGGCGGTCTCATGGCCATTAAGGCCTCAGGCTTCTGCCTCTCCGATATTGCGCCGGATCGGGCGTATGCCGTTCTGGACTGCGTGGATCTGAAGGACTTCTATCTCGGTAGCGAGCCCTCCGATTTCGAGAATGTGGAACAGACCGGCTCTGCGAGAGCCAAAGCCGACGTCCGCCATATCGACGGCCTTGCCGATCTGCGGCCCTCCGTGGAGGCAGGCTTCCACTCAATTTTGAGTACCTTCGTACTGCATACCCACAGCGTCTACGCCAATCTTGCCGCCTGCTCCACGGCCTGCCGCGACATCGCGGAGCAGGCGTTCGAGGGCGCAAACTATACCTGGGGCTGGGTGCCCTACACCGACCCTGGCGCGAATCTGACCTTTGCCATTCGGGACGAGCTGCGCCGGGTGGAGGAAAAAACCGGGAAAATTCCCTCCGTCATTCTCATGCAGAATCACGGGATCATTGTCCATGACGACAACCCCAACAGGTGCCTTGCCATCCATACAGACGCCAATGCACGCCTCGCGGGTCTCTTTGGGCTGACGGCCACGGCGTTCCCGGAGGTCACGGTGCAGGAAATGGCAGGCGGGTTTTATGCAGCCGGCACGCCGTATCTTGCAAAGGTACTGCGGGATGGCGGCTATACACAGGAGTTTCTGATGACGCAGCCCCTATACCCAGACCAGATGGTCTTTTTGACCGACAGCTTTTCCATGGACCGGCGGGGCATTCCGGAGGGACAGACCGTGGCCAGCACCAAGACAGGACAGATGCTGCTCAACATGGAGGAGAAGAAGGCACTGACACTGACACAGACGCTCACGGCGGTATTTTTTGTCATGGAGCATATTAAGGCCGCAGGCTATGAGGTATCCACCATGGGCGAGGCGGCCAAACACTTTATCTCCAGCTGGGAGAGCGAGAAGTACCGGAAGTCTCTGTCAGGAAAGCAGGCGTGAGATGAAAAACCTCCTTGCTTTCGACCTGGGGGCGAGCAACGGCCGGGCGATTCTGGGACGCTTCGACGGCGAAAAAATCGTCATGCAGGAGCTGCACCGCTTCGAGAACAACTATGTGGGGATGGGGGACGTCCAATACTGGGACCTGCCGTATCTC
>JAYFPO010000037.1:0-72376 GCA_034927685.1 Oscillospiraceae bacterium | reverse complement strand
ATCGAATAATTCGCTCTTAGCTATTACTCAAGAAATTCTCGTTGGCTATTCTTTGACATTCAAAGAACAACTTTCCGTTAAAAAAATTGTCCAAGGTGCTTGTTCATGTTTACGTTGTTTAATTTACAAGGTGCACTCCGCATTTACACGCGGCTTTTTAGTTACTTTGTGGTATCATCGGAAGATTCCTCAACCGCAGCAACTTTTGTATTATATCGCATTCAAACCCGTTTGTCAAGAAGTTTTTTCGCTTCCTGCTGAACTTTTTCGAAGCATTTCTGCCCGCGCAGACATCCGTTTCACAGCGAGCTTTGCTATAATAACAAACTTGACCGCGGTTGTCAACACTTTTTTCGCGTTTTTCCGCCTCTTTTTTGCCGGGCCGTCCGGCCCACCAGTCCTAGTGCCACGAGTGGCACGCCGCCCCAAAATATGGCGGCGCCAGCCAGGTATACCCAGTCTGGGACTGCCTTTTCTACCGCCAGGAGAATCGCCGCCGGGAGCAGCGGCAGCGCGGGTGGACACTTCTCCAGGCCCAGCGCCCGAAGAATTTCGCCCGACGCGCAGGCAAATACGCTGAGGAGCAAAAACAGTCCCGCCGTAATCGCGCAGGAGCAAAGCGATTCAAAGCGCTGCAGCACGCCCAGAATATCCGCACTCTTGACGGCCGTCAGGATTGGCAGTTCTCCGCCTTTTCCTGCCGTGACATAGAGGATCAGCATGGTCAAGAGGGCGAGCGCGCCCCAGAGCACGCCGCCTTTTTGATCCTTTTCCGCCGGTAGAAACAGACCGCAGCACACCGTCAGCAGGCAGAAGATCACCGAAAGCGCTTCGACAGGCTCTCCCGCCTGGGCGGGCGGGGCGGTTTGCGCCGCTGTCACTCCCAAAATTGCCGCGAAGAAGATTGCCTCCGCCCAACCGAGCACCGTTGCGCAGCGCCCCGCGGACGCGGTCCCTATTGTTGCCTGTGCGCCCGCCAAAACCAGCAATGCCAGCGGGAACAGGGGGAAATCCGCGCTGCCCGCCCAAACCAGGTCGACCGCGCCGGCCATGCGTGTCGCCGCAAGAATCAAAAACGCCAGCTCCGGCCAGAGAAGCCATCGCGGCAGCAGTGCGGCCAGGCTTTGCTCCGCCGGGATGCAGCGCTCCAGATACATATCTAATAAGGAAATCAGCGCCAGCGCGGGCACCGCCCACAGCAGACTCCCGCCGCCGCAGAACACCGCCAGTGGTGCACCGGCCGCGCCGAGCAGCAGAAAGCGCCGCTGCGGCGCCGTCATGCTATGCAAGGCGATACCTCCCCGCCTCCTCCAAAATGACCGGAACCTCCCGACAATCGGCGATGGTGGCATCGCTCGTATGGGCGGCTGCAAACTCAGGCAGCGTTGCGCCCACCGTTCCGCGCAGCAGGTAAAGCTGCGCCGCCGGGCGCAGCCGCTCATCCTGCAGGATGTCCGGAAGACTGTCCGCCGCGGATTCCGCCACGACCACCCGCTCCGCTGTCGCCAGAAACACCGTGCCGGTCGCTGTCGCCTGGAGGTTTTCCATGGCCGTTTCCCAATTCCCGCCAGTGCCTCGGACCTTGTCCGCGGTGATGATGATCTGCCCATATTTCCGCTCCACGCAGATCGTCTCCACAGGCAGCATGCTGCTGAGGTCTGTAGATTCTGCCGGGAAATAGAGGAAGGCACAAAAAATCAGCAAAATAACAAGCAATACAGTCAATAACCGCATGATTTTCACCTCTGTTTTCGAAGATCCTCCGCGCGGAGGATTGGGTCCCGATATTTTTCCGTCACCAGTCTCGGCCGCAGCAGACGGACATGCCCCAGATAGGGCCGGTCCAGAGAGGTCAGGCCGGACAGTCGAATCAACAGCGCAATGGTCCCCGCCGTCAGCCCAAAGAGTCCGGCACAGGCGGCACAGACGGTCAAAATCAGCCGCCAGAGCCGAATGGCCTCGGAAAAGTCGCGGCTCGGCAGCACAAAGCCGCAGATGCCCGCCGCCGCCGCTACGATCAGCGCCGCCGGTGACACCAGACTGGCGTCCACCGCTGCGGTACCCACCACAAGCCCGCCGATGATGGACACCGACTGTCCGATGGCCTGCGGCAAGTGGAGGCCCGCCTGCTGAAGCAGCTCAAACGCCATCAGCAGACCCAGAACCTCTGCCACCGAGGAAAACGGCACATTTTCCTTGCTCTCAATGATGGCCTTTAGCAGCGGCGTGGGCAGCATCTCCGGCTGGAACATGGCAATGGAGATATAGAGTCCCGGCAGCAGCAGCGTCAGGAGCAGCGCCGCCCACCGCAGCAGGCGGACCACGGAGGCGGACAGGTAATCGGTGCCCTGGTCCTCCGGGGAGGTCATCAGATACCCGGCGTCCACCGGCAGCAGGTACCCCAGCGGCAGTCCGTCCACCAGTACGCCCACACGGCCGTCCAGCAGTCCTTGGGCAAAGCGATCTGTCCGCTCCGTGTATTGCAGCAGTGGAAACGCGGTTTTCCGACTTCCTGTCAGATACTCCTCCACGGCGGCAGGCGACAGCAGGCCGTCGATGTCGATCTCCGCCAACCGCGTTTGCACGCGTTCCACCATCGCCGGGTCCGTCAGGCCCTCGACTGAGCAGACCGTCACGCCGGTCAGACTCCGCGCGCCGACCAGCGTGCGCCGCAGCCGCAGGTCCGGTGTCCGCAGATGACGGCGGACCAGACTGGTGTTGATGCGCATGGTCTCCGTAAAGGCGTCCTTGGCCCCCTTGACGGTATTCTCCACCTCCGGCGCCGTCGGGCCCCGTTTGACGGAGCTCTTGACTTCAAAGGCCACCGCGCCGGCGCTCGGAAACAGCAGCACGCAGAAGCCGTTCACCAGCTTTTGCGCTGCGGCGGCCACATCCTCCACCGGTGCCGCCACTGCGTTATAGAGCGCGCCGCCCAGCGCTTGCGCATAGCGCTCCTGCATGGAACCATGGAGGAGCCCCTCCGCCAACGGACGCAGCACAAAGTCGGAAATGTCCGAGGAGGCCACCAATCCGTCCAGGGAGTAAGCGTAAAGTGTTGCCCCACCGACGGTCAGTTTGCGCCGGGACCAGTCGTCGCAGTCTGTAAATACCTCACAAAGTTCCTGATCAAACTCCGGCGTGCCGCCGGTCTCTTCCTGATGCATGACAGCACCTCCCGACCTATTGTGTCCCAGCGCCGCCAAAATATCCCTTGTGTAATGGAAGGATGCTCATTATAATAGTTCCGAACGAACAAAAGTGAAAAGAGGAGAAGCAGAACATGGCAGACGTCATTGCGGCCATTTCCACCGGGACACAGCCCTGCGCCATCGGCATTTTACGGCTGTCCGGTGACGGCGCAGCAGAGGTGGCCGGGCAGGCATTCCGCCTGCGCTCCGGCTTGCCCCTGTCCGAGGCGCCCAACCGCAAGCTGGTACTGGGCGTGCTGCTGGATGAGCAGGGCCGGATTATCGACCAGGCGCTGGCGGTCTACACGCGCGCGCCTCATACCTACACCGGCGAAGACACCGTGGAGATTCAGTGTCACGGCGCGCCCGCAGTGCTGGCCGCGGGGCTGACCGCCCTGTTCCGTGCAGGCGCGCGGCAGGCAGGTCCCGGCGAATTCACTAAGCGCGCTTTTTTGAACGGGCAGATGGACCTGACGCAGGCCGAGGCCGTGGTCGACCTGATCGATGCCGAGACTGCCGACGCCGCCGCCAATGCGGCGGGGCAGGTCGGCGGCGCGCTGCTGCGGAAGCTGGACCCCGTTTATGAATCGCTGACCGATATCCTGAGCCACTTCGGCGCGGTGCTGGACTACCCCGACGAGGAAATTGCCCCCTTCGATCTGCAAAGCTATGAAAACACCCTGTGGACGGCTTCCTCCGCCCTGGAAACACTTTTGCAGACCTATGACCGGGGCCGCGTGTTGAAGCACGGGGCCAAGGCCGTCATTTTGGGGAAACCCAATGTGGGCAAATCCTCCCTTCTCAACGCGCTGGCCGGCTACGACCGGGTGATCGTCACGGAGATTCCCGGCACCACCCGGGATACCGTGGAAGAGACGGTCCGGGTGGGCCGCCACCTGCTGCGGCTGCTGGACACCGCGGGCATCCGGGAAACCGACGACAAGATTGAGCGCATGGGCGTGGACCGGGCGAAGGCCGCCGTGCGGGACGCCGATCTCAGCATCTTTGTCTGCGACAGCTCCCAGCCCCTGACGGAAGAGGACCAGTGGGCCATGGATGCCGCGATGGACTGTCCCCACGCCATGGCCCTCCTCAACAAGACCGACCTTGGCAGCATGGTCAATGCCTCCGACCTCTATTTTGAGTATGTCGTCCCCGTCTCCGCAAAGACCGGGGAGGGTCTGGACCTGCTGGTGGATGTGCTGGACATGATGTTCCCGGAGGGGACGCCCTGTGACGGCTCTATTCTGACCAACGCCCGGCAAGCCGGTGCCATCGTCCGGGCGCTGGACGCGCTTCAGGCCGCCATGGTTTCTCTGCGCGCCGGTCTGACGCCCGACGCGGTGCTCTGCGATGTGGAGGCCGCCATGGCGGCGCTGGGCGAGGTCACGGGCCGCACCGTCCGGGAGGACATCGTAAATCGAATCTTTGAACGCTTTTGTGTTGGGAAATGAAGGAAGCAATCATGATCTATTTGGATAATTCCGCCACAACAAAGCCCTGTCCCGAGGCTGTTTCCGCTATGACGGCAGCTCTGACGGAGGTTTGGGGCAACCCCTCCTCCGTCCACAGCCTGGGCCTTGCCGCCGAGCACATGGTCCGGGAGGCGCGGGAGTCCGTCGCCGCGAAGCTCGGCGCGGAGCCGGACCGGGTGTTCTTCACCTCCGGCGGCACCGAGGCCGACAACTGGGCCATCTTCTCCGCCGCCGAGCGGCTTGGAAAGCGCGGAACGCACATCGTCACCACGGCGGTGGAGCACCACGCCGTTCTGCATCCCATGAAAAAGCTGGAGGAGCGCGGCTTCGAGGTCACTTATCTCCAGCCGGACAGGGACGGCTTTGTGTCCGCCGAGGCACTGGCCGCTGCGCTGCGGAAGGACACCATTCTGGTCTCCGTTATGATGGTCAACAACGAGTCCGGCGCAGTCCTGCCAATTCCGCAGATGATCCGGGCCACCCGGCGTCTTTCCCCCACGGCGCTGTTCCACACTGACGCCGTGCAGGGCTTTTTGAAGATGCCATTTTCCGTCAGGACGCTGGGCGCGGACCTCGTTTCCCTCTCCTCCCACAAAATTCACGGTCCCAAGGGTTGCGGCGCGCTCTACATCCGATCGGGTCTGCCCCTGCCGCCTTATCTGCATGGCGGCGGTCAGGAGCAGAATTACCGCTCCGGCACCGAGGCGACCCCCGCCATCGCCGGCTTCGGCGCGGCCTGTCGGGCCGCCGACCCGAAGGCGGAAATTGCCCGGATGACAGCGGTGCGGGACTACGGAAGGGCGGTTCTGCCCCAGGTTCCCGGGCTTCTGCTGTTGGGAAAGCAGGACGCGCCCCATATTCTCTCGCTCTCCCTGCCCGGCCTGCGGAGTCAGGGCGTCATCAACTGCCTGCAGGACGACGGCGTCTTCGTCTCCGCCGGCTCCGCCTGCGCCAAGGGCCACCGCAGCCATGTGCTGGAGGCCATGGGCCTGCCTGCCACCGTCATCGACGGCTCCATCCGTGTCTCTCTCTCCGCCGAAAACACAGAGGCAGATCTGGACGCGCTCCGCGATTCCTTCCTCCGCGCCGTGAGGGTGCTGAAGGGATAATAGGAAGCGCAATCCTGCGAAGCGGGAGCAAAAGCGCTCTTCCACGCAGCAAAAAAGTGCGGGTTCGATAGAACCCGCCCTTCCGCTTATTCATCAAATCTTGTTTGCGATCAACAATGTCAGGACTCGCCGTTCGCCTGATTGTTTTTCTCATATTCTTCCAGCTTTTGGATGATGTTTTCAATATGTCGTATCATGATTTTTTTACATATTCCGCCAAATGCGGGAGCCAAAAAACTGGAAGCCTCCCCGTCCAACCGGATGGCGGAGGCTTCCGTATTTTTGGCTACATGGCACTTGCCGGGAACAGAACAAGGGCGAATAGCGCCGTGATGAGGACCGACAGGAGCATACGCTCCAGCCAAATGACCACCATATGGCTGAATTTGACCGGCACATCTGTCGCCATCAGGCAGGGCACGAAGCTGGCCAAAAAGATGATGGAAGTGACCGGAATGACCGCCAGCATGTACCGCGTCCGCAGGCTCCACTCGCCCACCGTGACCAGCAGTGCCGGAATGGTGACCTCGATAAAGGACACCGCCGCGCCGGTAGAGGCCACCACGGCCTCACCTGCCGGGATGGCAATGCGCATCAGAGGATAAAAGAGATAGCCGACCCAGCGGACAATGGGCGTGTAGGTATACAGCAGGACGCCGGCTGTGGCAAAAAATGCCGTGCCGGAAGCCACCGTGCCCAGGACGCCGAGGGTCTCCTTCATAATATAGGCGATCCGCTTGGATAGCCCCTGCTGATTCTGGGCGATTTCCAGTCCCTCTCTCCAGGCGGATTGCAGGATCTTTTCCCGGATCACAGGCTCCGGATTTGGCTGCGTGCCCTCGTAGTAGTCATCCTTAACACCGCGCAGCGGGAAAATGCGAACCGAGATCACGGTCACCAGCAGCGTAATGAGAAAGGTCGTCCAGAAATAGAGGTTCCAATAACCCCGCTCGTTGAGCCCTGTATTGTTCGCCAGCACCAGCAGGAAACCCACGGACACAGTCGACAGGCTGGTGCCGATGATGACCGCCTCCCGCTCCGTCATTCTGCCCGACTTATACTGGTCGTTGACGGCGATATGACCCACGGAAAAATTGCCGAGGAAGGCTGAGATCGTGATGACCGCCGCACGCCCCGGCAGCCGAAATACCGGACGCATGAATGGCCGGACGATGATGCCGACAAAGTCCACCAGACCGTAATCGATCAGCATCGGCAGAAACAGAGACGCCGCCGGAATGGAAATACAGATCGACACCAGAATATTGTTCATGATGAAGGTGCAAATGCTCTTTTCCCCCAGAGAGGTCACCGGATTGAAAAACCACGCCATAAAGCCGGGATGCCAGCCGAAATAAATCTCCCCCATGGCGGAAGTCAGCATCAGAAATCCAACAATTTTAAATACCGCAAAGGTAGCGGCCACCTTGGTGGTATGCCAGAATTTACCCGGCCGCAGCACAAACAGATCCACAATACTGTATACACCAATGCCCCAGACCACAGCCGGCATGGCTTTGAAGTTTCCGGTAAACAGTGCCGCTTTGACAAAGTTGGTAAAATGGGACACCAGAACATTGGACTGCGCCGCCACGGTCCCCCACTGCCATGCGCCAATGGCGAACGTATAGTCCGGCAGATGGAAATTGATGAAAAAGGCGAAGATGCCAAAAGCGGAAAACAGCAGAAACCGGAGATAGGCTCTTACAGAATAAGTTTTTGCCATAATGCGCCCCTCCTTTGGGCATACGCCGCCATTTTATAGATCCATGGCGGCATGGTAGGCTTCATAGATGGCGGTGCAGATGTTGGCCGGACGCACGCAATCGCCCACCAGGCGGACCATCGGCGCGCAATCCCGCAGGGAATCCGCCGCAGCGCTGCAGGCCCGCTGGCCGACGGCGCAGATGACATTTCCGCCTGGAATCACGACCGTCTCTCCCGCCGCAGTTTGGCAGACGACGCCATCCTGCCGAATCTCGACGGCACGGTGACCGGTGTGCAGCGTCACGCCCAACCGCTCCAGCTCTGCCAGCAGAATCGGGCGATGGCGAATGTTCGCGTCCCGGCAAAGAGTATCCAGCATTTCAACCAGGTGAACCCGCTTGCCCTCCCTGGCCAGATGCACCGCGCTTTCGCAGCCTGCCAGACCGCCGCCCAACACCACGATTTCGTCAGCAGAAACCCTATCCTTTTCCAGATAGTAATTGTTGACAACGACCACATTGCCGCCGTCCATGCCGGGAATCGGCGGGACAATGGGCACGGAACCTATCGCCACGATGGCGGCGTCGCAGGCCTCCCGGGCGGCATACTCCGCCGTGACCTCCACGCCCAGCCGGATCTCCACCCCCTCCAGCTCTGCCTGATGGGCCAGAGTTTTCCCCAACAGATACATCTCATACTTGAAGTCGATGGCCTGCTCGCAGTTGAGAATACCGCCCACCTGGCCGCTCTTTTCGCAGAGCGTCACCTGATGGCCCCGCTGCGCTGCCGTCACGGCTGCCTCGAGGCCGGCAACACCGCCGCCGACTACGAGAACCTTTTTCTTTTTCCGTGCAGGCAGAATCTCCATGCCCTCCTGCTCCCGGCCGATCCGGGGATTGACGCTGCAGCGCCGTGTTGAAGTAACGCCCCGCTCCGCCATACAGACGAAGCAGCGCAGACAGCGGACGATTTCGTCCTGTCGGTTTTCCGCCACCTTGTTGGGCAGCTCCGGGTCTGCCAGCAGCGCGCGGCCCATATAGACCACATCCACCGTGCCGGAGCCGATCAGCGCATCCATCATGGCGGGGTCGCCCAGGCCGCCAATGGTCGCCACCGGCACGGAGACGTGCTTTTTGATCTCCTTGGCCAGATAGACATTGCAGCCGTGCTCCCGGAAC
Source organism: Oscillospiraceae bacterium (assembly GCA_034927685.1). Lineage (GTDB taxonomy): Bacteria > Bacillota > Clostridia > Oscillospirales > Oscillospiraceae > RGIG3159. Next base: position 63,719 of record JAYFPO010000037.1, on the reverse strand, counting down.
ATCGAGGGATGGGTCACAGAGAACCCGTATTTGTAGGAGCCGGCGGAGACATGAATCATGTCGCAAAGGTCCTCCAGCGCCTGCGCAATCCGGCAGCCCTCGTCAATATCGTAGCCGCCGTCAAAGAGCTCCGAACCGCTCATCCGCAGCTCAATAGGGAAGCCGGGTCCGACGCCCTCCCGCACCGCCTGCAAAATTTCCCGGACAAAGCGGACCCGGTTTTCCAGGCTGCCGCCGTACTCATCCTGCCGGTGATTAAAATAAGGTGATAGGAACTGGTTGAGCAGCCAGCCGTGACCGGCATGAACCATAATCATCCGAAAGCCGCAGAGCTTGGCAAGGGTTGCCGTCTCCCGATAGGCCGCCACAATGTCCGCCATCTGCGCCTCGGTCAGGGCCCGCACCGGGATGCCGTCGGGGCGCTGCCCGTCGCTGGGGCCATACTGAACCATTTCGCTTTTTTTATTCTGATCCAGAAGATAGGTGCCAGCATACTGCCCCGCATGAGAGAATTCCACGCTGGCAATGCTGCCGTGGCGGTTGATGGCGTCCGCCGTGTAGGTGAAGCTGGGGATGGAGCCGGGATTCTGCCGGTTCAGGTGGTACATGAAGGAGGCGTCAGTTTCGGGATGAACCACCAGCTCGCTGACCGTGACCGCGGCCGCGCCGCCTTTGGCCCGCATCTCATAAAAGTAGGTGGAGCGGTAGCCGATGTTGCAGTCCGGCGTAATATCCGCGCCGCTCATGGGGGCGGAAAACATTCTATTTCTAAACGTTATATTGCCAATTTTTATTGGCTTACACAGATTTTTGTAGGTTCTTTCCATTGACTTATCTCCTTTTTTCGCCAAAGACGCCTGTATTTTGTGGCAGGCTGATCCGGATGCCAAAGTAATGCTCCAGCGCCTGCTCCAGCGCATCCGCCGTATCCAACTCAGTTACCACGCTCTGACCCGCCCGCGTTACCGTCAGGCGGTTGTCTAAAATCCCGCGGTGGCCCTCCTCTGTTGTCAGGTTGACCACCCGCTGCCTGGTAAACAGGACATCCGGGCTATTGCTGCAGTAAAAATTCAGCAGGGCAAAATCCGCCTCCTCAAAGGGACGGTCCTCAAAGGCCAACACCGGCTCCCAGCCGTTGCCTGTCCTGCGGCAGATCACGAGTTCCCGCCCCTGCGGCAGCAGCAAAAACACATCGGGACCGACTTTCTGCGCCGTGTCCGCCAGTAGACGCAGCGGGCCATGGGGCCCGGGGCCGCCGAAACCAACATCGCAGTAGTACTTTCCCCCGTCCAGCATGACCACCGCTGCCCGATGCGTCAGCGGTGGTCTGGTCGTTTTCCCCATGACCACCCGCGCCGCCACAGGATAGCAGGAAAACCCCAGCTCCTGCAGCAGCACGAAAAACAGGCCGTTGAGTTCAAAACAGTATCCACCTCGCCGGTTAACCACCAGCTTTTGGAATAGCGCTGCCGTGTCCAGCCAAATTTGCCGTCCGAAATCGAAAATATCCAGGTTTTCAAAGGGAATTGTCTGCTGATGGCGCTGCATCAGCGCCGTCAGCGTGGCCAGATCCCCCTGGGCCCGCCCCTCATAGCCGAGCCGGCGGAAATAGGACGGAATATCCATGATCTTCCTCACCAGAATAAAATTCGGCTTCGGGAATGTGTGTTTGCACGCTCCCGAAGCCGCAGGCGTCTCAATCAGACGCCGTATACTTCGTGATTAAATTTTTTGATTTCATCGTTGATAATGGGATCGACATGCTTGAACAAACAGCCGGGGCCGCCGTAGGTGATACAGGGCATGTAGTGTCCGCCTGGCGCATAGGTCTCGCAGGCGCGGCGCACTTCCCTGCGGATTTCTTCCTCCGTGGAGTCGGCACGGTCCACGATGGAGGCATCGATGCCGCCCATCAGCGTCATTCTGCCAGCCAACTGCTTCTGCAGCTTTACGATATCGTTCTCCGGCAAGGTGCCCTGCCAGATATCCACGCCCAGCTCCACCATGTCCTCCACAATAGGCTCCATAAAAGAGTCGGCATGGTGCATCACAATGACGCCGTGCTCCTTCATGTACTGGTTCTGCTTGACGTAGGTCGGTTTGATGAACTCCCGCCAGGTGTCGGGGCTAATGAACATGGATTTCTTGGCGCCCCAGTCGTCATGGGTCAGCATAATGTCCGGCTTCATATAGTCCACGATGAGCTTGGCGTACTGATAGCGGTACTCGCCGACGGCGTCGCACAGCTCCTTCATGGCCTCCGGCTCCATCAGGAAGTTGACCAGGGCATCCTCCATGCCCATCAGAAAATGGAGGCGCTCAAAAACGCCGGTGGGCATAAACGCCATGACCAGGGTGTTGCTGCGGTCGATCTTGGCAACCTGCTCCACGTAGCTCTCCCACATGGCGGGGTCGCCGCACACCTCCAGCAGATCGGGGAACACTACCGATTTCTTCCATTCGGTGATGTCGGGAATCGCCTTATTCTCCTCGGTGACATGGGGCATTGCTGCGAACTGCCCCTCCGGCCAGAGGATCGTGGTGCCGAAACGATCCGGCGTGGGGGGCATACCGGGGCGACGAGCGCCTCTTTCATAGAAGCTGACCGCGCTGACCGGCAGGAAGGTAGTGCCTTCAAATTGGGCTACCAGACGATCCGGCTTGCCGTCCAGCTGAATAGTTTCCAGGAAATTCTGTTTTGCTGATAGCATATCAACTTTGTCTCCTTCAGTTCCTTATTTTATTAAGATGCCGACCTGCAAAGCCTTTGGCTTTGCAGGTCAGCAGAACAGCTGTTTTTTACTTTCTGGCGTCGATCGCCGCCTGATACTCAATAATCTTCTCTTTTGTGATCTTAAAGCCAAAGACAAGGAGCAGCGCGCCGACGAAGCAGAAAATGGCGGGAACCAGCGCGAACGCGATGGTCATGCCCTGACGGGCCGCGCCTTCCAGTACAACACCGGACTGCCAGCCGACCGCTACGAGGCAGGCGGACAGAATGGCGCCGCGGAGAAACACCGCAACCTTCAGGGGCAGGTTCTGCAGGCCCATGATCCAACCGGAAGCGTCGCTGCCGGTCTTGTAGGTCGAATACACAACGGTATCGGCATACAGGGCGGGAGAAGAAGCGAAGGCCATGCCATAGAAGAACTGGGCGCCGGTCATCAGGCCGATGACAAGCGTGGGGTTGCTGTAGAACAGATAGATCGCTACCAGGAATACCGCCATGCCGAAGTAGGAGATAATCATCGTGGTACGGGAGGAAATCTTCCTGGCGATGTACCGCATGGAGAAGGCGCCGATGATCGCGCCGACGGCGATGCACAGGAGGTACGGCGTCATGAGCTTGGGATTGCCGATGGCGTCGCGGAAATAGTAGATGGCGGAAGCCGCCGTAACAAACTTGACACACCACTTGGCCAGGTCGGCCAGCATCAGGACCATCAGCTGGGGATTCTTAAACAGGGAGGAGAACATTTCGCGGACGGTGATTTTTTTCTTGACCGTCCTTGGCTTGGATTCGTCCTCGATTTCCTCGAAGCCCTCCGTCATTTTGAAGTGGGCAAAGTAGCCCAGCACCATCAGAATGCCCAGGCAGAAGGCTGCCGCGGCAAATTTGTTGCTCTCGCCGATGACACCGGCCAGCAGGGTAGCCAGCGGCAGGCCCAGGTAGGAGAACAGCAGGCCGCCGATGTTGTTCCACGTGGCTCTGGAGGAAGACAGAACGGCCTTTTCGTCTGGGGTTTTGCCGACCACGCTGACCAGGGTAGCATTCGCGACATAGCCAATGTTCCAGATCACATGGGAAGAAACGGCCGCGACGACAATGATGACCGCAGAGAGAACCTCGTTGCTGCCAATGCGCATAAACTGGAACGCAAAGAGGAACGGAACGATCCACGGCGTCAGGATCAGCCAGGAGCGGTAGCGCCCCCACCGTTTTGCCTTGGTGCCGTTGAGAATACCGCCGTAAATCCAGGACAAGCAAGCGTCAATGATGGAGAATACCGAGTTGATGACGCCGGCGATCACCGCCGTAAACCCTGCCAGGTCTGTCAGGAAGGTCATAAAATAGAAGGTTTCAATGTTGCTCATCAGGACAAAGCCTGCGTCGCCCACGCCGAAGAAATACTTCAGCGTGCCGGTCAATCCTTTTTTTCGCCTGGGTGCTTGCTCTTTGTTCGCTGCCATTTTGAATTGCCCCCTCTTTCCTTTCACTGAAAACTGAACATGTTCAGTTTTATGTCCTTAGCATAGTCGCGGTGAGTCATTTTGTCAATCGCTCCAGAGCAACATTTCTCTTTCCAGCAAAAATTCCACACCCTGCACAAATTTTGGCAATCCTTTTTTGGCATAATTTCTGTTCTTTTTTTGACGAAAATAAAAAACGATTCAAAAGATTGCCAGCGTCTAACAAATGTGTTAGGATAGCGCTACGAAAAAGCGCAGCACAATACGAAAGAGGCACGCCATGGAGCAGAAGAAAACCACCTACAAAAAATCCGCACAAACGAAGGAGCGGATCTTCGCGTCCGCCATCGCAATTATGAAAGAGGTCGGCTACCAGGGAGCCACCATTCGGGGCATCTGTTCCCGGGCAAAGGTCTCCCCTGCCACCTTCTACTCCTATTACGAATCCAAAAGTGACCTGCTGCAGGGCTTTTTTCATAATTCTGACCACTATTTCGGCAACGACCTTTATCGCCGGCTGGAGGGCAAAGACTTTTATGAGCAGTATCGGGAGTACGTCCTGGCCTACGCCCAACTAAACATCGACACCGGGCTGGACGCCATGCGGGTGCTCTACAACCCGGAAAACAACTGGTTTTCCGACTACCGCCCGATGCAGGCCACGCTGGAGCTGATTTTGAACAACGGTAAGCGCAAAGGGATCCTGCCGGCCGGCATCGTCACGGATGAATGTGTCAGCAGCATCTTCATTCTGCTGCGCGGCGTCTGCTTTGACTGGTGCATCTATAACGGCTGCTATGACCTCAAAAATGTCATGCTGGAGCATGCCGAGCTCCTGCTGCGCGGATTGATTGAGTCTGCACAGATATAATGTACCGCTGCAAGATCGCGTATGCCTCGGCAGCTTGTTTTTCTACCCTGTTTTTGAGCCGCAGTCCGGGTATTTTGCTCGGATGGCGGCATTTTTTGTCCCTGGGAGCCGAAATCTGGGAGCAGCAACCATCTGAATCTAGGCAATCTGTCCTTCCACCGCGCATTGGAATTGTTATTTGTTCCAAATATTATGGAATACAATAAAAGCTATTGCATATGATTACCAACAGGTCTAGGATGAAAAGTAGGGAGTGGAACTATCCACTTTCAGTTTCACCAATTGAATGACAGGAGGAACGAGGAATGGCATTATCGGCTGAAGAAAAAAAGCGTCTTCAAACCATTGCCCGCGAGCTGCGCCTGACGGTCATTGACGTCATGACGTGGTCCGGCGGCGCCCACGTGGGCGGCTCACTCAGCAGCATGGACATCCTGACAATTCTGTATTTTAAGTACCTGAACCTCGACCCGGCCCATCCCCAGTGGGCAGACCGGGACCGTTTTATCCTCTCCAAGGGTCACGCCGCGGCAGGCTATATTCCCGTGTTGGCCAAGCGCGGCTATTTCCCCGAGGAGGCCCTGAAAAGCTTTAATCACTTTGGCTCCCCCTTTGCCATGCACCCCGACAGCAACAAAGTCATCGGCTGCGATGCCTCTGCCGGCAGTCTGGGCCACGGCCTCTCCATGGCGGCTGGGCTGGCCCTGGGGGCCAAACAGCTGAAAAAGAACTGGAAAACCGTCTGTCTCATGGGCGACGGCGAGTGCTGTGAAGGCAGCGTCTGGGAGGCGGCCATGGCCGCGCCCAACTTCCAACTGGGCAATCTCATCGCCATTGTAGACCGCAACCGCCTTATGATCGACGGCTGCACTGAAGATGTTATGAAGCTGGAGCCCTTCGCCGACAAGTGGCGCAGCTTCGGCTGGGAGGTCGTGGAAGTAGACGGCCACGACTTTGACCAGCTGGACAGCGCCCTCCAAAAAGCCTGGGCAGCTACCGGCCGCCCCGTGCTCATTTTGGCAAACACCATCAAGGGCAAGGGTGTTGATTTCATGGAAAACAACGTGGTATACCACTACGCTTCGGCCGACTCGGAACTCTGCGCCAAGGCCAAGGCGTCAATTCTGAAGGAGGGATAAAGATGGCAGTTGTCACCGGAACCAACTGGAATGCCTACGACGCCGCGACCATGTCGTCCCGTGAAATCTACGGGCGCACCCTGGCGGAACTCGGCAAGCGCAATGAGAAAATTGTCGGCCTTACCGCCGACCTGGCCAAAACCACGGCCATCGTCCACTTTGCCAAGGCCTTCCCCGACCGCTTTTACAACGTGGGCATCGCCGAGCAGAACATGTTCGGCATGGCGGCGGGTCTGGCCAAGGCAGGGCTGATCCCGTTCGCCTCCACCATGGCCATCTTTGCCTGCATGCGAGCCGGCGAGCAGATCCGCACCGACATTGCCTATCAGAATCTGCCGGTCAAAATTATCGCCACCCACGCCGGTATTTCCTTTGGCCACGCGGGCACCACCCACCACTGCACCGAGGACTTCGCCATCATGCGGGCCATCCCCAATATGACGGTCATCTGTCCCGCCGACGGCATAGAGACCTCCAAAGCCGTGCAGGCCTGCGCCGACACGCCGGGCCCGGTCTACATCCGCATTGGCCGCGGCTTTGAGCCGCCGTGCTACGAATCCGAAAGCTACGCCTACGAGATTGGCAAAGCCATCACCATGCGGGACGGGACCGATCTGACCATTATCTGCTGCGGCATCGCGGTGCTGCAGGCCATGAACGCCGCCAAGACCCTACAGGAGGCCGACGGACTCAGCGTTCGCGTCATCAATATGCACACCATCAAGCCCCTGGACCGGGATGTCATCCTCAAAGCGGTCGCCGAGACCCGGCGCATTCTGACCGTCGAAGAGCACAATGTGCTGGGCGGCCTGGGCGACGCCGTCGCCAGCGTCATTGCCGAATCCGGCAAGGGCTGTGTGTTCAAGAAGCACGGCCTCCAGGACACCTTTGCCACCATCGGCTATGCCGAGGACCTCTACTCCTACTACGGTTTAGACGCCAACGGCATTGTCGACAAGGTGCGCGAAATGATGGGCATGGAATTTGAACCCGATGAAAATTGGGACGACGAGTGATGGGAGGTGGAACCATGTCTGCATCCCCACAGGAGATTCTGACCGCCAAACTGTTTTTCAGCGCGGCCTTTCCTACCATGCAGGTGCTGCTGGACGATGACCCCAAGCTCCACAAAAAATTCGAGCAGTACGCCAATACGGTGCAGTTCGGCGCAAAATGCGACGGCACGCTGCTTTGCTGCCATCTCATTTTTAACCACGGCCATCTGACTGTCTTGGACGGCCCGGCAGAAAAGCCGGACCTGACCATGACCTTTTCCAGTGTGGCCAAAATGAACGCTCTGCTGAAGGGCGGCATGAGCCTGCCCGCCATCCACGGAAAGCTCTCCGCCCTGCCCAACATGCTCGCCATCCTCATGGGCCTGAAAATCATGACAAAGCCCAACGACAAGCTGAAATCCGAGGAGGAAAAGGCGCTGAAGGTGAAGTGCAGCCTGTACATGATTACCCGGGCCCTCTCCAAATATAACAAGCTGGGCAACCCGGAAATGCGGGAATTCTGCCAGCGGCAGCCCGACCGGATCTACCAGTTCCGGGTGGAAAAGGGCCAGGACCCGGCGTTCATCGCCTGTTATCTGCGCATCAAGGCGGGTCAATCCAAGGCCGGCCACGGCGTCTATACCCGCCGCAGCCCCTTCGTACTGTTCCGCTTCCTGTCCGTTGACGGCGCCCTCAAGGTGCTGGGCAAAGAGTGCGAGTTTGTGGAGGGCGTGGAAAAGGGCTATGTCGAGACCATTGGCAGCCCGGAATACGCCTGCTACCTCAACGATTACATGGCCATTCTGCAAAGTATGCTATCATAAAAAGGGGGGATAACGCATGAAAACCGTCTATTTTGAAAAGGATATTCCCCGCATTCTGGCGACTAAGGCGGCAGCCAAACGCTGCAAGCCGCTGCTCTTCACCGGCCTGAACGCCGTCAAGTATCACCGGGATCTGCCGGACCCCAGGCTGCCCGCCGACGACTGGGTGCGGGTCAAAAACATTGCCTGCGGCCTGTGCGGCACGGATATGAGCTTTTTTAAGGCCACCACCGGCACCGACTCCGCCTTCGAGCCCATCCCGGGCTCCAAGCGGACCTATCTGGGCCATGAGAACGTGGGCCTTGTCACCGAGGTGGGCAATGCCGTCACCGACTTCCATGTGGGCGACCGGGTGACCATCCGGGCATATATGTCCGGCTGTGACACCAAGGGGCTGCGGGACCGGTGCCCCTACTGCAAGGAAGGCAACTACAACTTCTGCCTCAACTACGGCGTCCCCAGCCCCTACCCCGCGCTGGGCGACACCGGCGCAGGCTGGAGCGACAGCTTCATCTATCCGGCCCGGGGCCTCGCCCACGTCTACGACGAAATTACCGACGAGCAGGCCGTCATGGTAGAGCCCGCCTGCGTCTCTGTCCATGCCGTTCTCTGCGCACCGCCGGAAAAAGGCGAAAAGATATTGGTGATGGGCTGCGGCACCATCGGCCTCGGTGTGGTGCAGGCACTGAAAATCGTCCAGCCGGACTGCGAAATCTGGGTGCTGGAGCGAGTGAAGTCCAAGCAGGAATTCGCCAAAAAGCTGGGCGCAGACCATGTTCTCTCCGGCGATGTTTACGCTGCCACAGCCAAGGTAACCGGCGGCAGTCCGGTCTACGAGGGCATGCAGGGCAACAAGTATTTCTTCGGTGGCTTTGACCGGATCTACGACTGCATTGGCGGCGGCTGGTCCAACCACACGGCCGTCCGCCTGCTGCGGGCACGGGGTACCCTGGTAAAAATTGGCCATCATATGCGCTCCATCACCTTCGATGAGAGTCCCATCTGGTGGCAGGAGCTTCGTCTGATTGGCGTGGATGCGCACGGCATGGAAACCTGGCAGGGCAGAAAGCTCTACACCTTTGATCTGGTGCAGGAGTGGATTCGCGACGGAATCTACAGCGTAGACGGCTTTGTCACACACCACTTCGGGCTGGATGATTACAAGGAAGCCATGAAACTTGCCCTGGAAAACCCACCGGACGTCATTAAAATTGTACTGGACTGCAAATGAAGGAAGAACATCTTTTGAAAATCAGTGAGCTGGCCCGGGCATCCGGCATCAGTGTCACAACTCTGCGCTTTTACGTCAAGGAAGGTCTGATCCGCCCGGCCTGCAAAACCGGGCGGAACATGGCCTATTATGATCCGTCCTGCGTCTCCACAGTGGGCGTCATTCGGCTGCTGCAGCGGGAGCGGTTTTATCCGCTCTCGGTCATTAAGCGACTGCTGGAAACCTCGCCGCCGGGCGGCGTAGAGCTGGAACTGCTGGACGCCATACACAAGGTGGATTATCAGTCCTCAGGGGAGCTGGTGTCTCTTTCTGAGGCCGTACGCCGCTCCCGGCTGACCGCCCCGCAGATCGGGGTGCTGCACGCAACCGGGCTGGTGGTCCCGCGGCAGGATGGCCGGAAAAAACTTTTTTCTACCACAGACCTGAGCGTTATGGCGCTGGTGCGCCGGCGTATGGACGCGGGAATTCCCTTTGCGCAGTCGGTCCGCTCCTTTGGCATCTACGAAAAGGCGCTGCGGGAAGCCGTCCAGGCAGACGTGGATGCTCTTGCCGCGGCCTTGATGGCGCCGGATTTCACCGCTGAGGCAGGCGCGCAGATGATCCGCACCTCCGATGAAACCCTGGACGCTTTTGTGGCTCTGCGCCGCAAGGCGCTGAACCGGGAATTCGGCTCCCGCCGTCTGGAGGACCTGGACCGGTTTGAGCAGGCGCTCACGGCGGCACTCTCTGAAATCGGCAGCACGCTGGCAGCGGCAGGCCTTGACCGGGAATCGGCGCGCTGTGCCGCGGTGCTGGAAAGCAAAGAAACCGGCCTTCCCGCGCTGGACAAAGCCGCCGCCCACTATTGGAGTATTGCCCGAAGCACGGGCGGCGACATTGCCCGGAGCATCGCCGAGAGCGTGCGAAGCCGGTCCTACTTCTGCGAACTGCAGCCGGACGGCGAGGGTGAACTGACCACCCGATGCCTGCAGGTCAGTTGGCTGACACTTGCCCCGGCCATACTGGACTGCGGCGAAGCCGCGCGGGACGCGCGCTGCCGTTTGGCAGCACGGCTGCAGGAACAAATCGGCAGCGAATCTCGGGCACTGCTTGGAGAAATTGACGGGATTCTTTCCCACACAGGAGGAAACACATGAACACAGCAGATCTGGTTGCCCGGCAGCGGGCATATTTTCAAACCGGCGTAACCCGGCCGCTGGCTTTCCGTATGGATGCTCTGCAAAAGCTTCGTGCGGCGCTGCAAACCCACGAAAAGCTGATCTTTGACGCTATGCGTGCCGACCTCAACAAGGCGCCCATGGAGACCTATATGTGCGAGACCGGCATGGTGCTGGATGAAATTCGCTTTCACCTCCGTCACCTGCCCGGCTGGATCAAAAACAAGACCGTCCCCACGCCCATGGCCCAGTTTCCCTCCAAAAGCTTTGTCGCCCCGGAGCCCTACGGCGTAGCCCTGATCCTGTCGCCATGGAACTACCCGATCCAGCTGTGCCTCTCTCCGCTGGTGGGCGCGATTTCCGGCGGCAATTGCGCCGTCATCAAGCCCTCGGCCTACGCCCCGGCCACCTCCGCCGCCCTTGCGGCGCTTATCCGCGACACCTTTGACCCCGCCTACATCGCCGTGGTGGAGGGTGGCCGCGGTGAAAACAGCGCCCTGCTGGAACAGAAATTTGACTACATCCTATTTACCGGTTCCGTCGCCGTGGGAAAGGTGGTCATGGCTGCCGCAGCGAAATACCTGACCCCGGTCACGCTGGAGCTCGGCGGCAAAAGCCCCGTCATCGTGGACGAGACCGCCAACCTGAAGGTGGCTGCCCGGCGGATTGTCTTCGGCAAGGTGCTGAATGCGGGCCAGACCTGCGTGGAGCCGGACTATCTGTTTCTGCACCGCAGTGTCAAGCCGGCCTTTATCGAAGCGTTCCGTGACGCACTCCGGGAATTCTTCCCCGACGGAGATTTTTCTTCCATGCCCACAATCATCAGCGAAAAGCATTACCAGCGGGTCAAGCGGCTTCTGGAGGGGCAAAAAGCCGTGGTGGGCGGTCAGACCGACGACGCCCGAAGATTTGTCGCGCCGACGCTGCTGGACGAAGTCTCCCCGGATTCTCCCGTGATGCAGGAGGAGATTTTCGCCCCCATCCTGCCGATTATGACCTATGAGTCACTGAATGAGGTCATCACCTTTGTCCGCTCCCGGCCCAAGCCGCTGGCGTTCTATCTCTTCACCGGGGATCGGGAAACAGAACGGCGAATTCTGAACTCCTGCGCCTTTGGCGGCGGCTGCATCAACGACACCATCATTCATCTGGCCACGCCCCACATGGCCTTTGGCGGTGTCGGGAGTTCCGGTATGGGCAGCTACCACGGAAAAAAGAGCTTCGATACCTTCACCCACTATCGCAGCATTGTAAAAAAGGCCACCTGGCTGGATCTGTCTATGCGCTACCACCCCTACAACGACAGTAAATTCCGCATGATTCGAAAGTTCATGAAATAGCGCACAGCGCACCCCTCCCGGAGGACCCGCAATGCCAACGGCGGCTCCCTCATACAGGCGCCATAGACAGGTTTTCAGGATTCCTGTCCGCTTGTCCTGAAGTCGTTTTGAACCTCCTCCGGCGGAGTCGGCTTATCCTCATGAAGAACGAAGTCGATGTGGCTGCGGAATCAGGCGCAAAGAATGCCTGTTTGCCGGCATCATGGCCTATCCCGATCCCCTTTTCTCGATTCTGACGGGCGAAATGGGTCCGGATCCGCCTTCTGAAAGCCAAGCAAAAAACCAGTCCATTCGGACTGGTTTTTTGCTTTTATACGAGTCGATTCAGGGAAATGTCCGGGCGTCATCCCTTGACGCTGCCGGAAGTTACGCCCTTGATGATAAACTTGGACAGGAAAATATAGACGATCAGCACCGGAATGATGGCCAGCAGAATGAACATATAGACCTTGCCCATATCGAATTTGGAATAGTCGGCGCTGCGGAGCTGGGCGATCATGATGGGGACCGTCTTCATCTCGGCCTTATCCAGAATCAGCGCCGGAACAAAATAGTTGTTCCAGGACTGGACAAAGGAAAAGATCATCTGCACCGCCAGCGCCGGCTTAATCATCGGCAGGGCAATGCGGTTAAAGGTGTAAAACTCATTCGCGCCATCCATCCGGGCCGCCTCCACCACATCGTGGGGCAGAACGCTTTCCATATACTGCACCATGTAGAAAAACACGATCGGCGCGGCAATGGCCGGAATGATCAGGGGATAATAGGTGTTGGTGAGCTTCAGCTTGTTGACCAGCTGGACAAAGCCGACCGCGGAAACCTGGGTCGGGATCATCATGATCAGCAAAATGAAGTTAAAGGCCGCCTTTTTCAGCCGAAAGCTGTAGACGTGGATGCCGTACGCCGTCAGTGCGGAAAAGTAGGTCGTCAGCAGCGCCGTCAGGCCGGCGACGAGCAAGCTGTTGCGCATACCCACCGGGATGTTGATCGAGGCGTCCGTCCAGGCGTTTTTCAGGTTCGTCCAGAAGTTGCTGTTGGGCAGCAGCGCAAAGCCGGACTGGAGCTGGGCGTTGGACCTGGTGGCGTTAATAATCAGCATATAAAAGGAAAACAGACACATTGCGGAAATCAGCACCAGCAGCACATATACCACCGTTCTGGAGATTTGCAGCATGGCCGCACTCTTTTGGTTCCGGGCATCTATCCTATTTTTTCGGTTCATAATTGGGCCGCCTCCTCCCTCTCCCGGCAAGCCTTTTGGGCAAACTTCTGCGCCCTGCGTGCTGTTCGGGAGATCTTGCGCTCCTCCGGCTTGTATTGCTTGATCAGGTTCTTATAGACCACAAAGCTCAGACTCGCCGTCAAGAGGAAGATGACGGTAGAGATGGCGCCGCCCATGCCAAAATTCTTGCTGGGTGTCAGATAGCTGTTTAAGTACATAATGAGCGTCATGGCAGTGCGGTCCGGGGTCCCCAGGCGGTTAGTCAAAACCTGGGGCACATCGAACATCTGAATGCCGCCAATCATGGCAGTGACGACCACATAGACAAGGATCGGCATGAGAAGCGGCACCGTGACCCGGAAAAACACCTGGAGGGATTTGGCGCCGTCCATCTGCGCAGCGTCAAACAGGGATTGGTCAATGCCCATGATGCCCGCCATCAGAACAATCGTGGTATTGCCAAACCACATGAGAAAGTTCATCATGGCAATAAGGGCACGCACCGTGATCACCTTGCCGAAGAAATCCACCGGCGCGTCTGCCAGCCCGGTCTGGACCAACAGCTGATTGACGGGGCCCACGTTGGAAAACAGCGTGAAAAACAGCATGGCAAAGGCCGAGGCCATGATCAAATTTGGCATATAAATGACTGACTTGAAAAAGCCCTGCCCTTTAATATTCAGGCGGTAGCTGGTAAACCAGACCGCCAGCAGCATTGCCACAACAATCTGGGGAATGGATCCCAGAATCCAGATATAGAAGGTATTCCACGCATATTTGAGAATGTCGACGGAACCGGAGGCATTGGGCGTGAACAACTGCACATAGTTGGCCAGGCCAACAAAGTTTGGCCCAATCTGCTTGAGACCATCCCGATAGTTTTCAAAAAAGCTGTTGTAGAAGGTCGACAGCAGCGGCAGCAGAGAGCAGGTTGCATAGATGATGAAAAAGGGCGCAATGAAAATATAGCCCCATTTCGCATAACTCACGGACCTTCTCTGTTTCTTGTCTTTTATTCGTTTCATCGTGTCATCCTCTCACTTGGAATCCCGCCGGTGTTTTTGCGATCCGGCAAGGCACGGCTGTGCCTTGCCGGATCGCGTCATTTTGCCGGAACTCCGTTATTTCGGCGTGACGATCGCAGGATACTTTTCGTTGACGTACTTATAGAAGTTGGCGTAGGCCTCTTCCTCGGTAATGGTGCCCTTGAAGTAGTCCAGCATGCAGCTCGGCAGCTGCTCGTTCAGAAGCTGATCGTAAGCGGTCTTATTTTCGAACTTGATGTTCTTGGCCAGCGCGGCAAAGACAGCCGTATCATTCTGGCCGCCCAGGAACTCATTGCCGTAGCTCGCGTCGGAAGCAAACTTGTTGTTGACGTTTATGTTGTTGGAGAACTGCTGCTCGTCTTTCACCAGCTTGCTGCAGACGTCCTCATTGGTCGTGAAGGTCTCGAAAATGTCTTTCAGCATTTCGGTATTGTCGGAACCGGCTGCGCCCAGCAGCCAGGTGCCGCCCCAGGAGTAAGCCTGCGGGCCTTCGCAGATGGCCCAGTCTCCGCTGCAGCCCTTTTCGGCATCCTGTGCGTTGCCCATGCAGAAGTTATAATACCAGGCCGGGCCAAAGAAGCACATCGTCTTGCCGTCGGCAAACATCTGTGAGGCCTTTTCATCGCCCCAGATGGTATCGGTCAGGGTGTAGCCTTCCTTCACATAGGTGTCGGCCTGCTTGATGTAGTCCAGAATGGCCTGGTCGAACTGCAGATTGCCGTTATCATCGACCCAAGGCTCAGAGGTGTTGTTGGAGAAGGTACGGTATGTCTCGACATAGGACGCAGTCATGTAATAGCCCTTTTCCTTGGCCTTGGCTGCGACTTCGTCGAACTTGTCCCAGGAGGACAGCGCTTCCTGGACAGCGGTGGGATCGTCGGTGCCCAGCACGTCCTTGGCGATGGAGCGTCTGTAGATCAGCGCCGCGGGGCAGCACTGGAAAGAAACGCCCTTCAGGGTGCCGCTCGAGTCTGTGGCCGCATCAATCGTATATGGATACATACTGGACAGATCGGAAAAGCCGATATCGTTCTGGACGTCCAGCGTGTAGTCGGAATCAACATATTTCAGGATGTAATCCGCCTCAGCCAGGAACAGATCGACCTTCTCGTCATCGGAAGCGCTTTCCTGATTCAGCAGCGCTTCGTCCAGCTTATCCTGGTAAACGCCGCCGTCACTGGGGTTGATGATCCAGTTGACTGTTACGCCTTCAGGAACGGTATAGTACTTTTCAAAGAAACCCTTGAATTCTTCGTTCCAAGCATAGATGTTGAAAACCTTGCCCTGATCGCCGGCGGAAACAGATTCTCCGGCAGCCGTGGTCTCCTCTGCGGTGGTGGTTTCTGCGACCGCAGTGGTGTCTGCGGCAGCGGTGGTGTCTGTCTTGGTGGTCGCGGTGGTGCCGCAGGCCGCCATGGACAGAAGCATGACAAGCGCGAGCAGCAAAGCAATAACCTTTTTCATAATTTCCTCCATACACTCAATTTTTATTTAATCGAGTTACCCGCCCTCAAAGCTGCTTCACAGAATTGCCGGTCAGTACCCTGCCGGTAATGACGATCCGCTGCGGCAGCGTTGTTTTTGGTTTCTCGATTAAATTCACAATTTGTTGGGCCGCCGACAGGCCGATCTTTTCCGCATTCTGCCGGTAGGTCACCAGCGTCGGCTGAATCATTCTGAACGTATCCAGGCCATCATAGCCGGCAAAAGAAAGATCCTTCGGTACCTCCAGCCCATGATCCTGAGCAACATTGATCGCTGCGGGGTAGCTGTAATCATCCGGCAGAATGATACAGCTCGGCAGCTCCTTCAAATTCAGCAGCCGATCCACGCACTGCGCCGTCATCAGAGGATCGTGGAACCGGCTTTCCAGCACATACTGCTCCGGAACTTCAATGCCAAGCTCCTCACAGGTCTTATAAAAGCTGAGCAGACGGTTCTGCGCCACAGAGGTCTTTTCGCCGTGGATATAGGCAATCCTGTGGTGCCCCCTCCCGGCAATGTAGAGCACCAGCTCCCGCATACCCCCGATATTGTCGGAGATAATTGCCGTCTTGTCGTTGAAAATGTGGTCGATGGTCACCGTTGGAATGCCGCTGCCGACCAGCTCCAGCACCTCCGGGTCCTCAAAGTTGACGCAGGCAATGACCACCCCATCCATATTGCGGTACCGGCAATGCTCCGTATAGGTCATGCAGCGTCCGCCCACGTTCTGGGAAAAAAAGGTGATGTCATAGCCCAGCTTTTCCGCCTCTGTTTTCAGACTGTTGAGTATCACGGAGAAATACTCGTGGGCCAGGCCGCTCTGCATCTGATCGACGAAAAGGACGCCAATGCTGTAGGAGCGTTTGGTGCGCAGCGCCCGGGCCGCCGCGTTGGGCAAATATCCCAGCTCCGCGGCCGCGGCCTTGACCCGTTCCCTCGTCCCTTTGCCGATGTCCGGCTGGTCGTTGAGCGCCTTGCTGACCGTGGCAGTGGATACTCCGCAGTGAAGTGCAATATCTTTAATGGATATCATATTCATCCTCCGGGTAAAAATAAAAAACGATTAAGCTTGTGATCCTAGCAATATCTTGCATTTTTATAAAATTTATTAGTTAATCGTTTTCATAGCTCAATACTACCATTATGCTGCCACAAATTCAAGATGTTTTAGGAATTTTTACTATATACACAATCCTTTTGCTTCATTTTGGTTGTCTTGCTGTAAAAACTGCGAAATATTTCGCAGTTTTTTCTGCGAGACTTCTTTTTTCTTGGCTCTCGCCTCTGTTTTTCCCACTTTTTTGGAATTGCAGGGGTATCCGTCGAATTTTGCTCAACTTTTTCCGTAATAATCCTTGATTTTTTAGTCCTGATACAGTATGTTATCTTATATTACTGCTTTATGATGTTTCAGTAATCGTTTTCGTAAATAACAGGCAGGAGGGCTCCGCCATGAAATTTGGCAGCTTCGACGACAGCAGCAAAGAATACATCATCGATACGCCCATGACGCCGCTGCCCTGGATTAACTATCTTGGCAGCCGGAATTTCTTTTCTTTGATTTCCAACACCGCAGGCGGTTATACCTTTTACAAGGATGCGAAGCTGCTCCGTCTGACTCGCTACCGCTACAACAACTGCCCGGGCGACATTGGCGGGCGGTATTATTATATTTGCGACGGCGAAACCGTTTTTGCTCCCGGCTGGCAGCCGATCAAGACGCCGCTGGACCGTTACCGCTGCCGCCACGGCCTGGGCTACACCATTTTTGAGGCCGAGAAAAACGGTCTTGCCGCCAGCCTCTGCTGCTTTGTTCCCAGGGACGACAACTGCGAGATCAACCATCTGACCCTCCAAAACTGCACCAATCAGCCAAAGACCGTCGATGTATTCAGCCTGCGGGAATTCTGCCTTTACAACACCGTTGACGACGCCACCAACTTTCAGCGCAACTTCAGCATTGGCGAGGTTGAGGTAGAAAACGGGATCATTTATCATAAAACGGAATTTCGGGAGCGGCGAAATCACTATGCCTTCTTCGGCGTCAACCGGCCGCCGGAGGGCTTTGATACCGCGCGGGATGCTTTTTGCGGTCCATACAATGGGTTTGACTGCCCTGAGGTTGTGAAAAACCGAAAAAGCACAGACAGCATCGCCCACGGCTGGGCGCCCATCGGCAGCCACCATCACAAGCTGATTCTGGCACCCGGAGAAAAGACGTCCCTTGTCTACCTGCTGGGTTTTATCCAGCTTCCCGACGAAGAAAAATGGGAGCGTCCCGGCGTCATCAACAAATCGCCGGCCAAGGCCATGCTCCGCCGCTTTGACACCGCCGAAAAAGCCGAGGCGGCGCTCCGGGAGATCCGGGAATACTGGAACAGCCTGCTTTCCAAGTTTACCATCTCCTCCCCGGACAGGAAGCTGGATCGCATGGTCAATATCTGGAATCAGTACCAGTGTATGGTCACCTTCCACATGAGCCGCAGTGCCAGCTACTACGAAAGCGGCGTCGGCCGGGGCATGGGCTTCCGGGATTCCTGCCAGGATCTTTTGGGCTTGGTCCACCTGATCCCCAAGCTGGCCAGGAAGCGGATTTTGGACATCGCCGCCACCCAGTTTGAGGACGGCAGCGCCTATCACCAGTATCAGCCCCTGACCAAGCAGGGCAATCTGGACGTAGGCAGCGGCTTTAACGACGACCCGTTGTGGCTGATCGCCTGCACCAGCGCTTACCTTCGTGAAACCGGCGACTTTTCCATTCTGGACGAACAAGTTCCCTATGACAACGACGAGGCAATGGCCACTTCCCTGCTGGAGCACCTGGACCGAAGCTGCCGCTACACCGTCACGCACAAGGGCCCCCACGGCCTGCCCCTGATCGGTCGCGCGGACTGGAACGACTGTCTCAACCTGAACTGCTTCTCCACGCAGCCCGGTGAGAGCTTCCAAACCTGTTCCAACTTTGAAAGCGGCAAGGCGGAGAGCGTGTTCATTGCCGGTATGTTTGTCAAATACGGTCGGGAACTGGCAGACATCCATACCGCTTTGGACAACGTGCAGGCTGCCTCCGAAATTCTGGCCGAGGTGCAGATCATGGAGGATGCGGTGCAGCAGTCCGGCTGGGACGGTCAGTGGTTCCTTCGGGCCTACGACGCCTTTGAGCAGCCGGTAGGCAGCCACGTCTGCGGGGAAGGGAAAATCTTTATCGAGCCTCAGGGAATCTGCGTGATGGCAGGCATCGGTCTGCAGGATGGTCGCGCCCGCCGCGCGCTGAACAGCGTCCGGCAGTATCTTGACACTCCTTACGGCATTGTCCTGTTGCAGCCTGCCTACACAAAATATTACGCAAATCTCGGGGAAATTTCCTCCTATCCCCCCGGATACAAGGAAAATGCCGGGATCTTCTGCCACAACAATCCCTGGATCTCCTGTGCCAACGCCGTGGTAGGCAACGGCAACGAAGCGTTCCGCATCTACAAAAAAACCTGCCCCGCCTACATCGAGGACATCAGCGAAATCCATCGTACAGAGCCCTACGTCTACAGTCAGATGATCGCCGGTAAAGACGCCCCCACCTTTGGTGAGGCAAAGAACAGCTGGCTTACCGGCACGGCAGCATGGGCCTTTGTCAGCATTTCTCAGTATATTCTTGGCATTCTTCCGGAGCTGGGCGGTCTATCTATCCGTCCATGCCTGCCCGATGAACTGACCGGCTATCACATTCGCCGGGTCTTCCGCGGCGCGGAATATGACATTGAGGTGGAAAACCACGCAGGCGGCAACCATATCACCTCTTTCACCGTCAATGGAACCCCCCAGGCAGACTGCCTGATCCCCTATGACGAAAGCATCCGGCACTATGATGTAACGGTGGTGCTGGGATGAGCGGCCAATTCCCGCGGGGCTTCCTCTGGGGCGCCGCCAGCTCCGCCTACCAGGTGGAGGGCGCCGCCTGCGCAGACGGCAAGGTTCCTTCCATTTGGGACACCTTTGCCCATACGGATGGCAAGATTTTTGAAAGCGGCAGCGGAGATGTTGCCTGCGACGGCTACCACCGTTTCCGGGAGGACGTCCTCCTGATGCAGCAGTTGGGCATTCGGGCCTACCGGTTCAGCATCAACTGGCCACGGGTCATCACCGACCTGTCCGGCACGGTTAACGAAACTGGCCTTCGGTACTACGAGCAGTTGGTGGATTGCTGTCTGGAGGCCGGCATCACGCCCTATATCACCCTGTTTCACTGGGAACTCCCCCAATATTTGGAGGATCAGGGCGGCTGGCTGCGCCGCGAAACTGCCGAAGCATTTTGCCGTTTTGCCGCCGTAATCGCAGCCCGGCTCAAGGGCAAGGTGCGGCATTACTTTACGCTGAACGAACCGCAGTGCTTTGTGGGTCTTGGGCTTTCCTCCGGCGTCCACGCACCTGGCAAGCGGCTGCCTGCCGCGCTGTGCTACCAAGCCGCCCACCATCTGCTGCTGGCCCATGGTCTCGCCGTGCAGGCGCTGCGGCAGATTGATCCGGACGCAGAAATCGGCATTGCCTCCACCGGCAGCGTCTGCTACCCCGCTGCTCCAGGGGACGATAACGACGCCGCCCGGGAGATGTTCCGCTGCGAAACAGGCAACTTCTTCTCCCACGCGCTGTTTCTGGACCCCATTGTTTTGGGGCAGTACCCGGCGTGTGCCCTTCCCCTGCTGCCTGCCGGGTATGAAGCGGACCTTCCCATCATTTCCCAGCCCATTGACTGTCTCGGGGCCAACATCTATAACGGTCATGAGATCAGCTGCGGCAGCGACACGGTCCGCTGCGATGGTTTCCCCCGCACCGCCCTCAAGTGGCCTGTGACCCCGGATTGCCTCGGCTACGGCACCCGTTACCTGTACGACCGCTATCGTCTGCCCATCTACATCACGGAAAACGGTCTTTCCTGTAACGACCGCATCTATTCTGATGGCAAGGTCCATGATCTGGACCGTATTGAGTTCCTCTATGAATATCTAACCAGCCTGCAAGGCGCCATCGAGAGTGGCGCCGACATCCGGGGGTATTTCCATTGGGCGCTGACCGACAACTTTGAATGGAACAACGGCTACGGCGAGCGGTTCGGACTGATCTATATCGACTACCGAAACCAGGCGCGGATCCCAAAGGATTCCGCCCGCTGGTACCAACGCCTCATCGCCCATCATTGCATCCCCGCTCCAAGTTACCCCGACTACTGACGCAAAATGCCAGAACACACGATGTGTCCTGGCATTTGTCATAATCCCGTTCTCCCCTTTTATTGGGGAACAGGATTACGCCATATTTTGAATATCAAACTGATTCTGACCGACAATTGCTGTCCGGCGCGATCCTGCCCTACGCTTCTTTTCACTTGCAAGCGCATGAGCGAGGCGGCTTCCTTTGCGCATCGATCGCAAGGTCAGATCCGCTCCACGGTGCCTTCCCAGGTATCCATGCTTTTTTTGCTGGAACGCTCGTCATACCAGTGCTTGGTCACCGTCTTGGCTCTGGTATAGAAACGGACACCGTCCAGCCCCAGCACATGCTGATCGCCGAAAAAGGAGTCCTTGTTCCCGGAGAAGGGGAAGTAGGCGGAGGGTACGGGAATGCCCACGTTCACGCCAACCATGCCCCCATCGGTCAGCAGCTCAAACTGACGGGCGTAGTAGCCGTTCTGGGTGAAGATCACGGAACCGTTGGCGAACGGGTTGGCATTCATCACGGCCAGCCCCTCTTCGAAGCCCCTGACGCGCTTGATCACCGTGACGGGCCCGAAAATCTCCCGCTCACCGATGGTCATACCGGGTGTAACATGATCGAGAATGGTGGGTCCAATGAAGTAGCCGCCCTCAAAACCGGGTACGACTACGCCGCGGCCGTCCAGCACCAACTCCGCGCCCTCGTCCACGCCCCTCTGAATCCAGTCGCACACGGCCTTCTTGTGTCCGGCGTTGACCACGGGTCCCAGCTTCGTCTCGGGGTCGTACGCACAGCCCACCTTCATCTCCATGGCCTTTTGTTTCAGCCGCGCCACAAACCGATCTGCGATGCTCTCCTGCACCACGCATACGGGCAGCGCCATGCAGCGCATGCCGGCGCAGCCATAGGTGGAGTTGATGATTGCGTTTACCGTGCTTTCCAGATTGCAGTCCTCTAGGACTAAGGCATGGTTTTTCGCTTCGCACTGGGCCTGCACCCGCTTTCCGTTGGCCGCTGCCACGGAGTAGATGTGTTTTCCAATCTCCGTGGAGCCCACGAAGGTTACCGCCTTGACCCGGTGATCGGTCAGAAAAAGCTCGGATTCCTTTCGGCTGCATGTGACCAGATTCACCACGCCCTTGGGGAATCCACCCTCGCTGTAGAACAGCTCCAGGATGCGCATGGAGGTCAGCGGCGTATAGGAGGCGGCCTTCAGGACAACCGTGTTGCCGGTGACGACGGCCAGGGGAACCATCCAGCCCCAGGGGATCATAGCGGGGAAATTGAAGGGCACAATGCCGGCCACCACGCCCAGCGGCATGCGATAAGTCGCGGTGTCAAAGCCGTTCGTTACCTGTAGGGATGCGCTCCCCTGGCTCAGGAAGGGGGCCGCGCAGGCCAGCTCGGTTGGCTCGATGGCCTTCAACACATCGCCGCGGGCCTCGCTCAGCGTCTTACCCAACTCTTTGGCGCACAGCAGCGCCAGCTCCTCCAGATGATCATTGAGAACATTGCGCCATCGGAACATCATCTGTGTTCTCTTGCTGAGGGAGAGTTGGGACCACTTGGGGAACGTGTCATGGGCGGCGGCAATGGCCGACTCTACCTCGTCTTCCGTGCAGCAGGGTACTTCCGCCATGATCTCACCGGTGCTGGAATCGGTCACCGGCATCCACCTCTGCGTTTTGGATTCTCTCCATTCTCCGTTGACACAGTACTTTTTGCGCTCTGCGGTCATCATGCTCTATCTCCTTTATGGCCGACGCTTTGGCTCGACCGAAAATTTATTTTCTTGCTACGGTGCGCTTGGCCGCAGCGGTGATTTCCTTCGCGGTGAGTCCGAAGCGCTTCATCAAATAGTCCTGCGTCCCCACCTCTCCAAACTCATCCTTGATCCCCACGCGCTCCATGGGCACCGGGCAATTCTCGACCAGCACCTCTGCCACGGCGCTGCCCACGCCGCCAATTACCTGGTGATTCTCGGCGGTTACAATGCAGCCGGTCTTTTCGGCGCTCTCAATGATGCACTCCCGATCCACCGGTTTGATGGTGAACATGTCCACCACGCGTGCCTGAATCCCCTCCCGCGCCAGGAGTTCCGCCGCTTTGAGCGACTCGATGACGGTCATGCCATAGGCAATGATGGTCACGTCGCCGCCCTCCCGGAGCACCGCCGCCTTGCCGATGGAGAATTCCGAGCTTTCCTCATAAATCTTGACCATTTGCTTGCGCGGCGTGCGCAGATACTGCACGCCGTAGGTCTGTGCCATCTGCCTGACGAGACTTTTCATCATGACCGCGTCGGAGGGCTCTAAAATTGTCACGTTGGGCATTACCCGCAGAATGCCCACATCCTCGAACGCCATGTGGGTGCCGCCGTTATAGGTGCCGCTGACGCCGGCGTCGCCGCCCACAATTTTCACATTCAGCTTGGGATAGGCGCAGCACATGAAGATCTGGTCGTAGACTCTGCGGGTAGCGAATACGGCGAAGGTGTGGAAAAAGGGGATCATGCCTGCGGCAGACATTCCGCCGGCCATGCTGCACGCATTTGCTTCCTGAATCCCCACATTGATCGCACGCTGGGGAAATTCCGCAGCAAAGGGTTTCAGGCCCATGGAACTGCAAAGGTCACAGTTCAGCGCGACGATCCGGCTGTCAGCCCGGGCCGCTTCCGCCAGCGTGCCGCAGTACGCGGCGCGCATCTCCACCATGTCTGGAATATGCTCCTTGACCAGCTTTACCATTGGAACGCTCCTCCCGGGTACGTACCCTCTGCCAATCGCCTTTCAATTTCCTTGACAGCCCTTTCTGCCTTTTCTGCGTCGAAGGTCATGTAGTGGTTAAATTCCGCCTCCTCGGCAAAATTGACGCCCAGCCCCTTGCAGGTATCCAGTACGATGCAATGGGGCCTGCCTTCCGCCGCCTTAGCCGCCTGGATGCCTTCGTAGATCTCCTTAACGTCGCAGCCCTTCACCGTCCGCGCATCAAAGCCGAAGGCGCGAAACTTCTCCTCTATGTTGCCCGGCTCGTTGATCTGCTGAAGCCGCCCGTCCAGCTGTTTCTTGTTCCAATCCACGAAGCAGAAGAAGTGATCCAGCTTTCTGTCGTTGGCCTGCTGGCAGGCTTCCCAGACCTGGCCCTCGTTCAGCTCGCCGTCGCCCACGATGCAATAGGTGCTGCTGTCCCGCCCCTGCAGACGGTTGGCGAGGGCAATCCCCACGGCCGCGGAGATGCCCTGTCCCAAGGAGCCCGTACTCATATCCACGCCTGGCACTTTCAGCCGGTCCGCATGGCTGGGAAGGGTAGTCCCGCTTTTGTTGAGGGTTTTTAGCCTTTCCAACGGGAAATAACCCTTGAGGGCCAGGGCAGCGTACAGCGCCGGCGCGCAGTGGCCCTTGGACAGGACAAACCAGTCCCGACCTTCCCAATCGGGATGTTGGGGATCCAGCTTCATGACCTCGCCGTACAGCACGGCCAACACGTCCGCGATGGACGCGGAACCGCCGATATGACCAAAGCCGGCTTCCCCGATCTCCCGTACGGTCTCGATCCGAATATCGGCACTAAAGCGGCGCAGCCGCTCAAAATCGATCGTTTTCATTTTTGTTCCCTCGTAAATCAGTTCAGAATCCCGGCGTCCGCCTTGCACAGAAGGTGAACGGCCGATAGGTGTTGCTGCAGCCCGGGCCCGGGGCAATATATAGGACGGGCTTTTCGCTCAGTTCATAGATTACGCTTCCAAGCGTCATGTTTCCGCCCGTCAGACCATGCCTGCAAATGCAGTTGGGCTCATTGACGTGAGACGTGAGCAGGCCGACAATTTTTTCTCTGGTAAATTCGCTGTCCGCACCGCTCAGGACCTTCTCCGCCTCCACCAACCGGAGCCGCGAGCTCTCGGTGGAGCTGTACGGCTGCGCCCGTCCGTCGTCCGCTGCCCACCGCATGTGGAGCAGCGGGTGGTTGGTATGGGCCAGATAGCAGAAATGCGCGGCGGAACGGGGTGTAAATTCTTGTTTGGAGTCTGCCGAGCACTCGAAGCCATAAAGCGCCCGGGGGTCCGCGATGGTATAGTTCTGGGCGGCTCCGTGCTGGATTCGCCGGACAAAAGATGCGGCTTCGTCGGCGCTGGCGCTGCACAGGATGCCTCTGACCACCAGCGTAACCGGCGTGCCGGAGGGACAGCAGTCCAACATGGTCAGCGCGTTGGGCACCACCGCCACGCCGTGGCGGTTGACGCCCGTAAAGCCCAGCAGACCGGGAATGGTAAAGAGCAACTGCTCCGGAGCGTCGTCGGGGGCAATCTGCAGGAGGAGCTGAAACCCGTCGAAGCAGGTGCTCGCGTCCAAATTCTGCGCCAGCAATACGCTGCCGTGTTCCGGTTTGACACCGATGCAGGTGCATGTCTCCCCCGGTCCACGCTGCACACTGTAGCTGCACAGCTCGTCCATGCAGTTGAGTATCACGAGATCGTTGAGCGCTACGTCGGCCGAAGCGGAGATCCCCTCCAGCTCCTGCAGCAGAGTCCCCGCGTGGGCCTTGAAGTTGGCAACGGCTCCGGTGTCCCGGTCAAAACGCTCCGCTACCAGCGCATATGGCTCTTCGCCGAAGAGGGATGGGATCAGGCCAACCTTCATGGCGTCCAACACACCGCGCACCTGGCACCGGTAAACCTCGCCGATCCTGGCGCCGATGGTCCGGTGACTTCCCTGCACATAAAACTGTTCCATGATTCCCCCTCCATTCATGGGTTAAGCGTTAATCTCACCAACGTATTTGCAGGAGACGAAGTGATTCGGCTCCACTTCTACCAACGGAATCTCACTGCCGCCGCAGTCCTCTTTGGCGAAGGGGCACCTGGCCTGAAATCGGCAGCCGGCCTTCATGTTGATGGGGCTGGTAACCTCTCCCCGCAGCACCTCAATCTTCTGGTTTCTGCTGGTGATGCTGGCCTTGGGGATCGCCTTGAGCAGTGCCTTGGTATATGGATGCATTGGCTTTTGAAAAAGCTGCTTGGCGGGCGCCTTTTCCACACACACGCCCAAATACATCACAGCGATGTGGTCGGAGATATGCTTCACCACCGACAGATCGTGTGTGATAAACATATAGGTCAAACCGTCTTCGTCCTGCAAGTCCATGAGCAGGTTAATAATCTGGGCCTGGATGCTTACGTCAAGGGCGCTCACCGGCTCGTCGCAGACGATGAATTCCGGGTCCAGCGCTAGAGCTCGGGCGATGCCGATCCGTTGACGCCGGCCGCCGTCCAGTTCGTGGGGGTAAGCGTTGACCAGTCTGGCCGCCAGGCCAACCTTATCCATCATCTGGAAAACGCGTTGGTTGATTTCGTCCGGTTTTTTTAGCATTCTATTGACGATGATCGGCTCAGCGATGATCTCGCTGACAGTTAGCCGGGGATTCAGACTGGAGTAAGGATCCTGAAAGATGATCTGTGCGTTTTTTCGGAAGCTGCGTGTTTCCTTCTTGGAATAGCGGACGATGTCCGCCCCGTTAAAGAAGATCTGTCCGTCGGTCGGCTCCAGCAATCGGATCAGCAGCCTGCCCAGCGTAGATTTCCCGCAGCCGGACTCGCCTACCACGCCGATGGTCTCGCCCCGCTGGATGGAGATGTTGATGCCGTCCACCGCGTGCAGATAGCCGTCCGCCGTCTTAAAGTACTTTTTCAGGTCTACGGTTCTAATCAGAGGCTCCATGTCATTCCCCTCCCTCAAACAGAAAACACCTCAGTGAATGCGTCCCCTCTGTATAAATGGGAGGCTCCTGGGTTCTGCACTTCTCCGTGCAATGTGCGCACCTGGGGCTGAATTTACAGCCCGTGGGCAGCGCCGTGGGGTCGGGCATCATGCCATCAATGGGGCTGAGCCGCGCACTGTCCTCGTCCAGATTGGGGATGGATCCGAATAGACCCACCGTATACGGGTGGTGCCGCTGGCCGGTATAGATATCCTCGATGGTTCCGCTTTCGATGATCTCACCGGCATACATAATGGCCACCTTGTCGCACATCTGGGCGATGACGCCCAGATCATGGGAGATCAGGATCATGGAGGTGTTGAGCTTCTCCTTGAGGTTGTTCATCATCAGCAGCACCTGCGCCTGGATGGTTACATCCAGCGCGGTGGTTGGCTCGTCGGCGATGAGCAGCTCCGGGTCGCAGGCCAACGCCAAGGCGATTACCACCCGCTGCTTCATTCCGCCAGAAAACTGGTATGGGTATTCGTACTTTCTCCTGGCCGGGATGCCCACCAGCTGCAGCATCTCGTCCACGCGTTTCTCAACATGGGCCGCGTCCGTTTTTTGCACCTCATGGGACTTGATGACTTCGGCGATCTGGCTGCCCACCGTCATGATGGGGTTTAGGCTGGACATCGGGTCTTGAAAGATCATGGAGATCCGCTTGCCGCGAATGCCACGCATCTCCGCGTCGCTGATACGCAATAGATCAACGCCGTCAAAGATGATTTCTCCGCTGGAAACCCGCCCCGTAGTTTCAGGCAGGAGCCGCATCATGCTCAGCGCCGTGGTCGTTTTGCCGGCTCCAGTCTCTCCAACAAGCCCCAGTGTCTCATGGCGCTCTAGTTCAAGCGCAATGCCATTGACCGCCCGAACGACTTCCTGATCTGTCCGATATTCCACGCGAAGATTGTTGATACTCAGAATAGAATTGCTGTTCATTTCTCTATCACCGTCACAATCCTTGAAGTTCATGCGTCATGGTCAGTTTTTCAGCTTGGGATTGACTGCGTCCTGCAGACCGTCGCCAATCAGATTCAGCGCAAGTATCGTGATCACGATAATAATTCCGGGATAGATAATCAGGTGCGGATACTGGCGGATAAAGTCCTGGCCCTCCGCAAGCATCGTGCCCCATTCCGGAGCGGGCGGCTGGATCCCCAGGCCGATAAAGCTCAGGCTGGCGGCGCTTTTAATTGCGTCTGCCACACTGATGCTCACCTGCACGATGATGGGCGACAGAATGTTGGGCAACACATGCCGGACGATGATCCTGAATTCTCCCGTGCCCACGGCCTTTGCCGCCTCAATATACTCCTTGTCCCGGATTTGCAGGATGGGCGCCCGGACCACGCGGGCAAAGTACGGCACATAGCCCACAGACATGGCGATGATCAGATTGAGAAAGGTCGGACCCAGCACGCCGACCACCGCGATGGCCAGCAATAGCGGAGGAACGGCCAGGAAGATGTCCGTGATCCGCATGATGACGCCGTCCACCAATCCGCCATAATAGCCTGAGATACAACCCAGCACCATGCCCAGAATCAGCGAGCTGAAAATAGAAAGAAAGCCAATAGACAGCGACAGTCTAGAACCGTAAATGATGCGGGCAAGGATGTCGCGGCCATAAGAGTCTGTACCCAACAGGTGCTGGGCGTTTGGTGTTTGCAGCCGCTCCATGTAGTTCTGCCCGATAACCTTCGTGTCATAATCACAGAACATCCCCGCAAAAATGGCCAGAAGAATCAGCACGACCAGAATGACCAGACCCACAACGGCCAGCCGGTTCTTCTTGAAGCGCCGCCAGACCTCCTTGGTCTGACTCTGCTTGCGGTACTGTTGTCCCGACTCGTCCACCCCGCCGCCGCTTTGGTTGGCATTCATATTGGACTGGTAATACGCGTACATCACGCTGTCGTTTTTTTTCATACGCTCACCCGTTTACTCCTGCTACTGTACTGCGCCTTGATCCGGGGATCCAACAGGGCGTACAGCAAATCCACCGCCAGGTTAACCAGACTAAAGGATGTTGCCAGCAGCAGGCAGCAGCCCATGGCCGTGTTGATATCCGAATTGCGGATGGCCGTCACCAAAAGCCTTCCCAAGCCCGGTATGGCAAAGACCGTCTCCGTAATAACCGAGCCGCCCAGCATGTAGCCAAATTGCAGCCCGGCCGTAGTCAGGACCGGAATCAGCGCGTTACCGAACGCGTGCTTCACGATGACCCTTCGCTCGGAGATGCCTTTCGATCGTGCGGTGCGAACAAAGTCCTCTCGGAGCATATCCAGCAGGGAGGAGCGGGTCACTCGGACCAGATAGGTAATGGTCACAGACGAGAGGGTAATCGACGGCAAGACATAGCTGATCCAGCCGTCGATGCCGTTGGAGGGGAACATCCGCAGCCCCAGTGAAAAGATCAGAATCATCATCAGGCCCAACCAGAAGGGCGGAATAGAGGTGCCGATCAGTGTCAACACTGTGGCAGCCTTGTCAAACGGGCTATACGGCTTAATCGCCGAGATCGCGCCCACCGGGATTCCTACCAGAATGGCAATCAGGATACCATAGACCGACAGCCTGACGGTGACGGGGAAGCGCACCTTGATCTCGTCAATTACGGGTCGCTTGGATGTATAGGAGATACCGAAGTCTCCCTTGGTGACCACCTTGGTCATATAATTGAAGTATTGAACCACTTTGGGTTTGTTCAGGCCCAATTCCTGCCGGAGCTGCGTCTGCGCTTCCTCGGTGGCCCGCTCCCCAAGCATCAGCTTTACGGGGTCACCGGGGGCAAGCTGCATGATAGAAAAGATCAATATGCTGATTCCAATAATCACAGGGATGATCAGCAGCACGCGCTTTACGATATACCTGAACATCTCATAACCGCCTTTCTGATGTGCTGTTGCTTGAATCCCGCGCCGGAAGCAGGGCGCCTCCGGCGCGGCGCGGCCGGGTTACCAACTCCAGTTATTATAATAATAGATGCCGGTGGTGAGCGCCTGAACGCCCTTCAGATCCTTG
The DNA here is from genome assembly GCA_034927685.1 of Oscillospiraceae bacterium. Taxonomy (GTDB): domain Bacteria; phylum Bacillota; class Clostridia; order Oscillospirales; family Oscillospiraceae; genus RGIG3159. The sequence continues at coordinate 34,232 of JAYFPO010000037.1, read as the reverse complement.
GCATAGCCCAGATTGGAGATACTATAGAACAGCGGCACTTCAAACGCCTGATCGTGAACATACTGGAATAGCTCGGCGTAGGTCGCTGCGCGCTGTTTCGAATCGGTCTGCACCTCGCCGGCTTTGATCAGGTCGTCCACATTTTTGTCCATCAGCCAGATGTAGTTGCCGGGATCGCCTACATAGCTGCTGCCATAACGCATCCCTACGACAGAAGCTGCGTCCATCAGGGAGTCGGACCAGGAGCCGATGAACGCGTCGAAGCTGCTCTTGCCCAGCGCATCATAATAGCCGCCGGATTCCAGCATGCTGATGCTGACGGTAATGCCGATCTTACCCAGGTCGGACTGGATGGCTTCGCCAACCTTCTTGGAGACCTCGTTGGAGCATATGATGTCAAACTGGACGTTCTCCAGTCCGGATTCGTTTAGCAGTTCCTGCGCTTTGGCCACGTCATAGGAATAGCCCTGCATGTCCCTGGGATATCCGAAAGCCTGATCGCTAATGGTACACAGGGCGTGGTCGGCGATACCATCCTGGGCGATCATGATGATCGCGTCGGTATTGATCGCATAGTTGATGGCTTGGCGCAGTTTCTGATTTTTGAACAACTCACTCTGGTTATTGAAGCCCATGTAGTTGTACTTGGCGGAGGCGGTCTTGGATATGGCCAGCTTACTGTCGTCCTCCACGGAGGTGATGTTGTTGGTGGCGATGCTGTCGGCTACGTCCACCTCGCCGTTTTCCAGAGAAATGAGCTGGGTGCTGGGATCGGGAATGAACTTGACAACCACGTTCTTAATGGGGGCTTCCCCCTCAAAGAACTGATCGAAAGCCTCCAGGGTGAGCTTGGAGCCGGCGTCCCAGGACACCACCTTATACGGGCCGGAGCCAACGGGGCATTGGGCAAATTTATCGCCCAGCTCGTTATAGGAATCCTCGTTGATGATGCCCAGAAATGGCTCGCATAGCATGTTCAGAAACGCACCGTAGGGGGAACTGAGGTGGATCTGCACGGTGTACTCATCCAAGGCGGTGATGGTGTCGGCATACTCCAGAAAATAGGAGGAGTACGCGGAGCTCTTGGCCGCCTGCAGGGAGTAGACCACATCCGCGGAGGTCATATGCTTGCCGTCGTGGAAATACACGTCGTCTCTCAGGTGGAAGGTATATGTAACGTCGTCATCGGCCAGTTCCCAGCTCTTGGCCACATAGGGGACAATCTGATAGTTGTTGTCGAACTTTAGCAGGGTGGCATAGATATTTGCACACATTTTTTCTGCCATATTTTTGGTCGTACCGAAGCAGTACAGCGAGTCTGGTTCCGTGGTGTAGGCAATGGTCAGAGTGTCCTTGCCGGCCGCGACCTCGCTTGTCTCAGCCTCGGCCGCCGCAGTCTCGCCTGCCTCAGCCGTGTCCTTGTTTCCGCATCCGCTTAAAAGTACCGAGAGTATCATTGCTGCCGTTAACATAATTGCAAACGCCTTTTTCATTTTTTGCCCTCCATTACTTTTCATATCATAAACGTGTATTCTATACACATCTACTTCGCGTTCGGCAAATGGTTCGCTTCTCTGCGCACCAGCTTGATGGCATCCGTCAAGCTCTTTTCGATCAGATCACACAGTTCGTCAATCTCCGCATCGGTGGACACAAGCGGGGGCGCGATCGCGAACCAGTCGGGATCAATCCGCATGATGAGCCCGTTTTGGATGGCAGTCTTTTTTAGCGCGCTGCCCAGTTTATTGTCGGCTGGGAACGGCTCGTTGGTCACAGGATCGGCCACCAGCTCCACGCCCAGCAGCACGCCCTTGCCTCTGACCTCGCGAATGACGCCGTATTTTTTAAGGCCCTCCAGCCGCTCTACCAGCCGCCCATTGAGCACCCTGGCACGCTCGGCCAGATGCTCGTCCTCCATGATGTTGATCACCTCAGTGGCGACGGCGTCGCCCAGCGGGAAGTTGGCATATGTATGGCCGTGGGCGAACTGCACCTGGTCCGCCTCTTCACCATAGAACGCGTCGGCGATGTCCTCTCTGGCCATAAACGCGCCCATGGGAATCACGCCGCCGGAGAGCCCCTTGCCTGAACAAAGAATGTCCGGAACCACATGGAAGGTCTGCGCGGCAAACATGTCTCCCGTCTTGCAGAAGCCGGTAAGCACCTCGTCCAGAATCAACATCACATCGTACTTGTCGCAGATCTCCCGCAGGATATGGAAATACTCCTCAGTGGGAGTGATGATGCCCGCAGTGTTGCAGATGGGCTCCACCAGCACCGCGCCCACAGTGTCAGGATTTTCACTGACGATGACTTTTTCAACCAGCTTGGCAGAGAAGCGGCAGGTCTCCTCCCAGCTGCCGAACTCGTCCCGCAGCTGCTTGGGGGAGAAACTCTTAACGAAGCCGCCCATCAGCGGTTCGAATTTTGCCTTCCGATCGCTGCCGCCTGCCGAAAGGGCCCCGAACGTGCCGCCATGATAGCTGAGATAGTTCGAGACGACCTTCATCTTGTCCGGCCGGCCGGTCTGCCTGTAATACTGCCGCACCAGCTTCAACGCACCCTCGATGGATTCTGATCCGCCGCAGAAGGATTTGATGTAGTTTAGATTTCCTGGTGACACCTGGCCCAACCGCTCCACAAATTTCAGCGTCACATCCGACACGCTGTGCAGCGGAGGCGCCAGCGCTAAAATCTCCGATTGCTTTCTCAATGCCTCCAGAACCCTGGGATGTCCGTGGCCCAGCGTAGCCACAAACACGCCCCCAATGCCGTCAAAGTACCGCTTCCCCTCCACGTCCCAGAGGTAAACGCCCTTGGCCTTATGCATGACCACGGGCTGCTTCTCAAATTCTTTTGTCTGATAGAAGTCAATAAATGTCTTTCTAATCATATTTTCATAAAAATGCGGTTCCATCAACGTTCTCCTTTAAATTAATTTGCTAAAATTCACTTTTCCCAATTATATAGCGCTGATTCCAAAACGTCAATAGAAAATCTCAACTATTTTGATTTATTTTCATTTTTATTTGTTATTTTTTCGAAATATAAAAAAATTCTTTGCTTATATTTAGTTTTTGGTGCTAATTCCTCTTGCATCGGGAAAAATTATTGCTATAATAAACGATAGACCGCAGGGACATATCATTGCCGGAGGCTGTTGAGGTGCAACGTGGATAGAAAAGTAAAGATTTTGTGGGTGGAACGGGCTGAGTGGCCCAATGGCTGGGGCATTCGCCCTCACTCGCACGAATATTATCATTTGTTTTATTTTTTGAATGGAAAAACGACCTTTTCCATTGACAAGAAAAAATGTGTTGCAAAAAAAGGTGTCTGTTTTATCGTCCCCCCCCGCACGCTGCATGAGCTGGCCAAGACCACAGGAGAAACTGTCACCTGCTATGAGGTCAAATTCTCTCTCTATGATGAAAAATCCAGGGATAATTTATTTGACTGCGGCCCTGTCTTTACGGGGAATTCGGTTCTGGAGGAGATGGTTCGGTTCATCGTGGACAACGGCCTGTCGCGCATTTCGGAATGTTCCGATGCGGCGGAGGCCACCGTCTATGCGCTGATTACCTATTTGACCAGAGAGAGATACGAGTCTGCCCCTCATGCCAGGAATTCTCAGCTGATCGACACCACTGGCTTTTCCGAGATCACCGTTTTGATCATGAGTTATATTGAGCAAAACTACACCCAACAGATCAATCTGGATATGATCGCAAGCTCCATCGGCTACAATAGAAATTATATCTGCTCCGCCTTTAAAAAGGATACCGACATCACCATCATTGAGTATCTGAACTTTGTCCGCATCCGCCAGGCTGCCATCTATTTTTCCTACAGCGATATGGAGATTTCCCTGACCTCCGCTCGGGTGGGTTTTATCAACATCAGCCACTTTAACCGGACGTTCAAAAAATTTACCGGGATTTCACCCTCCACGTTTAAGAAACTCCATTCGGTGAAGCTGGATGTCTCCATGAATGATCGAGAAAACCGGTCGTCGGCGCTGGAGGGACGGCTGTCCAGCATTGCGGAGGCATTCGGGATCTTCGCCGCCATGAATACCGGAAGAGCAGAAGAGAATCAAAAGGAGGAGGCGCAGTGAAATCCAAGCTGATTGATATGTCCCAGTTCAGCCGCAAGTGGTTGGATGTTCCTTATGCCGCGCAGAGCCCGGCCCAAAAGCTGGATCTTATCCTGCCGGAGAACGGCGAGGGGCCGTTTCCCCTGGTGATATTCGTCCACGGCGGGGGGTGGGTGGCCGACGACAAACGCTCCGAATCCACGGCGTCCATCTTTAAGCTGCCGTCTCAGGGCTATGCGTTGGCGGCGCTGAACTACCGGCTCGCGCTGGAGGCCCGCTGGCCAGCTCAGATCTACGATGTGAAATCCGCCGTCCGCTATCTGCGCGCCCATGCGGACGAGTATTGTCTGAACACCGACAAACTCGTCGTGTGGGGCAACTCGGCGGGCGGACACCTTTCCAATATGCTGGCAGCTACCGGCGGACGGGGTATCTTAGAGGATTATTCCACCGGAAACGCCGGGAAATCCAGCCGGGTGGATGCTCTGGTGGCCTGGTACGCGCCGTCAAATCTTTACCAGTTGGAATTGGAATGCAATATGACGCCCGAGGAATTTATACCGGAGCTAGATATTGAAAACGCGGTGGATTGCGCCTGTCCGCAAAATATTCTGCTGGGCGTCCCGGTGATGGACAACCCGCTTCTCTCTCTGGCGGCCAGCCCCATCGCCTATATTTCGCCGGATTTCCCGCCTGCACTCTACCAGCACGGGACCGCCGACGCCGTTGTGGTATATACCCAGTCTGTCTGCATGAGCAAAAAGATCAACCACGTCTGCGGCCAGCGTCGCGCCGTGCTGGAATTGCTGGATGGCGCCTGCCACGGCGACCAGCGCTTTAAAACCGATGGCAACATCAGTCGCTGCATAGACTTTATTGACAGCGTCGTCTTTGGTCATCTTCGCCCCCGCTTGCCGCTGCCCGACATCAAATTAGCCCCCTGACCGGCCGACAGGCGGGCTTCCGCGGCAGCGGCGCCGCCCTGACTAGCGAAAAAAGCCGTCTCTCCTGAGGCTGGAACAACCTTGGGGAGGCGGCTCTTCGCAAACATGACCGGTCACCCGGCATGCAAATCATTGTTTCCACCTTTTCATGGGAGAACAGTATCCTTCCGCCAAAAAGATATGCCGTTCCATGCTGTTTTCACAACTGGAACGGCATATTTTTTGGCTGTTTTTGATAGCACGCTTTTCACAGAAACTCCACGGCATCCCCCGTGATCGTTTAATCACATGATTGTTCCGCAATCGCTTCGATTTCGCAAAGCAGCCCCATGGGAAGCGTCTTGACTGCAACGCAGGATCTTGCGGGCTTTCCCACGAAATACTTTGCATATATCCCGTTGAATACCGCAAAATCGCTCATGTCTGCGAGGAAACAGGTGGTTTTGATGACATTTTCAAAGCCCAAACCGCTCTGCTTGAGAATTGCTTCGATATTACGGCAGCACTGATCTGCCTGGACTTCAATTGTGTCACCTGCAGGGACGCCCGTTTCGGGAATTAAGCCGCTCTGCCCCGATGTAAAAAGCAGTCCTTTGGCGGAAACAGCCTGAGAATATGGCCCGATGGCCGCTGGAGCTTCTCTTGTGGAAATTACTTTCATGTTGAACTCTCCTTCCGCTTCATTAAATCTTGTTTGCGATCAACAATGTCAGGATTCGCCGTTTGCCTGATTGTTTTTCTCGTATTCGTCCAGCTTTTGGATGATGTTTTCAATATGCCGTATCATGATTTTTTTTGCTTTTTCCGGGTTATGCTCCTCAATCGCCTTATAGATACTCCAATGGTCGCTGGGAACCTTTCGCACAGAGGAAGAAATAATATACTCGATTTCCGGAGAATGGTCCTGATCCGTACGCGCGATCTTCAGGATCGATTCGATGATTGGATTCCCGGAAGCGCGGGCAATTTCCGTATGAAACGGCTCGTCGGTCGGCGCCATGCTTTTGCCCTCCGCGGTCAGCCTGTCCATTTCTTCCAGTACTCTCCGAATCGCAACCAGGTTTTCCTCTTTCGCATTTTGTGCTGCCAACGCGGCCATTTCCGGTTCCACGATTTTTCTTGCGACGAGCACGTTTCGTAAATGTTCATCCAGGCTTCCATCCAGCAAGCTCATCACATCGCTGATGGACTGCCGCTGCTGCTCTTTATATACGAGGTCCTTCAGCCTCATTCTTCCTTTTTCCGTGATAACGCGACCCTTTGACCGACCGTGATATCGTTCGCTCGCCAAATAACCTTGCTGTTCAAATCTCCTCAAATATCTTCCGATTGTAGCTTCGCTGAGAATCAGCTCGCCCTCATTGAGCAGAGAATCAAAGATAAACCCTGCGCCAAGCGGGGTATCCTGCTCCGAGATCAGCTGTAATATTTTATATTCAATGTTTTTGAGATAATATGTCACTGGTAGATTCTCCGATACTTTAAAAATCCTTCTATTAAATTGTATCGTCGCAAATCATTTAAGTCAATCTATCTTTGCAAATGAAACGCTAAAGTGTTCCATTTTTTCTGCGCCAGAGGAGCGTTTTGTTCGCCGCGTTGAGAAACACGCCGGCAAAGATCACAAGCATGCACACGATTTGCGCCGCTGTTACTGGCTCCTTCAGGAAAATGGCCGCAGACAGTATTGTGATTGGGCTGATCCCATTCAAAAATGCGGATGACGAAGCGGCGCCGATGGTTTTGATTGACTTTTGCTGAAGCAAATATCCAAAGCCCGAGCAAAGCACACCGAGATACAGAATCGCAAGCCACGCCTTTGGGCTTGCACGCAGATTGATTCCGCCGTCCAGCAAATACGCCATGGGGAGCGTAATGAAAAAGCTGATGGTCATGAGCCAAAAAACGACGCATTCGATGGGGGTGTTCTTCACTCTTTTGCTGAGGATGGTATACACGGCCAGACACGCCGCGGAAAGAAGCTCCGCAAAATTTCCCTTGTCAAACGAAATCAAAACGCCCTGCGTCGGATGACCGTCTGTCAGCAGGATGACGACCCCGGCAAAGGCCAGGAGCATCCCGATTGTCCTGCTCTGTCTGATTGCTTCTTTCAAAAAAATGGCGGCAAGCAGCGCGGTGATAATCGGGCCGAAGGCATATATGATCGCCACATTGGTAAGAAGGGTATGCTGCAACGCATAAAAATACAGATAATTGCAAAGCACAACGCCGACAACCGCCAGAATTGCCAAAAGGACACGGTCTTCTTTTGCGGGAATTACCGCACCTCCATGTAAGCGCGCAAACGGAAACAGGATCAGCGCACCGACGCCGCTCCGCAAACACAGAACGGCAATCGGCGAAAATTCTTCCAGCGCACAGGTGGAAATGATCCCCATCGAACCCCAAATCAGGGTTACGAGCAGAATCGGGAGGTAATGGCTGATGTGAGGAGTTCCCTTAGTCATACAGCCGCAAAACCTCGTTTCGAAGTCTTTCCACAAATTTCTCGAGGTTCGCCCTTTGCGTGGCAATATTAATCCGCATAAAGCCCTCTCCGCCCGGTCCGAACGTCGCCCCAATGTTTAGCGCGGCCCGCACCTTATGCAGGACAAAATCTTTCAGCTCTTCCGTATTCATGCCGAGGGCCGTCATATCCAGGAACAGAATATAGGTAGCTTCCGACTTCACCAGCCGCACCTGGGGAACATTTTCCTGGAGGGCACGGTCAAGGTATTCTCTGTTGTCATTCAGATAGTCCAGCAGTTGTCCGTACCATCTCTCACCATGCTCATAGGCTGCCTGCGCCGCTGCGATTCCAAAGGTATTTCCGTTTGCCACATGAAGCCCGAACCTTAAAAGGTACTGGTATTTTTTCCGCTTTTCCTGATTTGGAATGGAAATATACGATGCCTCAAGGCCGGCGATGTTAAAGGTTTTGCTGGGAGCCATTGCAACGATGCAGTTTTCTTTGCTCCACGCGGAAAGATCGGCAAATACAGAGTGCTTGTTCGGCGGATACACAATATCGCTGTGAATCTCGTCGGAAAAAACCATCAGATTATTTTTCCGGCAAATGGATTCGATTCTTTCCAGCTCTTCTTTGGTCCAGACTCTTCCGGAGGGATTATGCGGGCTGCAGAAAACAAACAGACTGGCCTGTTTTGCCTTCCTCTCCAGATCGTCAAAATCAATTGTAAAATAGCCGTCTTTGTAGTTCAGTTGGTTATTCAGCACATTTCTTCCCAGCGCCTCTATGGTGCTGCTGAATGGGAAATAGACGGGCGGCTGTATTAAAATGCTGTCGTTCTTTTCGGTAAAGGCTAGGATCGCTGTGGAGAGCGCGGTGAGCACACCGGGCGTATGGCAAATCCATTCGGTATCCACCTCCCAACCGGTGTGCTTTTTCTGCCACGCTGCAAATGACTCATAATAGCCTGCCGGGACAGTATTATATCCATAAACTGGATGCTCCGCTCTTTTCCTGATTGCATCCGTGATTTCCTGTGCAACAGGAAAATCCATGTCGGCAATCCAAAGAGGCTGAATATCCTCCGTTCCAAACTGCGCAATTAAGCCGTCAAATTTTGAGCAGTTTGTTCCTTTGCGATTGATCGGTTCGTCAAAAATATTATTCACATTCTTTACCTTTGTAAATTCAAGAAAACTACCATTCAAGCAATTCCCCTAAATTCTTCCTTTTCGCTCTGTTATATGCTTCCTTTGCAAGCGCAACGTCAAAAATCTGAAGCCCGAACGCATCAAACATGACTTTTGCTTCCGGTGTTCCGCGCGGAACCGACAACTGCCCGGAAAGAATGGCACCCAAGAGGCCCGTTACCTTTGATTCGCGGAACAGGCCCTCTCGGTACATCCTGAATATGGATTGTCCGCTGCTCTGTTTGCCTGCTTCCCAGGAATCAAACACAAAGTACCGAAACAGTTGGATGGAGTCGGCGCATAGTTCATGAAACCCGATGTGACAATACAGGGAGGCAGACTGAAGTCTGTCCGGCGTCAGGTAAGGCTCCGGGGCAGACGTTGCACCAATAATCACATCGGCGTCTTTCACCGCTTCATCTACGCTTGGCGTCGGGAGGAAGCTTGTTTTGCTTTCTTTTTCATAGCGGTTTACCAAGGTGACAGCTCTTTGATATCCCCGACTCCAGACTGCGATTTCTTTGATGTCCGGAAATGCCAGCAAAGCGGCCTGAAGCTGCCACTCTGCCTGCCCGCCGGCACCGCACAGTGCCAGCTTGCTTACTTTTTCGGGCGCCAGCTGTTTTAATGCCAGCGCGGTGACTGCGCCGGTTCGGGCGGCGCCGATTTCGGTGCTGTTCATCACAGCAATCGGATCCCCGGTATCAGGATCGTTTAGCACAACGCACGCCTTGATCCGGGATTCCCGGCTGTCTGCCGGCACCGGCCCGCCGTGGGCGGTCCACTTGATGCCGCATACGTTGAAGTTGCCTCCAACGTATGCGGGCAATGAATAACAAGCACGATCGCTTCCATTGGAGCTCAGACGCAACGGTACTTCCTGCGCAACGATTGCCCGGTCCTCGTGATAAAGCCGGAATGTCTCGTCCACAATCGCAGCGGCATCTGCGATATCGCAAACACCCGTCTTCCGAATATCCTCTTTGGATAGCCATAATACGTTACTCATAGTTCACCTTTTGCATCAATTTTCTTTCACTTGCGCAACATTGGGTTTGAGGTCCGCCGGCAGCGGAGAGACATACGCATCCGGATTATTGGCATGGAAATCTTCCCATGCGGCATCCACAAGCGACGGATTCTCCAGAAGCTTAATTCCGGCAAGGCCCAGAGCCTTCGCGGCACAGATCATCCCGGCAAAGCCCACATGGCCTCCGCTGTAGGCGGTCATCTGCCACGAGTGCCCCGGAGAGCCAAGCCCCTGCGCCCCGCAATAAATCTGATAGGTCGGCACAACATGGCTGACATCGCCGACGTCGGTCGAACCGGGAGCCACGTCTCTGTTTTCGATGATGGGGTCTATTACGACGTCGCAGAGATATTTCCCGTCGCTGTCCGTATGATAGCGCTCTTTCATCACATTTCTCATCCGTTCAAGAACTTCGGGATAGGTTCTTGCAATGTCTTCTGCGAACTCGTAATCTTCCTTTGTGTACTTGGGCGCGCCAACTTCCATCAGAGAATCGTGCATGACCTTTTCCAGCACATTGTTGGGAAGAACCTCATGGCAGCCGGTTAGAAACTCAATGTCGAATGTGGTCTGCGTCATGAGCGCGGCGCCTTTGGCGCAGTCTACGAGCCAGCGATACACTTCATCCACATCTTTTCGCTTCGGTGCCCTGACATAATACCATACCGTGCATTCGGGCGGAACGGTATTCGGCTGCCCGCCGCTGATTGTCGCATAGTGGATTCTGACGTCTGTTTTCACATGCTCCCGCATGTAGTTTGCCGATACGTTCATCAATTCCACAGCGTCGAGTGCGCTGCGCCCATCGAACGGATGACCGGCCGCATGCGCTGCTTTCCCATGGAAATGAAATTTTGCGGAGTTCATGCAGGTGTAGCAGGCGCCCCAGCATCCCACAAAATCACCCGGGTGCCATGTGAGTGCGCAGTCGACACCTTCAAACGCGCCGTCTCTGACCATGAACACCTTGCCTGCAAGAAGCTCTTCTGCCGGGCATCCATAATATCTTACCGTGCCTTTGAGTTTGCCGGCCTTGATCGCGTCCTTTAGAACAAGTGCCGCCCCAAGAGAACCGACGCCCAGATTGTTGTGTCCGCAGCCATGCCCCGCGCGATTTGGATCATCCGGGTACATGGGGTCTCTATGATCTGCAACCTTCTGATTTAAATTTGGAAGAGAGTCATATTCGCCCAAAAACGCAATGACAGGGTGGCCGGAACCATATTCCGCACGAATGGCAGTTGGCACGGTCCCAACGCCAAGTTCCACCTTGAATTCTTCGGCTTCCAGGTAATCCGCAATTGCTCTGGATGAATTTACTTCTTTAAACCCGGGCTCGGCGTATTCCCATATTTTTTTGGAAAGCGCGATGAGCCTCTCTTCTCTGGCATCTACAGCGGCCAGATATTCTATGTTGCTCATTTTATTCCTGACTTCCTTCCTGCTTTGCCCAATCCTTTCTCTGGAACAGGATCCCAAGCAGAACAGATCCAAATACGTTAATGAGAATTGCAATTGAAGAAGGAATCACGCCATGATTGCTGAGGACCATGGTAACAATTGCAAGCGGAACGGAAATCGCTGCCATCTTCGGAGCATACATGATCATCTGCATCAGCATTGCGCCATAAAGAGCGGGGACCATATACGTAAGCAGGCTCAGGAACGAAGAGGGAATCATGCTGAGAATCTGAGATCCAAGCAGGACGCCTGCTGTGAGAATCAAGAGGTTCACTACGATGGATACTGCAACGCCGATGGTGGAAAATACCGTTCCTTCCGGTGTGCCTTCCTGAACGCCTGCAGCTTTCTGCGCAACCGATGAGCAGGGAACGCGCAGGTTGGAGATATTGCCTGAAAGGAATGCCATGTATGTGCCGGGGATGCCTAAAACGGGCTGATACGAAATCGGTTCGATAAAGTAATAAACAAGACACGCGCTGACACGAATTGTAGCTGCCGCCGCAATCGCTTCCCATGTCGGCATGACTCTAAAGATCACAGCAAGAATGATGACCGGGAGGAAGCTTGCCGCAACGCCGAATAGACTTGTTAAGCGGCCCCATTTTACGCAATAGGGGATGTAGTCATTCTTAAAGCTGCTGACGGAAGTTGCCTGTACACTCTTTTCGTTCATTTTAATCCCTCCCTGTAAATTATACAACTGCCGCAAAGGCTAATCCAACAACCATTGAAATCGTGGCGCCCCATGAAGAAATCCAGTTTACATGGTACTTTTTCTTGATCAGAGAAAGGAGGAACATGGATAACGCACCGCCGATCACCGCAAAGAGAGACTTGTTGGATATGGCTACAGGATACATTTTTGCGAATGTCAGATAACAATAGCAGCCGAGTGTGGCACCTGCAGTAATAATAGGAAGCATTTTGTCATTTCCTCTGGATACTACAGTACGGAGTTTATCAATTTTATCTGTGAAAAGACCCGAGACAATAATCCAACCAATGGAACCGAGAACCATGGCCCAGACGCCGTTTGCAAATGCTTGCGCCGTCATGGTTTCCTTGGTAAAGGCAACGCCAACAGCCTGTGCGCCAACATCGGCAGATGTCATTTCAAACATGACTGCACCAATGTAGGAAAGCCGCATCCAAGCGATCGGTCCGCCCATCATGACCATCAGTGTCAGCAACCCGGCTAAAATAGACATGGACGGCCCCAAAGAGGCAGTTGCACTGCCAATGACAGCGCTTTTGATTTGTCCGTGCGTAACACCGAGTTGCTTTCCTTCTTTCAGCGACTTTTTGAGCAACAGAATTACCTGCCAGGCTAATACGCCCATGGGTACGATTGCAGCAAACCACATCCAGCCACTGTTCGCAATTTGTAGATAATCTTGCATTTTAAATACTCCCTTCTTTTTCCTTCATTTCTCTTAACTCATCACTGATGAGTAGTTGTATATATTATAAAAGCAATTCATTTTTTTGTAAATAGTCATTTTAATTTGCAATCATGTCGGGTGTGATTTGTTGTAATGAACCAAAATGATTGATGATTCTGCTTCTGTGCGTAACTTCATTCTCGTGTTCGTTTTTGGGGCTTTCCCAGATGCAATATGCGGAAAGCGCCAGTCAGTGTATTCCGCACAGCATGGAGTGCTGTGTAGGCCGCCTCTTTCGCTGAGATGCTCCGTGCCATGAATCGCGGTAGCCTGTTCTGAAAAGCAGTATGGAGCATCCCGATACTTGCTCGCAGGCGTTTCACGGAGAGCAGCAAAACCCCGGCACGAAAAAAAGCGCGACAGGACGCGTGTTTTCAACACCTTGTCTCGCTTTTTCCTTGTATTATGGGCTTTTAAATAGACAAGACAAAAAAGGCACTCAGGGATCATACAAATCCACTGAGTGTCTTTTATGGTGGGGGAAGGTGGATTCGAACCACCGAAGTCATTGACAGCAGATTTACAGTCTGTCCCCTTTGGCCACTCGGGAATTCCCCCCTATGCACTTATGCTGATTGGCTGGTGGAGCCGGTAGACGGACTCGAACCCCCGACCTGCTGATTACAAATCAGCTGCTCTACCAACTGAGCTATACCGGCATCTCAGGCAAGCATGAGCATTATACCGGTTTTCCTTCGGCTTGTCAAGAGTTTTTCTTCCGCTTTCGCCGATTTGTACACGCCCATGAGATTACCGCAGGTTTTTACGAATCCAGCAGATGGACGTTGAGCTGCGGATAGGTCATGGACATGCCCGCCTCTCTGAGCGTCGGCTTGATGCTCTCCAGAACGGCATAGTAGACCTCCCAATACCGTTCCGCCGTGGTCCAGCCGCGCAGCACATACTGGACGGCGCTGTCGCCGTAGCCGGAGAGGTGCGCCTCCGGAGCCGGATCCGCCAGAATGCCCTCCCGTTCGCAGGTCCGCAGCAGGGCGGCCTTGACAGCCTCCGTCTCCGCGTCATAGGAGACGGAGACGGTAATTTCAAACCGCCGGGTCCCTGCGGCGGTAAAGTTGATGACTGTGGAATCGGAAACCTGCCGGTTGGGGACATGGACGTCCTGGTTACCGGGCGTCCGCAAATCCGTATAGGTCAGACCAATCCGCCGGACTGTGCCGGCGGTGCCGGAGATGTCCACATAATCGCCGATGCGAAAGGGGTGGGCGGTTAGGATCACCAGCCCGCCGACCATGTTGGCCAGGAAGTCCTGCAAGGCCAGGGAAATCGCCAGAGAAGCCACGCTGAGGATGGCCACCAAAGCGGAGACGTCGAGACCGAGCGTACCGGCGGAAATCAATATGGCAATCGAGATCAGCAGCGTCTTGAACGCAGTGCGGCAAAGCGGCCGCAGGGTTTCATCCAGCTTGGAGTGCGCAATCGCCTTGTTAAACGCCATGGTGAAAAGCTTAATGAGAACCAGCGACACTGCCAGAATGATGACGACCGGAACCACCTTGTCCCAGGTCATGCTGTGCAAAAATTTGGAAAAGCTGCTGATTTCCTCATCTGTGACGGCGGTGAGCATAAGCTCCATGGTGCATCTCCTTTCCAAAATTGCCGGGCGATGGGGGCGGGTGCATCAGCCGAGCTGATGCGCGGTGGAAAAATCGGACATACCCTGAAAGGCCGGCTGGTGGCGAAGCTTCAGGTAGCGGAGCAGTACCGCTGCACAGATCAGATGTACGGCGGCGGTCAGCAGCCAGGAGATCGGATAGGAGCTGTACAGGATATCCAGCCGGGGATTCCAGGCAAAAATCGTGTAGATCCAGATGATTCGGAGAACGCATGCGCCCAGCGTACTGACGATCATCGGCAGCCAGGCGTGTCCCAGCCCGCGGACAATGCCGCAGCCGACGTCCATGAGTCCGCAGAGGAAATAAGGCAAACAGACCCAACGCAGCCGGATCATCCCGGCGGCGATGATGTCCGCATCCTTTGTATAGATGGAAAGCAGCTGGTTGCCTAAGAGATAGAAGAGGCCGCCGAGCACAATGCCGACGCCGCAGACAAGCAGGCAGCAGCTGACGGCGATTTTGGAGATCCGTTCCGTCTTTCCCGCGCCGGTGTTCTGGCTGATAAAGGATACCGCCGCGTGGTGAAACGCATTCATGGCGATGTAGACCAGCTGATCCAAATTGGCTCCGGCGGCGTTGCCCGCGATCACGGCGGCGCCGAAAACGTTGATGGCGGACTGAATTAATACATTGGAGATGGAGAAAATTGTGCTCTGCAGGCCGGCAGGAATGCCAATACGGACCATCTCCAGCGTCTCCCGCTTATAAAGCCGCAGCATTCGGAGGCTCAGCCGGCAGCTTGACTCCTTCCGCATCAGACAGCGCAGTACCAGCGCGGCCGCCAGATACTGGGAGAGCGCCGAGGCGATGGCCACGCCCGCCACGTCCAGATGGAACACCAGAACCAGCAGCAGATTGCAGATCACGTTCAGAATCCCGGCTGCGGTCAGGAAATAGAGAGGATTTTTTGTGTCGCCGACAGCGCGCAAAATCGCCGCGCCGAAGTTGTAAACCACCGTGGCGGGGATGCCGATGAAGTAGATGCGCAGATACAGCGTGGCCAGTATCAAAATGTCGTCCGGCACGCTGAGCAGGCGCAGCACCTGCGGCGCATAGACGGCTCCGAACACACCTGTAAAAATACCGAGAAGAAACGACAAAAGGATCGCGGAGTGGACGGCGCGGAACACGCTGTCCGCGTGCTGTCGGCCGCTGCTCCTGGCCACCAACACGTTGGTGCCGACAGAGATGCCAACAAAAAGGTTGACGGTCAGGTTGATGACCGCGCCGTTAGAGCCGACTGCGGCAAGCGCGACGCTGCCGCAATACCGCCCCACAACAATAACATCCGCTGCATTGAACAGTAGCTGCAGCATGCC
Source organism: Oscillospiraceae bacterium (assembly GCA_034927685.1). Taxonomy (GTDB): domain Bacteria; phylum Bacillota; class Clostridia; order Oscillospirales; family Oscillospiraceae; genus RGIG3159. Next base: position 18,646 of record JAYFPO010000037.1, on the reverse strand, counting down.
GGAGAGCATCAGGGGGATCGCGAAACGAACAATTTTTCCGGTCACGGGACCGCTGCACATGTCGATCTCGTTGGTCCTATTCATAAAAACACAGTCTTCTTTCCAGTGCCGGAGCGTCACTTTTTCCGGCGAGCTATTCCCGTGCGTATTATAAGCGGACGGAACCGGAAGAACAAGAGAAAAAGGATACAAAAATTCCGCAAAAAAGCGGAATTAATCAAGCAAAACCCATAGATTCAGAAGGGATTCCCTTCCGGCCATGCTGTCAGGAGCAGGGCTTTTCCTCAGAGGGTACGTCGCCGCCCGTCTCCCCAGGCAGGCCGTCCGCGGTCTGCGCGGAAACGTAGTCGATAAAGCTCTGCACAACGGCCCGGTCTGCGTCGCCCTGCAGCGGATAGAGCGAGGCGAGATTGCTGGGATCAAAGCGGGCGGCCATCAGGCGCGTCTCCTTGCCGTCCGGCGGATCCGGCGTGTAAAGCATATAGTTGGCGCCGGTCTCCTCGGAGGAAAACGTGAAGAGTACCGTGCAGGTGACCTGCCTGCCGTCCAGATTCATTTCGAAGGTGATTTCCTGTTCCATAGGGTCCTCCTGTTTTTTTGTCAGTTTAACACAGACCCGAGAAAAGCTCAATCGCTTCCCGTCGAATTTTGAAAACCGCACAGATCACGCATTGACGCGCACGGCTTTTCTCCGTATAATAAGCGTGTAACGCACGACAGGAGGAAACGACAATGATCTGTAAAATCTGCGGGAAAGAGCTGCCGGATGGCAGTACCGTATGCAAATACTGCGGTGCGCGCTGCACGCCGCAGGAGGGCGAGCCCGGCAGCCGGCAGCCGCGCCGCTATTCCAAAAAAGGGATCGCGCGGCGGCGGCTGATCAACACCCTGTCCATTGTGGCGGTGCTCCTGATTATTGTGCTGATTTTCGTCCTGATTATCGTCTCCGCCGGAAAAGCGGCAAAGACCGCCGGTCAGCCGGAGCAGACGGAGACCACGGCGGATACGCTGGCCGAGACCACGGCGGAAACGCAAACCGCGACCACAGCGGAAACACAGGCCGAGACTGCGGCAGCAACGGAAACGCAGACGGAGCCCGAAGCGCAGACGGAAGCGGAGACCCAGCCGGAAACGGAAACCACGCCCGCGGCGCAGACAGAGCCTGCGAAAACGGGTACCTATACGCTGTCGATCAACCGCACGGAGGTAACGGCGTCCCTGCGCCACTACCGGGAGCTCAACGTATCCGTAAACGAAACGCTGCCGGCGGACATTACCATTTTATCCACGGTTTGGAGCTCCAACGATGAGAGCATCTGCCGGGCCGAGGACGGTGAGGCCTGGGGCGTCGCCGTCGGCAAAGCCACGGTGACCGCCACGGTGACTCTGTCGGACGGGCAGGTCCTGACGGCAGACTGCCTCGTGACGGTGGTGGAGTCCCAGGTGGTCTCCACAGCGGACTACATTCTGCCGGAGAGCGCCGCAAGGCTGTATACCGCCTCGGAGCTGGAGAGCCTGACGGCGGAACAGCTGACGTTGGCGAGGAACGAGATCTACGCCCGCCATGGCAGAAAATTCAACAGCCAGACACTGCAGCAGTATTTTGACAGCAAGAGCTGGTACAGCGGCACTGTCTCTCCGGAAAGCTTCAGCCTCTCCGTCCTCAGCAGCATAGAGCTTTCCAATATTGCAACCATTCAAAAGGCCGAAGCAAGCCGCTGAACAGTGGGCTTGCCGCAACAGGCGCGATCAAAAAGGTAGGGCGGCTTGTCTAAACGCCGCGGCAATCTTCGGAACATCGCCGGGAGAAGCCGCGGACTGAAGTCAGCTTGCCCTACGGCTTTGCCCATGTTTTGGCTTTCCGCGCGGCTTGCAGCGGCTTTCCGCAGTCGGAGAAGGGAGAACCCATGATACCAAACAGTGAAGACCAGCACAGGCGGATGACAAAGACGCCGATCCCGAGGCTGGTCCTGTCCATGGCTGCGCCGACGGTGGCCAGCCAGATGGTGTCTGTGGTCTACAACACGGCGGACACCTGGTTCGTCTCGCAGATCGGAACCAGCGCCGCAGCCGCGGTGGGTGTGGTTTTTTCCCTGATGTCGATCATTCAGGCCTTTGGCTTTGGCTTCGGCATGGGCGCCAGCAGCCTCATCAGCCGGCAGCTTGGCGCCCGGGACGACGAGGCCGCCAACCGATATGGCAACAGCGCCTTCTGCGCCGCCCTGCTCTTCGGTTTTCTGCTGCTGGCGGGCGGTCTGCTCTGTCTCGACAATCTGTTGCGCGTGCTCGGCTCCACGGAAACAGTTTTGCCCTATGCCCGGGATTACGCCCGCTATATTCTGCTGGGCGCGCCCATCATGTGCGCCTCCTTTGTTCTCAGCAACATCCTGCGCGCGGAGGGAGAGGCCGTTCTTTCCATGTGGGGACTCTGCACCGGCGGCCTGCTCAATCTCGGGCTGGACCCGCTGCTGATCTTCGGGCTGCGCATGGGCATCGGCGGCGCGGCCGTCGCCACGGTAGCCAGCCAATGCGTCAGCTTTCTGATCCTTCTGGGCGCGTTCCTGCGGGGAAAGAGCATCGTCAGGCTTGGCCCGCAATGGGTCAGCCGGGACATCCGGGACTACCTGCGGATTATACGGATCGGCCTGCCCACCATCTGCCGGCAGGGCATGGCCAGCCTGGCCGCTGCCCTGATGAACATTCAGGCCTCTCCCTACGGCGACGCGGCGCTGGCGGCTATTACCATCTCCAACAAGGTATATCTGCTGGTGCGAAATCTCGTGATCGGCATCGGACAGGGCTTTCAGCCGGTGGCGGGCTACAACTACGGCGCGGGCAACCGCGGCCGGGTCCGCGAGGCGTTCCGATTTGCCACGCTGCTCGGAACCGCTGTCTGCGTTGCCGCGGCCGCCGCGCTGGCGGTCGGTGCCGAAACGGTCTTGCTCTGGTTCCGGGACGATCCGGCCGTGGTGGAAATCGGCGCGAAGGCCCTGCGGTTCGCGTGCTTCGTTCTGCCCTTTATGGCTTATTCAACTTATGTCAACCAGCTCTATCAATGTCTGGGCTTCAGCAAACAGGCAACGTTTCTTGCCTGCTGCCGGCAGGGCGTTTTCTACCTGCCGCTGATCTTCCTGCTGCCGTGGCTTCTCGGCCTGACCGGCGTGCAGATGACCCAGCCCGCATCGGATTTTCTGACCTTTTTGATCTCCGTCCCCTTCCAGATTCATTTTTACCGGCGCCGTTTGTCCTGATCGGTGGCGCAGGCGCCCAAAGGAGCGATTACCATGGACCATGATCTGCGCATCTGCGGCCTGCAGAAGCTGACGCTTCTGGACTACCCCGGCAAGACCGCCTGCACCGTGTTTCTGGGCGGCTGCAATTTTCGCTGCCCGTTCTGCCACAACGCCTCGCTGGTGCTGCGGCCCGGCGAGCAGCCCGACCTGACGCGTGAGGAGGTGCTCCGCTTCCTGCAAAAGCGGAAAAACGTGCTGGACGGCGTCTGCGTCACCGGCGGCGAGCCGACGCTGCTGCCCGGCCTGCTGCCGTTTCTCCGGGAACTGCGCGGTCTCGGCTATGCGGTAAAGCTGGACACAAACGGCACAAACCCCGCTCTCCTGCGCGAGGCGCTGGCGGAGGGACTTCTCGACTGTGTGGCCATGGACATCAAGTCCTCGCCCAGCGGCTATGCCGCCGCCGCCGGGATTCCCAACCCGGACATGGCGGCAATTCAGGAGAGCATCAACCTGCTGCGGTCCGGCGCGGTTCCGTATGAATTCCGCACCACCGTGGTGCGGGAGCTTCACACCCCGAAAATTATGGCCGAGCTGGGCAGGTGGCTGGCCGGACCCTCCCCCTATTTCCTTCAAAACTTCGTTGATTCCGGCGATCTGGTCGCGTCCGGCATGTCTGCCTGCAGCCGGGAGGAACTTCTCTCTCTCCAGGCGGCCGTAGTGCCATATCTGCCGAAGGTGCAGCTCCGTGGCGTAGAGTAAACACAAGATATTGTTTTTTTCAATTGCTTTTTATACCAGATATTGAAAATTGCGCTTGACACCGCTTCGGGGCGGTGATAGACTAAGGAAGCACTGGGAATTGCCCGCTGCAGGAGGGAAAAGGAAATGTATCGAGTAATAAAACGTGACGGCCGCTTCGTGGACTTTGATCTTTTGAAGATCGCAGCCGCCATGAAAAAAGCCTTTGACGCCACGGGCACCAACTATACGGATAGCGTAATCGACTATCTGGCCGTGATGGTGACGTCGGATTTTCAGCCCAAAATCCATGATGAGCTGATCTCCATTGAGGACATTCAAGACAGCGTGGAGGCAGTGCTCTCCCGGGGTGGCTACGACCATGTAGCCAAGGCTTATATCCTGTACCGGAAGCAGCGTGAAAAGCTCCGCAATGTCGACAATACGTACCTCGACTATAAGAAGACCGTCGACAATTATCTGAATATCAACGACTGGCGCGTCAAGGAGAATTCCACCGTCACCTACTCGGTGGGCGGCCTGATCCTCTCCAACTCCGGCGCAATCACCGCCAACTACTGGCTCGGCGAGGTCTACGACGAGGAGGTGGCCCAGGCGCACAAGGACGCCGAGCTTCACCTGCACGACCTCTCTATGCTGACCGGCTACTGTGCCGGCTGGAGCCTGCGGCAGCTCATTCAGCAAGGGCTGGGCGGCATCCCAGGCAAGATCAGCTCCAAGCCCGCCAACCATCTGAGCACACTCTGCAACCAGATGGTCAATTTCCTCGGTATCATGCAGAATGAGTGGGCAGGCGCGCAGGCGTTTTCCTCCTTCGACACCTATCTGGCGCCCTTTGTCAAGGTGGACAGCCTCAGCTACCACGAGGTCAAACAGTGCGTGCAGAGCTTCGTGTTCGGCGTCAATACCCCCAGCCGCTGGGGGACCCAGGCCCCCTTCTCCAACGTCACGCTGGACTGGATTGTTCCCAGCGATATGGCGGAAAATCCCTGCATTGTCGGTGGCCGGGAGCTGGACTTCTGCTACAAGGACTGCCAGAAGGAAATGGACCTGGTCAACAAGGCCTTCATCGAAACCATGCTCGAGGGCGACGCCAACGGCCGCGGCTTTCAGTACCCGATTCCGACCTACTCCATCACGAAGAGCTTCGACTGGTCCGACACGGAAAACAACCGACTGCTCTTTGAGATGACCTCCAAATATGGCACGCCCTATTTCTCCAACTACATCAACAGCGATATGGAGCCGTCCGACGTGCGCTCCATGTGCTGCCGTCTGCGGCTGGACCTGCGGGAGCTGCGGAAAAAATCCGGCGGCTTCTTTGGCTCCGGCGAGAGCACCGGCTCCATCGGCGTCGTGACCATCAATCTGCCGCGGATCGCCTATCTGGCTGCGGATGAAAAGGACTTTTACATCCGTCTGAACCGGATCATGGACGTCGCCGCCCGGTCGCTCGATACCAAGCGGAAGGTCATCACCAAGCTGCTGGACGCGGGCCTCTATCCCTATACCAAGCACTATCTCGGCACCTTCAAGAACCACTTCTCCACAATCGGCCTGCTCGGCATGAACGAGGCCTGTCTCAACGCCAAGTGGATCCTGGCCGATCTGACCAAGGAGAAGAGCCAGGAATTCGCCAAGGACGTCCTGAATCATATGCGGGAGCGCCTCTCTGACTATCAGGAGAAGTACGGCGACCTCTTCAATCTGGAAGCTACCCCCGCAGAGTCCACCAGCTACCGGCTGGCCAAGCACGACAAAGCGCGTTATCCCGAGATCATCACGGCAGCGGAGGACGGCGGCACGCCCTACTACACCAACAGCTCCCACCTTCCCGTGGGCTATACCGAGGACCTGTTCTCGGCACTGGATGTGCAGGACGCGCTGCAAACTCTTTATACCTCCGGCACCGTGTTCCACGCCTTTTTGGGCGAGAAACTACCGGACTGGGCCGCGGCTGCAGCGCTGGTGCGGAAGATTGCGGAGAACTACCGGCTGCCCTACTACACCCTGTCGCCTACCTATTCCATCTGCAAGACCCACGGCTATCTGAGCGGCGAGCAGTACGTCTGCCCCCACTGCGGCGAAAAGACCGAGGTCTATTCCCGGATCACCGGCTACTATCGCCCGGTGCAGAACTGGAACGACGGCAAGGTGCAGGAGTTCAAGCAACGCAAGGTTTACGACCTTGGCCTTTCCCATGAGCCGGCTCCCCACGCTGTCGCGGAGGCCCCGAAGACCGCACCCGTCGAAGCACAGGCGGCGCCCAAGGCGGAACGCGTGATTCTGTTCGCCCGCGCTACCTGCCCCAACTGCCGTATTGCCGAGGGTCAGCTTCAGAAAGCGGGTCTGGGCTTTGAGAAGCTGATTGCCGAGGAGCATTTGGATCGGGTGCGGGAGTATGGCGTCAAGGGCGCGCCCACTCTGGTCGTAGAGCACGATGGCGGCATTCAGAAATACTACGGCGTACCGGAAATCAAGAAGTATCTGGCGCAGCAATCATAAAGAACACAGAGCGGGGCATGAGAATGCCCCGCTCTTGATTGAAAGGGAACAATATGACGGATATCATCGTGGTAGGCGGCGGCCCGGCCGGTATGACGGCAGCCATTTATGCGCGGCGGAATGGGAAAACGGTGCTGGTTCTGGAAAAAAACGGCTTTGGGGGCCAGATCACCTACTCGCCCAAAGTTGAGAACTACCCCGGATTTGCCCAGATCAGCGGCACGGAGCTGGCCGACCGGATGCTGGAGCAGATGATGGGCCAGGGCGCCGAGGCCGAGGTTGAAACGGTGACGGAGATCGCACCGGACGGCGGCATGTTCCGCGTCCGTACGGAAGAGGGCTCGAACTACGAAGCGAAGGCGGTCATTCTGGCCACCGGCGCGCGACATCGGATGCTGGGCCTCCCCGGGGAAACGGACTATGTTGGGAACGGCATCTCCTTCTGCGCCGTCTGCGATGGCGACTTCTACAAAGGTCAGACAGTCGCCGTAGCAGGCGGCGGCAATTCGGCGCTGCAGGAGGCTCTGCTGCTGTCCGACGTCTGCCGGGATGTCATCGTCGTGCAGGACCTGGAGGCGTTGACCGGTGAACAGCGTTCCCAGGACGCTCTGCGGGCGAGAAAGAACGTGCGGATCATCACCGGCACAGTCATCGACGCGCTCCAAACTGCGGGTGGGAAGGTCACCGGCCTGCATCTGCGGGAGCAGAAATCCGGCGAGACCTCTGTACTTGCCTGCGACGGCATGTTTGTGGCCATCGGTTTGATCCCGGACAACGGCCCCTTCGCTGATCTGGTTCCGTTGAACCCCTGGGGCTATGCGGATTGCGGGGAGAGCTGCGAAAGCGGAACGCCGGGCGTGTTCGCGGCGGGAGACTGCCGCGCAAAGACGATTCGCCAGCTGACCACCGCCGTCGGCGACGGCGCAATTGCCGCTGTTGTGGCCTGCCGTTATATTGACCAAAAAAGCGAATTGGCGTGACGCCCAAGATCCGCCGTCGCGGCGTACAAAATTCCGGCGTTTGATGCGCACGACAGACAGCGAAAAGACACGGACTCGTTGCAACCATGCAACGAGTCCGCTTTGTCATCTTTCACCTGCCACGGCAGCTTATCCGCCCGGACCCGAACAGGCGCTGCAGGCGGCATCAGGGCAAATCTCACGCTTGCGCGACGTAGCCGGGGCAGATCCAGTATACCAACGGCGTATGCCGCCATGCGGGCTGCACGGGCGGGTACGCGGTTTTTGACGAAACCGGGAGAAAAAATCCACCCATTCGGCTATCTTGTGCGTGTGGTCGCCCAGAGTTGCCTCCACGCGAGGAAGGGCACAGGGCAACGTCTCCATGTCCGTTCCATGCAGCAGGAGTTATTTGATTTCTCTGACTTTTGTCAAATCTCCACTGCACAGTATCTCAAGATTGTTGAAAATCTTTTCCGCAGACCAATCCCACCAGCTCAGGTTTAGCAAATAATCAATAACTTCATCATCGAATCTTTTCTTAATTCCCTTACAGGGGTTGCCACCCGATATGGTGTACGGAGGAATATCTTTAGAAACAACAGAATTCGCTGCAATAATTGCTCCGTCACCGATATGAACGCCCGGCATAATCGTAACATCTTGACCGATCCACACGTCATTCCCGACAACCGTGTCTCCCTTGAACGGCAAATCTTCAATTTTTGGCGTCGTTTTTTCCCAACCGCCGCCCATCAGGCTAAACGGATAAGTTGTAACGCTATTCGTTCGATGGTTCGCACCGTTCATCAAAAATTTGATGCCCCGTGCGATTGCGCAGAATTTTCCGATGATTAGTTTGTCTCCATAAAATTCGTAATGATATAAAACATGCTCTTCGAATTTATCCGGACCGTTAACATCATCGTAATACGTGTAGTCTCCAATTATAATATTGGGGCGTGTGATTACATTTTGAATATAACAAATACTTTTAATTGCATCATTTGGATAAACTGAATTTGGATTGGGTCCATATTGCATACGATCAGCTCCTTTCCATTATGAAACAGCTGCATCTCAGCAAGCCGGGCAACTCTCAGTGTACCCACATGGCTCGCCGACCTTGTCTTCTGCAATCCCTCGCTTTTTCAAATTAAAAGACATAACTTCCTCTTGGCGGAAGATGGGTCTTTTCTGTGTTCTCGTTGTTCCAATTTCATTGAAAACGGCGTCAGCGCCTCAGCGGCAATTTTTTCCTTTGTTGTCATGCCTGTTCCTTCAACAGCAGCTTTACCTGCGCCTCCTGCTCAAAAAGGACACAACCACCGATATGCTCCTGCATCAAATTGTCCTGCTGCTGCAGCTTTTGAAACAAGGGAGATTGCATAGCCGCCAGCAAGGATGTATCAACAACACTGCTATCAGAAAACGGAGAAAACGGGCATGGCTCCGCGCCCCCGAATGCATTGATATGAAAAAATCCTCTGCCGGCCGCCAGACACCCTCCGGACCTTCTTTCATCACCTGGGAAAGAAACCATTAGCATCTCAGGATGACGGTTTCTGGCGTCATCAAGCCCACGCGCCATCGAACTCCTTGCTTCGTCATCCAGCGCCAGGCCGGTGGATTGATGATCGATGGGAACATACTCCACATAGATCATCGCTTTACAGCCGTTGATACGCAATTCATCAATAAAGGGTTCGGACAAGACCTCATCCACGTTCTCCTTTGTCACAGTGACAGAAGCGCCAAACAACAAGCCTCTGTTATGTAGTTCCCGCATGGCGGAATGCAGCCTGCAATAAACCCCTTCGCCGCGCCGGGCATCCGTCGTCTCCTGCTTCCCTTCCATGCTTACAATTGGAATTAAATTCCGTTTCTGATCCAGCAGATCCAGATAGTCTGCGTCAATCATCGTTCCATTTGTAAAAACCGGGAACAGAATGCTGGAATACTCTCCGGCTATTGTCAATACATCCCGTCGAACAAAGGGTTCGCCGCCGGCCAGGAGAATAAACCCAATGCCTAAATCGGCTGCCTGCTGAAAAATGCTTTCCCACTGTTCTATACGCAGAAGCTTCTGGGCGTTCCCGACAAGCGACTGATCATAGCAGCTGTGATTGGCTCTGGCATAGCAGCCCTTACAGTGCAGATTGCATTGCGTTGTAATGCTTGCAATTAAAAACGGCGGGATATGCTGCCCCTCTTTTTGTGCTTTCTCTCGCAACTTGCCGGCTCGTTTGCTCTGTACGGCATACTGCGCCATAAAGTAGCTCTCTTTTGGATTGTGCAAAGTGGTTCTCAAAATACCGGATACAATATTTTCTACTCCGTCGGCTAAATATGATTCAAGATTGAATTCTGCTTTCATAATGGAATGTCTCCTTGCAGCGCCATGCTCGTATTTGCTGGTTTTTGTATTATAACTAGTGAACACTAGCTCGTCAAGAAGTACTTTCTGCTATATTATCATGGCAGAAAAGCGGTGCAACCAGCTACGTCCGAATGCCGGAGAATCACGAAAAAGAGATTCTGTGGTCAAGGAGCAAATCGTAGGATATCAAAATATGGAGATCATCTTCAACAAAAAGCGTCTGGAGATGAAAACCAGCATTGACCTGATCGTCCATATTCTGGACAGCGGGAATCTGAGCGAAGCAACTCTGCAGATGCTGTTGCAGGAGATTCGTGTCAGTGAAACCAGCGACGGAAGCTGGATATCGAATTCTGCAGGAAGACAGCATTCCAGACGCACTGTTCTTGGTACAATGAGGTCATGGAGGACGTAGAGCGTACCGCAGAGCTGATGGTCGGAAGCTTCGATGAGGAACCTGCTTGATGGCGACGTGCGTACTTTACAAATTGGCAGACGTGCAGCAACTATCTCATCGAAAGGAATCATATGATGACAAGTAAAAACGCTGGAGCGTCAGGGCGTAAAATCCTTGATACTACAGCGTTTTTTCGTTGGTGCGGGCATGGGGACTCGAACCCCAACACATCTCTGCATAAGAACCTAAATCTTACATGTCTACCAATTCCATCATGCCCGCATATTCGGTTTTTGACCCGCCGAGGGGGAGGCTTTCATTTTTCCACTGAGGTATAGCGAGCTAAATCTTGCATGTCTACCAATTCCATCACAGGCGCATATATACAGCCGAGCAGGAAACCCGGCAGCTTTATAATACTGTCAATCCTTCCCTGAGGCGGCAACGCAAAAACCTACCGCGTATCCCAATTTTGCCATGGGTGCCAATTTCGCAAAAATAGTGTAGCATGAATTAGCTGCGCTGTCAAATCCCTTACTTTCGTTCGTGAAAATCTTTCTTGACATGACAGGGAAGAGCGGATACAATAAACTTCGGATTAGTATGGTATAGTATGCGTTTTTCGGGGAGGCGCACACTGCCGTTGCTTGTTCTCTCGCATACCCAAATTCAAAAAAAGGAGGTGTGTTGAGTAATTATGGAACATCCATTGTATTTGATCCTGCCTATTGCAGGTTTTATCATTGGTGCTATTATTTTCTTCCTGGTCGGTGTCGCGCATCGGAAAAAGATTGCGGAACGCGAAATCGGCAGCGCTGAGGCGGAAGCCACGCGAATTCTGAACGAAGCGATCAAAAGCAGTGAAAGCAAAAAACGCGAGCTGCTGTTGGAGGCCAAGGAGGAAATCCATAAATCTCGCACAGAATACGAAAAAGAAATCAAGGAGCGCCGCGCCGATCTGCAGAAGCAGGAGCGCCGCCTCCAGCAAAAGGAAGAATCTCTGGACAAGAAACTGGACGTCCATGAGAAAAAGGAAGATGAGCTGGCTAAAAAAGTGCAGCAAATCGCCGCCCAGCAGGAGGAAGTCGACCAAATCAAGAAAAGCCAGCTGGATACGTTGGAGAAAATCTCCGGCCTGACCCAGGAAGAGGCCAAGAAGTATCTGCTTGATAACATTGAAACCGAAGTCCGTCACGAGGCTGCCCTGAAGATTAAGGAAATCGAGATGCAGACGAGGGAAGAAGCGGACCAACAGGCCCGCGAGATCATCTCCATTGCCATTCAGCGCTGCGCCGCCGATCACGCGGCGGAAGCCACCGTCTCCGTGGTACCTCTCCCCAACGACGAGATGAAAGGTCGCATCATCGGCCGCGAGGGCCGCAATATCCGCACGCTGGAAACCATCACCGGCGTCGATCTCATCATCGACGACACCCCAGAAGCCATTACCGTCTCCTCCTTCGACCCTGTCCGCCGCGAGGTGGCACGTCTGGCGCTGGAGAAGTTGATCGCTGACGGCCGGATCCATCCCACCCGCATTGAGGACATGGTGGAAAAGGCACGCCGCGAAGTGGATCATATCATCAAGCAGGAGGGCGAGCGCGCCGTCTTTGAGACCGGTATTCACAATCTCCACCCCGAGCTGATCAAATTGTTGGGCCGCCAGAAATATCGCACCTCCTACGGCCAAAACGTGCTGAGCCACTCCATTGAGGTGGCCCATATCGCCGGGCTGCTGGCCAGCGAACTGGGCGTGGACGTCCAGATGGCCAAACGTGCCGGCCTGCTCCATGACCTGGGCAAATCCGTGGACCACGAAATGGAAGGCTCCCACATCCAGCTTGGCGTGGAACTGGCCAGAAAGTACAAGGAAAACCCCGTCATCATCAATGCCATCGAAGCCCACCATGGCGACGTGGAGTGCAAAACCGTCATTGCCTGCCTGGTGCAGGCGGCCGACGCCATCTCCGCCGCCCGCCCCGGCGCCCGGCGCGAGAACGTCGAGAACTATATTCGCCGCCTCGAGAAGCTGGAGGAACTGACCAGCTCCTATCCCGGCGTCGAGAAGGCCTTCGCCATCCAGGCGGGCCGCGAGGTCCGCGTCATGGTCAAGCCCGAGGACGTCTCCGAGGACAACATGGTGCTGTTGGCACGCGACCTGGCCAAGAAGATCGAGGCCGAACTCGAGTATCCCGGTCAAATCAAGGTCAACGTCATCCGCGAGACCAAAGCGGTCGAATTCGCGAAGTAACCTATCACACGCCGCCGATTCCTTCGGGGATCGGCGGCGTGTTTTTTGCCTTGACTGTGGGTATGCTCATGCTAACCAAACAATCCGCTTTGCGCTCTGTTTTCTTCGAACGCCGCGCAAACCCTTGCGCCTGAGATGCCTTCTGATCGCGTTCGTAGATTGATGACCTGGCGTTATAGTCATATTTTTGTTGTTCCCGATCTCCTGATTTTTCCCCATTTTGTTTATACATTTTTCAATCATCGGTTGTTTGGTTTTGTGAGGATCCAAGCGGTGGATAGGAAAGCACTTGACATCTTCACTATCTTGCGTTACAATATAGTCATCTACATTGCAATGCAAGATAGGTGGTGAAACAGCGATGATTTCGTCGCAAATGCTCAAAGGAACGCTGGAGGGCTGCATTTTAAACGTGATCAGCCAAAAGGACACATACGGGTATGAGATTTCTGAAAAGCTGCGGGAATATGGATTTTCGGACATTTCAGAAGGGACAATCTATCCGCTTTTGCTGCGTCTCGAAAAAAACGGTCTGATTACCGCACAGTACCGTGCCTCTTTGGTGGGGCCAAAGCGAAAGTACTTTTCCCTCGCACAAACCGGAAAAGAAGAACTGGACCGTTTTTATTCCAGTTGGCTTGAACTTGAACATGCAGTAAACACATTGCTTTATTCTGGAGGAACATAATATGAATCAAAAAACAAAGGAATTGAACCGAACCAACAATTCTTTAGATAAGCAGATAAGCTCTGAAAACAAGGAAGCCTTCACCGATATGATATGCTATCTGCGGGGAGCCAATATATCGGAATATAATCAGGAGATTGTGCGTCAGGATTTATCGGAAATGGTGCTTTCCGCACAGGAAAGAGGAGAAAGCATTCGCACGGTCATCGGAGCAGACTATAAGGCATTCTGTGACAATGTGATTGCCAGCCTGCCTCCCAAAACTGCCAAACAGCAGGTGCTCGGCTTTTTGGACATAGTCTGCTGGTGTTTGTCCATTCTCGGTGTTATCAACATCGTATTTGCGGAGGAAACCATTTCCCTGATCCGCAATCTTATTACCGGAAAACCGCTGCGCTTTCTTATCTCCGTTTCGCTCGGAGGGGTTGTTTCCGCAGGAATTATTCTTGTTGCATCCATTGTCATCGTGACGGTTATCATGAAGAAGTCGTTTCAAATCGGGAAGCGGAAGCATCGACTGAACGCCTTTTTGATCGGGGCCGGACTTATGGCAGTTTTTCTGCTTGTTGCATGGCTGGGACGTACCACTCTTTTCACTGTCAACTTTTTGATTGCCTGCGCTGTTGTCCTGGCATTTTATATTTTGCACAAAATATTGTCACAACTGTCCTAATACCAGTCATTGTGGACAGATGGAACCTCGCTGTCTTTTCAGGTGGCGGCATAAGAAAGCCGCAACCATGCATAAAGACCGTAACCGTGGCTTTCAAGGCTTGCGGCTTTGTTCCGTACGCATTATAATAAAAGAGAAAAAGGAGGCGCGATGACATGGAACTGCGAATTCTGACGGTGGGCGACGTGGTAGGCCCGGCGGGTCTCGCCTATCTGGGAAAAACGCTGCGCGCGCTCAAGCGGCAGGAACAGATCGATTTCTGCGTCGTGAACGGAGAGAACTCCTCGATGGTGGGAATTACGCCCAAGCAGGCCGACGACATCTTTTTTGCGGGCGCAGACGTGATCACGCTCGGCAATCACACCTGGAACCGCCGGGAAATCGTCCCCTATCTGGAGGATACGGTCTATGTGCTGCGCCCGGCCAATCTGTCGCCGCAGCTTCCCGGCGTCGGCTTCCACACCTACGACACGCCGGCGGGCCCCCTGGCAGTCATCGACCTGATTGGCCGCTGCGGCATGGATTTTGGTCCGGACAACCCGTTCCTACTGGTGGAAAAACTGCTGCAGCAGGTGGACACACCCCGTATCCTGGTGGAAATCCATGCGGAAGCCACCTCGGAGAAGCTGGCCATGGCCTATTTTCTGGACGGGCGAGTCTCCGCGGTCTATGGCACTCACACCCATGTCCCGACGGCGGATTTGCAGATTTTGCCGAAGGGAACCGGCTACGTCACCGACCTGGGGATGACCGGCCCACGTATTTCCGTGCTGGGCGTCAACCCGAAGCAGTCCATTGCCACATTCCGCGGCGATTTAACCAGTCGCTATGAGCAGGCTCCCGGCCCCTGCAAGCTGGAGGGCGCGGTGTTTACGCTGGACGGCCAGACTGGAAAGACCACGAAGGTGGAGAGGGTTCTGATTCATGATTAAATTTTTGCACGCGGCGGATTTCCACCTGGACGCACCATTTTCCACCTTGTCCGAGGCGGCGGCCCGGCAACGGCGACAGGAGCAGCGGCAGGCGGTGCGGGACCTCTGCGCCCTCTGCGACCGTGAGGGCTGCGATCTGATGCTGCTGTCCGGCGACCTCTTCGACAGCGATAACGCCTTCCCGGACACCATCGAATGCCTGCTCTCCAGCTTTGCCGCCTGCCGCGCGCGGATTTTTATTTCTCCCGGAAATCACGACTATTTTACGTCCGATTCCGCGTACGAAACCGCTGAATGGCCGGAAAACGTACATATTTTCAAGAAAAGCAGTGTGGAGGCCGTCGAGCTGCCGGAGCTGCGCTGCGCGGTCTACGGCGCGGCCTTTTCCTCCATGGACAGCGCTGCGCTGTTGGAGGACTTCTCGGTCCGCGACCCGGAGCTGTGTAATCTGATGGTACTCCACGGCGAACTCAAGCCCGGCTCCTGCTATAATCCGATCACCGAGACGCAGATCGCCGCCTCCGGCCTCGACTATCTGGCGCTGGGCCACGTCCATCAGCACGGCGGTTTGTGCCGGGCGGGAAAAACCGCCTACGCCTGGCCCGGCTGCCTGATGGGCCGGGGATTCGACGAGCTGGGCGAAAAGGGCTGCCTGGTCGGCCGCGTCGGGAAGGGCTTCTGCGCGGCGGAGTTTGTCCCCATCCCAGGCCGACGGTATGAGATTCTCCGCGTGCGGGCAGGCAATGACCCGCTCGCGGCCATCCGCGCCGCGATGCCCGCGGATACGGCGCAGCACATCTACCGCGTCTATCTGGACGGCGAGTCCGAAACACCGGATACCCGCGCCCTGTACCGGGCGCTCGCAGGCGACTTTTTTGGCCTCACAGTTCTCGACTGCACCACACCGCCTGTCGATCTCTGGCAGGGCTGCGGGGAGGAGACGCTGCGCGGACAGTTTTTGCAGGAGCTGAAGGCCCGCTATGACAGCGCGACGTCCGATGGGACACGCCGGGCGACAGCCCGGGCCGCGCGGCTGGGGCTGGCCGCCATGGAAGGACGGGAGGTGCCGGAGCTGTGAGAATTCTTCGCATGACCGCCACCTTCGGCAGGCTGGAACAGGAAACCCTTGCGCTGCAAGGCGGTCTCAACGTCCTGCAGGCGCCCAACGAATCCGGAAAATCCACATGGAGCGCCTTTCTGCTGGCTATGCTCTATGGCGTTCCGACGTCGGAGCGCAGTAAAAAAGGAAGCCTCCCCTTCAAAGAGAAGTATCGCCCCTGGAGCGGAAAACCCATGGCCGGACGCATGGAGCTCTTGTGGGACGGCCGCGAGATCACCCTCGTCCGGACCACCAAGGGGCGGACGCCCATGGGAGAATTCTCCGCCTTTGAGACAGCGGGCGGCCTGCCGGTGCGGGAACTGACGGCCGAAAACTGCGGCCGTCAGCTGCTCGGCGTGGAGCAGTCCGTCTTTGAGCGCAGCGCGTTTCTCGGGCAGAGTTCGCTGGCGATCGGACAGGACGCCGATCTGGAGCGCCGCCTCGCGGCACTGACGGCCACCGGAGAGGAAACCGTCTCCTACACGGAGACGGAGCAGCGGCTGCGGGACTGGAAAAACCGCTGCCGCCACAACAAAACCGGCCTGCTGCCGCAGGCGGAGGAGGAGCTGCGGCAGGTGCAGGACCTGCTGGAGGAGCTCCACCTTCTAAACCGGGACAGTATGTCCCTGCGGGCGGAGGAGCAGCGGCTGACGGCAGAGGACGCGCGGCTGGCGGCGCAGTTGCAGCAGTACGCCGCGGCGGCGCAGCTGCGGGAGACAGAGCAAACCATCGCCGCGGTCCGGAAGTTGGAAGCGGAAATTGACGATCTGACCGTCCGCAGCGAAACGGCAGCGGACCGCCACGCGGCGGCAGCGGAGCTGCTTCGCTGCCTGGACGCAGAAGCGCGCAATGCCCGCCTTTCCCAACTGCGGGCGGCGGAGGCGCAGTGGAACGCGGCCCGGAAAGCGGCGGAAGGACTGGAGAAAAAAACAGCCGGACTTCCAGAACGCGCTGTGCTGGACGCGCTGCTGCAGCGCATAACGCAGCTTGCGGCAGAAACAGCGGCGCTGCCGGACAGCGCGGCAGCGGATCCGCAGTCTCCCATGCTGCCCGCCGGGTTCCGGGACCGTTCCGAGGAGGAAATCCGGCAGCAGACCGCCGCGGACGTGAAAGCGCTCGATGCGCTGCGGGCGCAGCCGCGAAAAACGCCGCTGTGGTGGCTGGCGATCGCGCTGCTGGCATCGGCAGTCGTCTGCCTTGCGCTGCTACCCCCTGTCGGCGCCGTCCTGCTGGCGGCAGCGGTGGCGGCTCTTAGCGCGGCCTTTTACCGCCGCAGGCAGGAGGAAAAGGCCGCGGCGGATCGGCGGCAGCGCATGGAACGCCTGCTGCAAAAATATGACGTGGCCTCCAGAGACGAGATTTTGACCCAGTCCACGGAAGCCATTGCGGCACTGCAGGCCTGGCGGCAGGCCTGTGACCGGAAGGGCCAGGAGCGCGCGGAACTGGATGCGCGCATGACGGCGATCCGCGCTGGGAAACGTGAAATTGCCGCGCAGATTCAAGGCTATGCGGGCGTGATGCCAAGCGATTCGGAAGCCTGGCTGCAATCGGCGCGGCAGGACCTGGCGGATTGTGCCGCGGCGCGGCAGCAGGCACAGTTGCTGCAGCGGAGCCTTCGCCAGATGCAGGACGCCACGGGGAAAATCGAGGAAGTCCGCCTGCCGGAGGGCTGGATTACAGGACAGTACGACCGGGATGCAATCGGGCAGCGCTGCGACGCGCTGCAGCGCGAGCGGAACGACCTTGCGGCGCAGCTGCAACAGCTGCAAGGAAGGCGCTCAGCCATGGCGGACTTGGAAGAATTGCAGGCGCAGCGGGAGCGTTTGCGGGAAGCCGCCGGCGGTGCGCCGGTGGAAGCTGTCCCGGGGCGCGCGGAAGCGGCGTGGACGGCGGTTCGAAAGCAGCTCGAAACGGTGAAAGGCCGGCTCCACGAACACCGCGGGCTGGTGTCCGGAAAGGGAGACCCAGCGGTGCTGGGGGCGAGAGCGGAGCAGTTACAAACTAAAATTGCCGCGCTGCAGGAAGAATATGACGCGCTGTCGCTGGCGGCGGAGGTTCTCTCCTCGGCCAACGACCAAATGCAGCGCCGTTTCGCCCCGCAGCTCGGCCGGGAGGCCGCTGTGCTGCTGAAAGACCTGACCGGCGGCCGTTATGAGCGGGTTTTCATGGACCGGGAGCTGGCGTTTCGCGCGCAGGAGTGCGGCGCGCTGGATCCCCACGCGCTGCTCTACCTGAGCTGCGGCGCAGCGGATCAGCTCTATTTTGCCGTACGGCTGGCGCTGTGCCGTCTGATGCTGCGCGCGGATACACCGCTGGTGCTGGACGACGCGCTGGTCAACTTTGACGACGACCGGGCCGACCGGGCGCTCCGTCTGCTGGAGCAGGAAGCAAAGACGCGGCAAATTCTGCTGTTTACCTGTCACGACCGGGAAAAGCACCTGTTACACGCGGCAGATCCCTGTCAAGAAGAATTTGGACTGGCAGATAATATGTAGCATAGGAAAGAGACGCTGCGGATCGCGGGCGGCTTTGCTTCTGTGAGGTGAAGAAAAAAACGCCCGGCAGAGCCGGGCGGGGACGTCAGGGCGCGCCCTTAGAATCGTGGAAAACTTTTTGATCCGGGCCGCCAGTGCCGGTGACGATCGGATTT
Source organism: Oscillospiraceae bacterium (assembly GCA_034927685.1). GTDB lineage: Bacteria > Bacillota > Clostridia > Oscillospirales > Oscillospiraceae > RGIG3159. The sequence goes on along the minus strand of JAYFPO010000037.1, from coordinate 120 downwards.
GCACGCTGCTTGCCGTGCTTTGCTTTTCCCTCAATTTCCGGCACAGGGGGCGCGTCGTTGCGGGGGTGCGTCTTTGTCCAGTCCGGACGGGCCATGCCTTGCTTTGCCATGAAACTACCT
>JAYFPO010000015.1:0-61246 GCA_034927685.1 Oscillospiraceae bacterium | reverse complement strand
GAAGCACAAGGGGAATTCTATTCGGACAAAGGAAGCTCGCCGCCTGCCATATGGCAGGCGGCGAGCTTCCTTTGTCCGAATAGAATTCCCCTTGTGCTTCGGTATCACAGCGCCTCACGCGCCGCTGTACCGCAGGAGCACCTGCACAAGCTCGGCGCGCCCCGTTCCCTTTTCCGCGGAAAACGGGATCATGGCGCATTCCTCCGGCAGGGCCAGCGTCTCTCGGATCTGCCTGAGATTGCCCTCGATCTCGCTTTTTTTGCACTTATCCAGCTTGTTGGCCACGATCACAAAGGGCCGGCCGGACTGCTTGAAGTAGTCCGCCATAATCACGTCGTTGTCCGTCGGCTTGTGGCGGGCGTCCACGATCATGACGCCCAGCGTAATCAGCGCCGGTTCGGCAAAGTAGCGCTCCATCAGCCTGCCCCACCGCTCCTTCTCCGTCTTGGAGACCTTGGCGTAGCCATAGCCCGGCAGGTCCACCAGGTAGATTTGCTCATCGATCAGAAAATAGTTGATGTGGATGGTCTTGCCGGGCGACTCGCCGACGCGGGCGAAGTTCTTCCGCTGCAAAAGCCGGTTGATGACGGAGGACTTGCCGACGTTGGACCTGCCGGCAAAGGCAAACTGGGGCCGTCCGTCCCGTCTGAAGTCCTTCGGGTCCGCGGCGGAGAGAATAAATTCAGCCTTTTGAATGTTCATGGACCCTCCTACTGCCGCAGCCCCGGCTTTCTCTCTGACTTCACGGGCGGCACCGGCAGCGGCTGTTCTGCGCCCGGCTCCTCCGCCTGCGAAAAGGCGCTGTAATCCAGTGCTGTCTCCAGCACCTGCTCAATGCGGCTGACCGGAATGAAGTTCAGCGCCCGGCGCACCGTCTGATCGATCTCCTCCAGATCCTTCTGGTTCTCCGCCGGAAGGATGACCGTGCGGATGCCGTGCCGCAGGGCCGCCATGGTTTTTTCCTTGAGCCCTCCGATGGGCAGCACCCGACCGCGGATGGAAATCTCACCGGTCATGGCCACGTCGTGGCGCACCGGCATGCCCGTCAGAGCAGAGACCAGCGCCGTACAAACCGCGATACCGGCGGAAGGGCCGTCCTTGGGAACCGCGCCCTCGGGGAAATGAACATGGATATCCTTCGTCTTATAGAAATCGGCAGGGATTTTCAGCAGCTCGGCCCGGGCACGGATGCAGCTCATGGCCGCGTGGACCGACTCTTTCATGACGTCGCCCAGGTTGCCCGTCAGCTCCAGCTTGCCGACGCCCTCCACCACGTTGACCTCCACCTCCAGCGTCTCACCGCCGACAGAGGTCCAAGCCAGGCCGGTGACCAAACCGATCTGGTCGTTCTGTGGCTTCTCGTCGGGCAGATACTTCCGCACGCCTAAGAATTCTTCCAAATTTTTCCCGGTCACCATGACGCGCTTCGGCGCGTCCGCGCCGACCAGACGCATGGCGGTCCTGCGGCAGACGGTTGCCAGCTCCCGTTCCAGATTGCGAACGCCGCTCTCTCTCGTATAGCAGGCGATGGTCTCCCGGATCGCATCGTCGGAGACCCGGAGCTGCCGCTTTGGAATGCCGTGCTTTTTCATCTGCTTTGGCAGCAGATGATCGGCAGCGATCCGCAGCTTCTCCTCATCCGTATAGGAGCCAAGCTCGATGACGTCCATTCGGTCCAGCAGCGGGCTTGGAATGGTCTCCGTCGTGTTGGCGGTGGTGATGAATACGCACTCGGACAGATCGAAGGGCACCTCCAGATAGTGGTCGCGGAAGGTGTTGTTCTGCTCGATATCCAGCACTTCCAGCAACGCCGAGGATGGATCGCCGCGGTAATCCGCGCCCATCTTGTCGACCTCGTCCAGCAGAATCAGGGCATTTTTGCTGCCCGCCTGCTGGACCGCGGCGATAATCCGGCCGGGCATGGCGCCGATATAGGTTTTCCGATGGCCGCGGATTTCCGCCTCGTCATGGACGCCGCCCAGAGAAATCCGGGCCAGCTTCCGGTTCAGGCTGCGGGCGATGCTCATGGCGATGGAGGTCTTGCCGACGCCGGGAGGCCCCACCAGACAGAGCACCTGCCCCCGGAGGTCCGGCGCCAGCTTCCGAACCGCCAGGAACTCCAGCACCCGCTCCTTGACCTTTTCCAGCCCATAATGGTCCTCGTCCAAAATTTTCCGGGCGGCAGCCAAATCGACCCGCTCCCGGGTGCGCGTGTTCCAGGGCAGCTCCGTCACCGCATCCAGATAGTTGCGGATGACGGCGGCCTCGGAGGACCCGCCCGGCTGTTTCATGAGCCGGGCGACCTCCTTGCGCAGCTTTTCCGCCGTCTCCTCCGGCATTGCCAGCTTTTTGATCTTCATCAGATACTCGGCGGCCTCGGAATCCTCGTCCTCGTCGCCCAGTTCATCCCGGATGACCTTCATCTGCTCACGGAGGAAATAATCCCGCTGATTGCGGGTCATGCCCTCCTGCACCTTATCGGACAGCTCGCTTTCCAGCCGCAGCACGTCCAGCTCCCGAGACATCAGCCGGTTGCAGAGCTCCAGCCGCCGCACAGGGTGAAGCTGCTCCAGCACCTTCTGCTTTTCCTGGTAGGAAAAGGTGGCGTTCTGGGCCATAAAGTCCGCCGCGTAGCCTGGATCCTCGGAGGCGGCCAGCGCAAGCATCTGTTCCGGGTGGGGCTTCTCGGAGAGCTCCAGAAATTCGGAGAACAGCTGCTGCGCCTGCCGCAGCAGGGCGGCCACCCGCGGCCGCTGCGCGTCATACTCAACGTTCTCCACGGTCTCCACGCGGCCATAGAAGGTGGGCTCCTCCTGATGCAGGGCCATGATCCGGCCCCGGCTCTCGCCCTCGACCAGCACGCGGATGGATTCGGAGGGTAATTTCAGGAGCTGTTTTACCTGGCAGATGGTGCCGAGCGGGTAGAAGTCCGCCTCCTGCGGATTGTCCTTTCGGATATCCCGCTGCGTGACCAGAAAAATTCTCTGATTGCCGGACATGGCCCGCTCCACGGCGTGGACGGACTTGTCTCTTCCCACGTCGAAGTGCATAGTCATACCCGGAAAAACGGTCAGGCCGCGCAGGGCCAGGACCGGCATACGTTCGGATGAAGGGATGTTTGTCATTGTGTTCTCCCCTTTCGCTGAAATTTGCACAAAAAGGGGGCGTTGGCCCCCTTTTTGCCTCGTTATGACACTTGGGAATGCTCCCCGATCTGCTTCTTCCGCACGACCACCGGATCCGTTCCCTGCTCCACGCACTCCTTCGTGACCACCACCTTAGCGATGTCCGAATCGGAGGGCAGCTCATACATGATGTTCGTCATCAGGGATTCCAGCACGGCCCGCAGGCCTCTGGCGCCGATCTTCCGGTCGATGGCCTTCTGGGCAATGGCCTCCAGCGCGTCGGGCGCGAATTCCAGCTCCGCGTGGTCATAGGACAGCAGCTTCTGGTACTGCCGGCACAGCGCATTTTTCGGTTCGCTCAGAATTCGCACCAGATCTTCCTTCTTGAGGTCAGCCAGCGAGCTGATGATCGGCAGACGGCCCACCAGCTCGGGAATGATGCCGAACTTAAGCAGGTCGTGGGGCTGCACCTGACGGAACAGCTTTCCGATGTCGCGGTGATTTTTGCTCTGCACCTCGGAACCAAAACCGATTGCGCTGCGGTCTGTTCTGGCCTCGATGATCTTGTCGAGGCCGTCGAACGCGCCGCCGCAGATGAAGAGGATGTTCTTTGTATCGATCTGGATAAATTCCTGCTGGGGGTGCTTTCTGCCGCCCTGCGGGGGAACGTTGGCGACGGTGCCCTCGACGATCTTCAGCAGCGCCTGCTGCACACCCTCGCCGGACACATCCCTGGTGATGGAGGTATTCTCGCTCTTGCGGGCGATCTTATCCATTTCGTCAATATAAATGATGCCTTTTTCGGCCCGCTCCACGTCGAAGTCCGCTGCCTGCAGCAGCCGCAGCAGGATATTCTCCACGTCCTCGCCCACATAGCCGGCCTCCGTCAGTGTGGTGGCGTCGGCAATGGCGAACGGAACGTCCAGAATCTTGGCGAGGGTCTGCGCAAACAGGGTCTTGCCGCAGCCCGTGGGGCCGATCAGCAGGATGTTGCTCTTTTGCAGCTCCACCTCGGAGTCCTGCTCAAAGTAGATGCGCTTGTAGTGGTTGTAGACCGCCACGGAGAGCGCCACCTTGGCTTCCTCCTGCCCGATGATGTAGGAATCCATATAGGTCTTGATTTCCTTGGGCGTCGGCAGCTTATCCGGCAGCCGGAAATTCGGCTCAAGATCGGGCCGCATCTCATCCCGCAGGATGCTGGCACACAGGTCGATGCACTCATTGCAGATATACACATTCGGGCCCGCGATAATCCGCTTGACCTGCTCCTGCTTCTTCCCGCAGAATGAGCACCGTACTTCATTTTTAGCCAAACCCGTGCCCTCCTTAGCGCTTGTCGATCACCTTGTCGATCACTCCGTACTCCATTGCTTCCTGGGCGGTCATAAAATGATCACGCTCGCAGTCCAACACGACCTGCTCATAGGGCTTGCCGGTGTTTTTCGCGAGGATTTCCGTCAGCTTTTTCTTCATAGCAGCCATTCTGGCGGCCTGAATTTCAATATCCGTCGCCTGGCCCTGTGCGCCGCCGGAGGGCTGATGGATCATGATCTCCGCGTTGGGCAGCGCCATGCGCTTGCCCTTGGCGCCGGCGGAAAGCAGAAACGCGCCCATGCTGGCGGCCATGCCGATGCAGATCGTGGACACGTCGCACTTGAGATACTGCATCGTGTCGAAGATCGCCATACCGGAGGTCACGCTGCCGCCGGGGCTGTTGATATAAAACTGGATGTCCTTATCCGGGTCCTGGGCCTCCAGATAGAGAAGCTGCGCCACCACCAGACTGGCCGTGGTGTCGTTGACCTCCTCGGACAGGAAAATAATCCGGTCGTTGAGCAGACGGGAAAAAATATCATAGGACCGCTCACCGCGGCTGGTCTGCTCCACTACATATGGAACCAAACTCATAACGATTGCCTCCTTTGCCATAACGGGCTAACACATTCTAACCGCGCGGAAGGGAAATTATTCCGGTTTCTCCTCGGCGGATTCTTTCGTCTTCTCCTCGGCGGGCGCTTCCGGTTTGGTGGGGATCGCGCTGTCGGCGATCAGCTGGACCGCCTTGCGGGTGCAAAGATCGGACTTCATGGCGTCGGCGGGCAGATACTCGCGAACTTTGTCCTCTTCCATCTGATACTGCGCAGCCAGCTTCTTGACCTCAGCCTCCACCTCTTCGTCGGAGGCCTCGAGCTTCTCTTCCTCCGCGATCTGGGCCAGCAGAATGTTGGCCTTGACGTTGTTTTCCGCCATGGGACGGAACGAGTCGCGCAGCTTTGCGGTATCGCCGCCCATCATCTTGGTATAGTCGTCCATAGACATGCCGTTTCTCTGCAGCTGATAGCCGAATTCCTCGATCTGCTTGTCAAGCTGCTCCTCAATCATGCAGGCGGGAATTTCCGCGGTCATATTCTCCACGGCCTTGGCAACGCAGGCGTTTTCGAAGGCGCTCTTGGTGCCGTCTTCCTTCTCCTGCAGGATGCGAGCCTTGAAGTTTTCCCGCAGCTCGTCAATGGTGTCAAACTCGGAGATGTCCTTGGCAAACTCGTCGTCCTTCTCGGGCAGAATGGCTTCTTTGACCTCGTGCACGGCACAATGGAAGGTAGCCTGCTTACCGGCCAGCTTGGGATCGTACTGCTCAGGGAAGGTCACGACCACGTCCTTGTTGTCGCCGGCGGAGAGGCCGACGAGCTGCTCCTCGAAGCCGGGGATAAACTGGCCGGAGCCCAGCACCAGACTATGGTTCTCCCCCTTGCCGCCCTCGAAGGCAGCGCCATCCACAAAGCCCTCAAAGTCCAGCACGACGGTGTCGCCTTCCTGCGCGGGACGCTCCACGGTGGAGATGCGGGCATTCTGCTTGGCCATGCGGTCAAGCTCGTTTTCTACTTCCTCCTCGGTCACCTCGACGGCAGCCTTCGGCACCTCGAGGCTCTTGTACTGCCCGAGCGTCACCTCAGGGTACAGCCCGGTAGCGACTGTCAGGACCACGCCGCCCTCGTCCGGAGTTTCCATATGCGCAATGCTGGGTTGGCCGACCGCTTTCAGCTTCTGATCCACAAACGCGGCCGTATAGATGTCGGGGAAAATTTCCTCGATGGCGTCATCATAAAATGCAGTGTTCCCATACATGCCCTCGACGATCTTCCGGGGCACCTTGCCCTTGCGGAAGCCGGGGACGGCGATGTTCTTCTTTGCCTTGGCATAGGCTTTGCTCAGCGCGGTTTCAAACTCTTCCTTGCCGATCTCCACGGTTACCTTGGCATTGCCGTTCTCTTGTTCAACATTCTTGACGTTCATTGTTTTTCCTCCTATGTGGCTGACCGCAGCGCGGCCATCATTCACCTTGAAAATGAATCCGTATTATTCTACCAGATTATTTTCGGAATTTCCACTACTATTTTCATTATTCCTGCAATTTTACCGGCTTGAAGTTGACATAATCGGCAGAAACCAATGTAAGTCCGATGCCGCCGGACGCACCGGTGACCGCCAGGCGGTGGCTGTCGCCGTGCAGGTGGCCATAGAAGCAGTGGGAAACGCCGTAATCCCGCAGCAGCTTCAGTATCTCCGGGCACTCGTAGCCCCGGTATTTGGGCGGATAGTGGAGAAAGCAATATTTTTCCTTCTCTCCCGCCGCCTTCAGGGAAGTCTCCAGACGGCAAAGCTCGCGCCGGAACACTTTTTCATCGTGTTCGCCGCTGCGCTCCTCCTCGAAAAACCAGCCCCGGGTACCGCAGAGGGCGATGTCTCCGTAAAAATAGCAGTTGTTGTGGAGCAGGAAAAGGTCCCGGAAGTCGTTTTCCGCGCAAAACGCGTAAAATTTGCTCGCTGTGGACCACCAATAGTCGTGGTTCCCCTTGAGGATGATTTTCCGTCCGGGAATCCCGGCGAGAAACCGGAAGTCCTCCACAGCCTGGCGCAGATCGAGCGCCCAGCTCAGGTCGCCCAGCAGGACCGTGGTATCCCCCTCCCCGACGCAGGCCAGGCCCACCCGGAGCTTCTCCATATAGTTTTCCCAGACGCCGCCAAAGACGTCCATGGGCTTATTCGCACCCAGACACAGGTGCAGATCACCGATCGCGTATAGTGCCATGCTTTCACTCCGGTTCTTCCAAGGCGAATAAAATTGCGTGGAGGCCGTCCGCCGTCACGCAGCGGTGGTCCTGCAGCGCCACATAGGCCGCTGCCGTGCTGGGCGCCAGCCGAACGCCATACTCGGCAAGCACACGCTCCGCCATGTTGTGCCGCCGGCGGGCCGGGATGCTGTAGGCCGCAAACAGGCCGCGGGCGTCCTCTGGAATCTCCGCCGTCTCCGGGTATGCCCCCACGTCCAGCAGCGGCGCATCCGTTCGCGCCGGCTGCGCCGGAACATAGCGGCCCGTGCGGAAAAAGTCCGTCAGCACCCGGTTTTCGTTGCAGGCGGCGATGACGCGGCTGACCGGCAGCCCGGCCTGTTTCGCCTCGCATGCCGCCGAAAACAGCCCCCGGCTCACCGCCGGGATGCAGAAATTGATCTCAGTCCCCGCCGGAAACTTGCCTGCCTCCACGGCGGCGCGGTAACAATCGAAAAACAACGTTTTCGCGTCGGGTGCGCCGCAGTCCGGCAGCCCCCAAAGCGCCGCGATATGGATCTTTTTATGGGTGGTCACAAAGCGGATGCTCATTCAAACGCACTCTCCCAGTGGCGAATTTCCGGTTTTTTTGTCGCGGCTCCCTCGGGGGCGTAGACCTCGATCACGTCGAAACGGGGCTGCTTGTCCGTTTCCTGCGTGGCCAGCCAGTATTCCGCCGCCAGCCGCAGCCTTGCCTGCTTGTGCCCATCCACAAATTCCCTGGCCTCGGCAAACGCCGCGTTCTTCCGGGTTTTGACCTCGACGAAGACCACATACCGCCGATCCTCCGCAATGAGGTCAATCTCGCCGCCCCGGCAGTGAACATTGCGGGCGATCACCCGGTACCGCTTCTTTCGCAGGTACTCCGCCGCCTGGACCTCGCCCCAGGCGCCCAGCAGGCCCCTAGTCTCCATAGAACTTTCGCAGGAAGCTCCTGCGGTGGATCGGACAGGGGCCGTACGCCGTCAGGGCCGCATAGTGCGCCCTGGTGCCATAGCCCTTGTGTCGTTCGAATCCATACCGGGGGTACGTTTTCGCCATTTCTTCCATCCACCGGTCCCGCGTCACCTTGGCAAGGATCGAGGCCGCCGCGATGTTGGCGCTGAGGCTGTCGCCTCTGACCACGGTCCGCACTGGGAACGGGAACTGTCGTGCCCGGTTGCCGTCGAGCAGAACCAAATCCGGCTTTTTTTGAAGCTGCAGCATTGCGCGGTCCATGGCGTTGAAGGTCGCCTGCAAAATATTGATTTCGTCAATCTCGGTCTCGTCCGCCATGGCAATGCCATAGGCCTCCGCCTGCTCCACAATGACGTCGTACAGCGCCCGGCGCTTCCCGTCCGTCAGTTTTTTGGAGTCGTTCAGGCCAGGAATTTCCAAGCCCATCGGCAAAATCACCGCCGCCGCGCAGACCGGCCCCGCCAGAGGACCCCGACCGGCCTCGTCCACGCCGCAGATTGTCCGGAAGCCCTCGGCCCGGCAGCCGCGCTCCAGATCCCAAAGATCCGTCATGGCTGCCCCCCGCATTCCTCCGGGCCCTCGAAGGTCAGCCGCCCCAGCTTGCCGGCGCGATACTCCTCCAGAAGCACCCGGGCCATCCGCTCCGTGTCGATCTCGCCGCCGCGCAGCAGAAATCCGCGCTTCCGCCCGGCGACCTCCAACAGGGCATAGCCCTCCGCCTCTGCCGGTTGCTCCGACAGGCCGTAGCGCGCGTCCACCGCTGCGCGGTAGCGCAGGAAGAGCCGCCGCATCAGGTGGCAGGCCAGACCTTCCATGTCCAGCACGTCGTCCTTGACCGCGCCGGTGTAAGCCAGCTTGATTCCCACCTCCGGGTCGTCAAACTTGGGCCAGAGAATGCCCGGCGTATCGAGCAGCAGCAGCTCCTGGCTGACCGTCACCCACTGCTTGCCCCGGGTCACGCCGGGCCGGTTTTCCGCCTTTGCGCCCTTGCGGCCCGAAATTTGGTTGATGAGGGTGGACTTGCCCACGTTGGGAATGCCCACAATCATCAGTTTCAGGGGCCGCCCGGCCTGTCCCTTTTCCGCGTAGCGGCGGAGCTTTTCCGCGAGCAGTACGCGCACCGCCGGCTCAAAGCCGGAAATCCCTTTCCGGGATTTGCAGTCGGTCTGGATTGCCGTCAGACCCTGCCCGTGAAAGTACCCCAGCCAGCGGGCGGTTTCGCCCGGGTCCGCGAGGTCCGCGCGGTTCAGAATCACCATCCGTGGCTTTTGGCCGCAGATCGCGGCAATGTCCGGATTCCTGCTGGAATATGGGATTCTGGCGTCCAGCAGCTCGCAGACGGCGTCCACCTGCTTCAGGTTTTCCTCCATCATCCGGCGGGTCTTGGTCATATGGCCCGGATACCACTGGATGCCGAGGCTCTCTTCCTGTTTCATGAGATCCTACCGATCCTGCTGATCGGATAGATCCGCAGAATTACCTTTCCGAGAATGTACTCCGTGCTGACACAGCCGATGGGCGCATAGCGGCTGTCCGTGGAGTGGTTGCGGTTGTCGCCCATCAGGAACACACAGCCCTCCGGCACCGTCACGGGGTAGGTCAGGCCGTCGTCGTAGTTGGACAGCGTCAGTTCGTTGATATAGCTTTCCTCCAGCAGTTCACCGTCCACGCGGACCTCGCCGTCTGTAAAATCGATGTCCACGGTCTGCCCCGCCGTGGCGATGACCCGCTTGACAATGGGCTGAGAGTCGTCAAAGGTGGGAATCGTTGCCACCACAATGTCTCCCTGCTTGTAGCTGTCGCTCAAAAAATTGCTGAGCAGCGCCACATACTCTCCGTTCAGCAGCGTCGGCGTCATGGACGGCCCTGAGACCCCTACCAGGCGAATCACAAATACGAATAGGACCGTGATGACCGCCAGAATCACAACGAAGTCATGAAGCACGTTGTGGAACTCCCCAAACGGTTTCTTTTCTTCTTTTTCCGGTTCCACACAACCACTCCTCCCCGGCAAAAAAGCGCCAGTCTGTCTGTATTATACACAGGAACACCGGAAAAGGCAAACGAATACTCATCTTCCATGAAAACAATGCATGTTTAGTATACTTCAAATATCAAAGCCCGGCAAAATCAGGCTGCCGAGATGAATCAGGGCAAAAACGAAATTTCGCAGGTTTTCACGACCCGATTCTGGTCGTGAAAACCTGCGAACGCCGTCACGCGGAAGCAACGCTTGCGCATGGCGATCATTTCCTTTGCACAGCATTTTTCTGCGCGCATGGAACCGATCAGATGCTCCTGCGTTAATCTCCTAATGTTTCATAAATTGCCTTATCGCTGAAGTCATGGATATATAAATCCGACAGTTCGATGATTTTATCTCTTTCATAATCAGAATACAGATCGTATACCCCTACGGTGAAAAATCCGCCGTCTTTTGCTCCCTTGAGCCCCGCACAGATGTCCTCAAATACAGCGCAATCGCAGGGAAGTAAGCCCATTTTTTCGGCTGCTTTCCGATAAATATCGGGGAAGCCCTTGCCTCGTTTTACTTCGCTCACCGTCGTAAATGCGTCAAACAAATGATAAATCCCGTTGTTCTTTAAGGCCGGAACGTACAGCAGCTCATGCGAGGCTGTCGCAACAGCCATTCTGACGCCCTGCTTTTTTAAAAACAGTAAATACTCCTTCACATACGGCTTGAGCAATATGGAATTGCGGTAAGCGTCTACCGACATGGCGTTCCATTCATTGATAATATCCGCAGGGTTTTCATCCAGATCAAACCGCCTGACCGTATATTCCGCCGCTTCCGGAAAGCCCATCGGCGTGATCGCCGCGACATAATCCGCCGAAGCCGCAAGACCCCGCTTTGCCAGAAAATCGAGATCGATTTTTCGCCAGATGTCCATGGAATCCAGTAATGTTCCGTCCAGGTCAAAAATGGCGCCTTTTACACTGATCATATTTTCAATCCTTAAATATTGTTACAAGCTCATGTGCCGCAAAAGTAATGTCCGTTTGTGCCACAACGGCAGACACAACGGCCAGTCCATCTATCCCCAGGCCTTTAAAGTTGCGTGCGGTATTCTGATTGATTCCCCCAATTACGACAATCGGAATCTTCACCGACCGGCGTATGGCTTTCAGCTGATCCATTGTGACGAGTTCTGCGTCCGTCTTTGTCGCAGTGGAATACATCGCGCCAACGCCAAGGTAATCAGCGCCGTCCCGCTGCGCTTTTCTTGCTTCCGCAAGGCTGGAGGCGGAGACCCCGAGGACTTTATCCTTACCGATGATTTGCCGGACGACCGCAGCGGGTAAATCATTTTTGCCCACATGGACTCCGGCGGCATCAACCGCCATGGCAATATCCACTCTGTCGTTGATCATCAGCGGAACAGAATCGTGGTCCGTAATCTTCTTTACCCGAAGGGCAAGCTGATAGAATTCGAGCGAGGAACAGCTCTTTTCACGCAACTGGACAACCGTGCAGCCACCTTTGATGGCAAGCTCCACCGATTCTTCAATTGTGTCGGTAGTCATAAGTTTTCTGTCTGTGCAGAGATAAAGTGTATAATCCATCTTATTCTTCATTCAGTTTTGCACTTTCTGCCATCAATTCACCGTTGAGCTTGCTCAGCGCATCCATGATTGCGATATGGAAGCTGCCGGTGCCGTCTTCCCCCGCTTTTTCATAGGCAATTTCTCCCGCGATGCCCATGGAGGCTACACCGCCAACCGCAGCAGTAAAATAATCCCTGCTTGTTCCGACGAAAGCGCCGACAAGAGCGCTTGTCATGCAGCCAGTGCCTGTCACCCGGGACAGCATTCGGTGGCCGTTTGCGATTTTAACGACCCTTTCGCCATCGGAGATCACATCAACAGCGCCTGTTACTGCCGCAACACAGTTAAATTTTTTAGCAACCGATTTTGCAACGCCAACGCTGTCGTTTTTTTCATCGGCTTCTGAGGAATCAACACCTTTTGTAGTTGCCTCAAGCCCCGCCACAAAGGAAACCTCCGACAAATTGCCGCGAAGAACCGCAATGTTTACCTGACTTAATATCTCCATCGTCGTTTCGTTTCTGAACTTGGACGCGCCCGCGCCGACCGGGTCGAACACCACTGGGATAGCCCGCTCATTGGCTCTTTTCCCCGATGCAATCATAGCGGCAATGGTGCGCCTGTTCAGTGTTCCGATATTGATTACGAGTGCCGTGGAACGCGCCGTGATCTCCGCTGCCTCGTCGATGTCATCCGCCATAATGGGAGAAGCGCCGATTGCAAGCAGCGCATTGGCCACATCGTTTACCGTAACATAATTCGTAATACTGTGCACCAGCGGCGCTTTGCTGCGAAGCTCATCCATCATCAGGGACATTTTTTTAAGTATGGTATTCATTATTTGTCATCCCTTTTTATTTTCAGAGCAAAACTCAACTTTTTTTCCTTCCAGAATCATGTTGGTCGTCCGGACAGCGCACATTTTTCCGCACATGGAGCAGGTATGCCGGTCGGAAGGAGGCGTGCTTTCAAAATATTCGCGTGCCTTATCGCCGTCTATGGCGATTTGAAACATTTCGTCCCAATCCATCCTGTGCCGCGCTTCCGCCATCCTGTTATCAATCTCCCTTGCGCCAGGCAGTCCTTTTGCAATATCGGCCGCGTGGGCGGCAATCTTGCTCGCCACGATGCCTTCCTTGACGTCGTTCAGATCCGGCAGCCGCAGATGCTCGGCCGGGGTGACATAGCAGAGAAAATCGGCGCCGGATGCGGCGGCGATTGCGCCGCCGATGGCCGAGGTGATGTGGTCGTATCCGGGAGCTATGTCGGTAACAAGCGGGCCTAAAACATAAAACGGAGCATTGTGGCAAAGGCGCTTCTGCAGGAGCATGTTTGCCGCAATCTCATTCATCGCCATGTGGCCCGGGCCTTCCACCATTGCCTGAACGTTCTTGTCCCATGCACGCTTTGTCAGATTCCCAAGTTCGATCAGCTCTCCGACCTGTCCGGCGTCGGTGCTGTCTTCGATACAGCCCGGCCGCAGCGCGTCGCCAAGACTGATCGTGACGTCATATTCGTGAAGAATATCCAGCACCTCGTCGTAATACTCAAATAGCGGGTTCTCATTTCCGGTCATCTCCATCCACGCAAACAAAAGCGAACCGCCGCGGGAAACGATATTCATTTTTCTGCCTTCACGGCGAAACGATTCTACGGATCTTTTGTTGATGCCCGCATGAATTGTCATGAAATCAACGCCTTCCTCGGCGTGGGCGCGAATCACTTTCAGAAAATCTTTTGCCGTTATTTGGAGTAAATCTTTCTCAAGATAGCCGACCGCGTCGTACATGGGGACTGTGCCGATCATCGCCGGTGATTTCGCGATCAGTTTTTCTCGGAACGTGTTTGTTTTTCCATAGTTGCTTAAATCCATAATTGCTTCCGCGCCGAACTTGATAGCCATGTCCACCTTTTGCATTTCGATGTCATAATTATTGCAGTCGCCTGAAATGCCAAGGTTGACATTGATTTTTGTTCGAAGCCCCGAACCGATCCCCTCAGCCGAAAGAGCTTTATGGTTGATGTTTGCCGGTATCGCCACAGTTCCGCAGGCGACAAGGTCCATCAGTTTGTGGACCTCCATGTTTTCCTTTTTTGCCACGGTCTCCATTTCGGGAGTGAGAATGCCATTTTTGGCGGCCTCAATTTGCGTTTGATATTTTTTCATTCCAGAATTCCTTTCATCTTATAAAATTCGTAAAAGTGATTCGTAGGGCCGTGGCCTTTCCCGATGCGCAGTGCGTACCGAATGGCCATGGTCACATATTCTTTTGCTGCTTTGACCGCTTCTGGTAACTCCATTCCGTTTGCAAGATTGGCCGCAATTGCGGAGGAAAGCGTACAGCCTGTGCCATGCGTATTCTTGGTGCGGATTCTTTCGCCAATAAAAGATTCATTTATTTCGCCGTCAAACAGGATATCAACTGCGTCGCCGTTTAAATGACCGCCTTTGATCAGGACGTTTTCCGCACCCATCCCGTAAATTTTTTTGGCGGCGGCTTTCATGTCGTTCACGCTCTCAATCTTCATGCCGGTAATCGTTTCCGCTTCCGGGATATTGGGAGTCAGCAGGAAACTGATCGGAATGATTTCATGTTTCAATGTCTCCAGCGCCTCCGGCTGCATCAGAGCGCAGCCGCCCTTTGCGATCATCACAGGATCAACTACTGTAATTTTTGGATTGTACTGTTTTATTTTTTCAGCGACGGCCCTCATGGATTCAATGCCGGACAACATCCCGACCTTAACCGCATCAACGGGTATATCCTCAAAAACAGCATCAATCTGATCTTTTATGCCCTGCGGCGCTACATCCTGAATGGAAATGACTCTGCATGTGTTTTCAGCAACGACCGAAACAATCACGCTCATACCAAAACAGCCTAACGCAGAAAAGGTTTTGATATCCGCCTGGATTCCCGCGCCGCCGCTGCAATCCGAACCGGCGATCGACAAACAATTCTTCATACTGTTCTCCTTTTCAAATAAAAAGAGGAAGCGCCATAAGGCACTTCCTCAAAAACAACTTTTTCGGCAGCTCCCTACGTTGGCATTACCCAAATCAGGTGTAAGGGTCGAAGTTGATTACTTCCTCTCAGCCTGCTTCACAAGCTCCCCTGTCTATTCAATTATGATAATTATATCGGTTTCTGTATCATTTGTCAAGCGGCTGTGCCGACGGCGCGTAGGCCTGCCGGATCGTCTGCGAGGGATAAATGCAACAGGGAGCCGCCGCAAAAGGCTTTGCGGCGGCTCCCATTCCTGATTAATTGACCGCGAGCAGATAGTCATAGCTTTCCGCGCCGGCCATGGAATAGATGGTGGCGACGATATAGAGCTTACCGTCCTGTCCGAGGTACATGGGCATATCCAGTCCGAACTCGTCGGCAGACATGGTCTTTTGATACTGCGTATCATAGAAGGCGTCGTTCTGGAAGGATTTGTAGAGCTCCTTGTACTTCTCCGAAGCCGCATTCTGGGCCGCGGTGACAAAATCCGCCTCAGACAGGCCCGCCGCCGCGATCAGGGCCGCGCCGTCCGCCAGGTTGCCGGTTGAAATGTTCAGATTAAAAACGCCGTAGCTCCACAAATCGGCGTCGCCCTCCACAATGACCAGGATAGAGGCGATGTCGCCGTTCAAAAAGGCCTTGTAGTCAACAGACAGGGTCATCAGGCTGCTGGAACCCTCCATGCTTTCCTTCATTTCCACGATATACTGATTGCAGAACGTCTCGATCTCGCTGTTCAGCGTCGAAGCGTCCGCGGAACTCGCATTGAAGGCCGGAATCGCATAGACGTAGTGATATTGATTCCCAGCGCTGTCCGTATAGTCCCCCTCCTGACGCTCGACGTCATACCAGTAGCCGTCGTCCACCGGGCCGACCTTGCCCGCGCCGCCGGTATCCCCCTGCGTCTCCGCCGTTGTGGTGGTCTCCGCCGCGGTGGTGGTTTCCGCCGCCTTGGTAGTCGCAGCCGTGGTGGTTTCTACCGTCGTGATCGTGGTCGCTGTCTCTGTCTGTGCGCTCGTCTTTCCGCAGGCGCAAAGACCCAGAAGCAGTGTCAGCGCCAGTAAAATCGCAATCGTTTTTTTCATAATAGGTTCCTCCATCATGTGTACGGTCCGACCCGGATCACCAGGTCGATCTTCTGATAGTAGCTGGCCGTCACGAATCGGTGCTCCAACAGCTCGCCGCTGCCGCTGTAAATATCCTGATAGCTGAACACGTCGTAGCCATTTTTTGGCAGCGTCTCCCATTCGGAATAGCCGACATCCTTGGTGTAGTCCACGTCCTTGATGGTCTCGAACGCATAAGTGTTGACGATCTCCGACTCCAGAGTAATGGTATTCGCGGTGGTTTTTGTGCCATAGAGCCGTGCCGTGACGCCCGAATCGGTGGCCTCCGTCTGGATTTCCAGCGGATAGCCGGTGTTGTTGGTGAATTTCAGGTCCAGACTGCCCCAGTTGACCGTGGCGTCCAGACCGTAGGGGACATATTCCACCGTGTAGATGTGGGCCGTGCGCTCGTCGATGGTCAGGTCACAGCCCAGCGCGCAATCGTAGAGCGTAGAGGCCACCTGACAGATGCCGCCGCCCACCTCGATGTTGTTTTCCGCCGTGGTGTAGACCGAGGCTTCCAGAAAGCCCCGCTCCGTGGTGCGCTCCCCGACCGCTTCGTTAAAAGAAAACTGTTCTCCGGGCTGTAAGACCATTCCGTTCAGCAGGCCGCAGGCTACCTTCAGATTGTTGTAGCGGTTCTGGCTGCCGGTCCCCTTGCTCGTGTACTCCGCCAACAGGTCCGGCCCAACGCCCTGGTTCAGCGGCCCTGCCGCGCCGACGCCTTCTCCGGTCTCCGCCTGGGTCTCCAAATCGGTCTCCGCAGGGGTCTCCGGCGAAGTCGTCATCTCGGCCAGACTCCCCGTCGTCTGTGCGGCGGGCTCTTCCGCGGACGTTCCGGGCGTCCGCTTGACCAGCGCGTCCACCGCAAAAACGACGCCGACCACGACGAGTACCGCCAGAAACATGCGAAGCTCCCGCTTTCGCTGCTCCCGCGCCATCCGTCTGCGGTGCTCCTGTTCGGCATGCAGCCGCTTCTGGCGGTCCGCCTCACAGGCCTTCTCGCGGATCTCATCCGCAAGGGTACCCTTTTCCCGGGCAGCCAGCCGCTTGCTGTGGACGATGGTATCGCCGCTTACGCCGCCGTGCCTGCCCGCTCCATGATTCAATTTATCATAATTCCGGTATACCGCCATCGGCGTTCTCTCTCCAGTATCTGTAAGATCCCGTACTCAAGGTATATCACAGAAGACGGTTTTCGTCAATCCAGGTTACATAAAATTCAAAACAGGGTGATCTGGCTGGTCTCCGGCATATCACCGAAGGTGCCGGCCTCCCGCAGGTTTTCAATATGGGTTCTGGAAACCTTGGGACAGGCCAGCGAAAATTCCTCGACGGAGACAAAGGTCCGCCCCTTCCGCCCCTCCAGGATATCCCAGGCGGCGGTCTCGCCGAGGCCGGACACGGAGACAAAGGGAGGCCGCAGTTTCCCGTCCTTGATGAGAAATTTCGTAGCGTCGGACGCATAGAGGTCCATGGGCAAAAATTCAAAGCCGCGGAGATAGAATTCGTAGCACATCTCCAGTGTCGTCAGCAGGTCGTCTTCCTTGCCGGTTTTTTCCTCGCTGTTTTTGATGCGGAGCAGATGCTCCTTCACCGTCTCCACACCCCGCGTCATCATGGCGGCGTCGAAGCCGTCCTTCTGGCTGCGACGGTAGAAGTAGGCCGCGTAGAAGGCCAAAGGCTCGTGAACCTTGAACCAGGCGATGCGGAAGGCCATCATGACGTAGGCCGCCGCGTGGGCCTTGGGGAAGAGGTATTTGATCTTCTTGCAGGACTCGATGTACCACGCCGGCACGCCGGCCTTCAGCATTTCCTGTTCCGCGCCCTCCGGCAGTCCACGGCCCTTCCGGACCGCTTCCATGATTTTGAAGGAACGTTTTTCCGGCATCCCGCACTTGATGAGGTAGAGCATGATATCGTCGCGGCAGCCGATGGCCTGCGAGACCGTGGCGGTGCCGGACAGGATCAGGTCCCGCGCGTTGCCCAGCCAGACATCGGTGCCGTGAGAGAAGCCGGAAAGCCGAATCAGCACGTCGAATTCCCTCGGCTTGGTCTCCCGCAGCATCCCGCGGGTAAATCCGGTGCCGAATTCCGGCACGCCGCAGGTGCCGTCGGAGCCAAGGATCGGATCGTTTTCGAAGCCCAGCGCCTTGCTGGACAGAAAGATCGACCGGGTTTCCGGGTCGTCCAGCGGGATTTTTGTTGGGTCGATCGTGGTCAAATCCTCCATCATGCGAATCATGGTGGGGTCGTCGTGGCCCAGCATGTCCAGCTTCAGAAGGTTCTCCTCCATCGAATGGTACTCAAAATGCGTGGTGATGATGTTGGTATCCGTGGAGTCCGCCGGATGCTGCACTGGGCAGAAGTCATAGATCTCGTTCTCGGCCGGGATGACCACGAGACCGCCGGGGTGCTGGCCCGTGGTACGCTTGACGTCCACACAACCGGAGGCCAGCCGGTTTTCCTCCGCCTTGGAGGCGGTGATGCCGCGCTCGTCCAGATACTTTTTGGCATAGCCGTAGGCCGTCTTGTCGGCCACGGTACCGATGGTCCCCGCGCGGAACACATGACTTGCCCCGAACATCTCCACGCAGTAGGCATGGGCCTTGGCCTGGTATTCGCCGGAAAAGTTCAGGTCGATATCCGGCACCTTGTCGCCGCCGAAGCCCAGAAAGGTTTCAAACGGAATGTTGAATCCGTCCTTGTCCAGTTTTTCGCCGCACCGGGGACAGTTGGCGTCCGGCAGGTCCGCGCCGCAGCCGACGCCCTCCGGTACCTCGAAGGAGCAATACCGGCAGGTCGGACAGCGATAGTGCGGCGGCAGGGAGTTGACCTCGGTGATACCGGACAGATAGGCCACCAGCGAGGAGCCGACGGAACCCCGGGAGCCGACCAGATAGCCGTGGTCGTTGGAATTTTTCACGAGCTTCTGCGCCGACATATAGATGACGTCGTAGTGGCAGGTGATGATGTCGTGCATCTCCGTGTCCACGCGCGTTTGCACAATCTCCGGCGGATTCTCGCCGTAGAGCGCATGCAGTTTCCCGTAGACCAGCTCCTCAAGCTGCTGCACCGAGTGTTCGATGGCTGGCGGGAACAGGTTGTGGGGCACGGGACGCAGGGTTTCGCACATGTCGGCAATAAGATTGGTGTTTTTTACCACGATCTCGTAGGCCTTTTCCCTGCCCAGATAGGAGAATTCCTCCAGCATCTCGTCGGTCGTCTTGAAATAGAGCGGCAGCGGCTTGTCGCAGTCCTCAAACTTCTTGGAGGCCAGCAGAATGTGGCGATAAATCTCATCCTCCGGATTGAGAAAGTGCACGTCGCCGGTGGCTACCACGGGCTTGCCGAGGTCCTCTCCCAGCCGCACCACCGTGCGGTTAAAGTCCCGCAGCTCCTCCTCGTCGGCGGCCTGGCCCTTTTCGAGCAGAAAGCGGTTGTTGCAGAGCGGCTGGATTTCCAGAAAATCATAGAAGGATGCGATGCGCTTGCACTCGTCATAGCTCTTATGGGAGACAACGGCCTGAAACAGCTCGCCCGCTTCACAGGCCGAGCCGATCAGCAGCCCCTCACGCCACTCCTGCAGCTCCGATTTTGGGATGCGCGGCACGCGCTTAAAATACTTCAGATTGCCGTAGGAGACCAGACGGTAGAGGTTCCGCAGGCCGGTGTTGTTCTTGGCGAAGAGCAGAATGTGCCGCGCGTGGCGGCCGTCCATGTTCTTCCCACCGGAACGGAGCGTCTCCATTTTCGGGTTGATCTCGTCGATGACGCGAAGTCCCTGCTCCCGCAGCATGGCAAAAAACCGCTGCAGCATCTGGCCGCAGGTCACAGCGTCGTCCACGGCCCGGTGGTGGTTGAAGTCCGGCAGACCCAGGTGGTCCGCCACAATGTTCAGCTTGTATTTGCCGAGCGCCGGCAGCAGATTCTGGGCCAGAATGAGGGTGTCCAGATAGACCGGCTGATAGGACAGCTTTTGCCGCCGACAGGCGGCGGAAACGAACCCCACGTCGAAGTCGGCGTTGTGGGCCGCCAGCGGTCGGTCGCCGCAAAACGCGAGGAATTCCGGCAAAACAGCCTCGATGGTTCTTGCATCCCGCAGCATGTCGTCCGTGATGCCGGTCAGATCGATGATTTTCCTGGGCAGTGGCCTGCCGGGCTTCACAAAGGTCTGGAACCGGTCCACGATCTCGTCCCCGCGGAAGATAACCGCGCCGATCTCGATGATCGTGTCGTGCTGGGAGGAAAGGCCCGTGGTCTCGAGATCAAAGGCGACGATCTCCGTGTCGAGGGGGAGCTGACAGCCGCCGTGGACCGCGATGCGGTCATCCACGTCGTTGACGAAGTAGCCCTCGCAGCCATAGAGAATTTTGATCGGCTCGCCTGTCCCGGCCACCTTGGCCTTTCCCGCCGCCTTCATGGCATCCGGGAAGGACTGGCAGCCGCCGTGGTCCGTGATGGCGATGGCCCTGTGCCCCCATTTTGCGGCGGTGGCGACCGCCTCGCCGGTCTTGGTCAGCGCGTCCATGGAGGACATCGTGGTATGCAGGTGCAGCTCCACCCGTTTTTCCGGGGCCGTGTCCTCCCGCGCGGGCTTCCTGCCCAACAGAATGGCGCTGGGCTCCAGCACCATGTCGTTTTCATATTTATTGAAGCTCATCTTGCCCTGCAGCTTCAGCCACTGGCCCGGCTTCCCGATGGCGCTCAGAATCGGCCTGGCCTTGTCCGCCTCCAGAAACTGGTTGATGCGCACGGAGCCGGTATAGTCGGTCATGTCGAAACAGATGACCCAGGCGTTGCGCTTGCGCAGCTCCCGGTGCTCGACGGCGAACACCTCGCCCTCCACGATGACCTTGTACATATCGAGATTCAGGTCCTTCATGGGCGTTGGCTCTCCCCGGAAAGGCTTCCCGTACACCGTCTCGCCCTGGAGCCGCGCCGGCGAGGAAGCGGCGGCCTTGTCCCGGAATTCCGGATCCGGCACCGCGGTGATGGCCTCCTGCCGGAGCTGCGCCGTGGCGTCGAAGAGCGCCTGTCCCTCCAGCTCGTGCCCGGCCTCCACGGTGATCTCCACCCGGCGGCCGAAGCGGACAGCCAGATAGTTCTGCACCTTCGGCATCTGCCGCAGCAATGCGTCCCGTCCGTTGCCGCGCAGACGCAGGGCAATTCCGCCGTCCGCCCACGCCCAGACGCAGCCCGCCAAAGACCCCGCCGCCGGGGAATACTCCCGGATCAGCAGGGTGCTCAGCTCCGCGAAGTCCAGCTCTTCCAGCGCCCGAGGCGGGAAGGTGGGCTGGATCTCCAGCCGCCCCAGCAGATACTGCCGGGCAATCTCCTTCTCCGTCCGCTCGATCTCCGCCGCCCGGACGTACCGGGCGAGCGTAGCCTCCACGGTCACCTTCCGGGCCTCCCGGTCGATATCCATGTGGCGCAGCACCCCGTCGCCCAAGCCGTTTTCAAACGCATATTCAGAAAATATCTCCCGCAAACTCGTGATATTTTCCATGAAATCTCCTTAATATCTCTATAATTTCTCAACATAGCGGAGCAGCGCCGGCAGCAGCTCGTCATAGGGCAGCGTTTCCTTCCGCTCCCCGCGCACGAACAGCACGCCGCACCCTTCTCCGCCCGCAATGCCCACATCGGCCTCCCGGGCCTCCCCGGGACCGTTGACCACGCAGCCCATGACCGCCACGGTCAGGGGCTTTTCGCAGTCCCGCAGCGCCTCCTCCACCTGCCCGGCCAGGCCGATCAGGTCGATCCGCGTCCGCCCACAGGTCGGGCAGGAGATGATGTTGACGCCCTCCCGCCGCAGCCCGGCTGCCTTCAAAATGGCCTTCGCCGCGTAGACCTCCCGCACCGGGTCCGCCGTCAGGGAAACCCGGATGGTATCGCCGATGCCGAGGCACAGAAGGCCGCCGATGCCCATGGCCGATTTGATCGTGCCCATGTACTCCGTCCCGGTCTCCGTCACGCCCACATGGAGCGGATAATCACACTGTGCGTCCAGCAGCCGGTAGGCCTGCATCATCATGGGGACGTTCGAGGACTTCATGGAGACGCAGATATCGGTAAAGTCCTGCTCCTCCAGCAGCCGGATATGGGAAAGAGCGCTCTCCACCAGGGCCTCCGCCGTAGGGCGGCCGTACCGTTCCAGCAGGCTCTTTTCCAGACTGCCGCCGTTGACGCCGATCCGGATGGGGATGTTCCGTGCCTTGCAGACCTCGACCACGGCGCGGACCCGGTCCGCGCCGCCGATGTTGCCCGGATTGACGCGGATTTTCGCCGCGCCACCCTCGGCGGCGGCGATGGCGAGCCGGTAGTCGAAGTGGATGTCCGCCACCAGCGGCAGCGGGGATTCCCTGCAAATCTCCGCGAAGGCCCGGGCGGCCTCCTGATCCGGCACCGCCAGCCGGGCGATCTGACAGCCCGCCTGCCGCAGCGTCTCGATCTGCCGCAGGCAGCCCGAAACGTCGGTGGTGCGCGTGTTCAGCATGGACTGAATGGAGACGGGCGCGCCGCCGCCGATGGGGATACCGCCCACCAGAATCTGTCGTTTCATCGCTTACCTCACCAGTTTTATCACGTCCTTCAACGTGATAAACGCCATGAAGGCCAGCAGCAGAATCATGCCCGCCGCGTGGATATAGCCCTCGTACTTTGGATTGACCTTCTTTCTGGTCACAGCCTCGACCGCGCAGGTAATGATCAGAAGGAAGATACGGCCGCCGTCCAGCGCCGGAATGGGCAGCATATTCATCACCGCCAGGTTGACGGCGATGAAGGCTCCCAGATAGAGCACGTCGGAAACACCCGCCGCCGTACTCTCCGCGGACTCGCCGGTTTCGGAGATCACGGAGACGATGCCCACCGGCCCGGACATATCGTTGATGCTGACCTTGCCGCCGATCAGGTCGCCGAGGCTGATCCAGACCATCCGGGCAAAGTCGACGCTGGTGTACCAGGCGTTGCGCAGCCGCACGCCCAGCGTCGCCCCCTCATGGCCGAAGTAGAAGCCGTAACGGTACTCCGTCTGGCCGTCCACCTCGTAGGCCACCTTCGGCATGGAGAAATCCTTCAGCTCCACCTCCCGGCCGTCCCGCTCCACCACGATGTCGTAGACCTGCTCCGTACTCCGGGAGAGAAACATATCCAGATCCGTATAGAGGTAGATGGCCTTGCCGTCGACGGAGAGAATCCGGTCGCCCACCTGAAATGCCTCCGCGGACTCGTAAGGGCAGCCCTCATAGAACGAGTCGATCACCGGCACGGCAAAGGCGTCGGCAGAGGCATAGAGACAGAGCACGATCGCAAAGCCCAGCAGAAAGTTCATAAAGGACCCGGCCACCAGAATGGTGGCGCGCTTCCAGAACTTTGCTGAAGTAAAGGCGCGGGGGTTCTCGCTCGTATCGTCCTCGCCCTCCATGGCGCAGTAGCCGCCAATGGGGATCAGGCGCAGGGTATAGGTGGTCTCCTTCCCCTTCTTCTGCAGCAATTTTGGGCCCATGAAGATGGAAAACTCGTTGACCTGCACGCCGCAGGCTTTGGCCGCCACAAAGTGGCCAAACTCGTGGATGACGATGAGCACGCTGAAGATCAGAATGGCAAGCAGGATATACACAGGCAAAACCTCACAACCGCACGGCCTGACGGGCCGCGTCGTCCGCCCGGAGAATCTCCTCCAGCGACGGGTTTTTCACAAACGGAACCGCTTCCAATGCCCGGGAAACCCGGGCCGGAATGTCATAAAAGCCGATTTTTTCCTCTAAAAACTGAGAGACCGCCGCCTCGTTGGCGCCGTTTAGCACCGCGCAGGCCGTGCCGCCCGCCTTCGCCGCCTCCATGGCCAGCCGGAGGCAGGGAAACACCTCCAGATCCGGCGCGCCAAAGGTCAGCGGGCCGCAGGTCAGCAGATCCAGTGCCGCCGCCGGGCTGGGCAGGCGCTCCGGGTAGGTCAGCGCAAGCTGAATGGGCAGGCGCATATCCGGCACGCCGAGCTGGGCCAGCACCGCCCCGTCGCAAAACTCCACCAGCGAATGGACGATGCTCTGCCGGTGGATGACCGGCGTTACCTGCTCCGGCCGCAGGCCGTAGAGCCGCATGGCCTCGATGATCTCGAGTCCCTTGTTCATCAGGGTCGCGCAGTCCACGGTGAGCTTCTCGCCCATCTTCCAGTTCGGGTGGCGCAGGGCGTGCCGCCGGGTCATATTCGCAGCCTGCCGCTTTGTCATGCCGTAAAACGGCCCGCCGGAGCAGGTCAGGATCAGGCGTTTGATCTCGCTTCGATCCCGGCAACCCATGAGGCACTGAAAAATGGCGGAGTGCTCCGAATCCACGGGGATGATCTCCGCGCCGTGCCGCCGCGCCGCCTCCATGACCAGCTCCCCGGCGCAGACCAGCGTCTCCTTGTTGGCAAGGCCGATCCGCTTTCCTTCCCCGATGGCGGCCAGCGTGGGCCGCAGGCCGATCACGCCGACCACCGCTGTCACCACGGTGTCCGCCTCCGGCAGCCGCGCTGCCTCCAGCAGGCCCTCCATGCCGCTCTCGACCCGGATGGGCAGCCCGGCGATCCGTTCGCGCAGCGCCGCCGCTGCCTCCTCCGTTGCCATAACCGCCAGACGAGGCCGGTACGTTTGGCACTGCGCCGCCAAGCTCTCCACATTAGTCCCGGCGGTCAGCGCCGCAACCTGAATGGGCAGGCCGTCGCAGACCTCCAGGGTCTGGCGGCCGATCGAGCCTGTGCTCCCCAGAATGACCAGCTGTTTCGTCATCATAGCATCACCGCAAACGGAATCAGAATGAGCAGCAGCTCCGCGAGCGGCGCCACCACCATGGTGCTGTCAAACCGGTCGAGCACGCCGCCGTGGCCCGGCAGCAGATTTCCGAAGTCTTTGATACCGTGCTGCCGCTTGACCGTGGAAAAGGCCAGGTCACCCAGCGTCGAGCCGCCCGCGCCCAGCAGGCCGTAGACGGCCGCATAGAGGTAGTTTACCCGGAACCCGCAGGATTGCAGAATCAGAGCGTAGAGCAACATCCCAAGAATCCCGGTGACGATACCGCCGACGACGCCCTCCACGGTTTTGTGGGGGCTGATCTGCGGCGCCAGCTTGTGCTTGCCGCACGCGCACCCCACGAAAAACGCGCCGGAATCCGGCACCATGGTCATGACGAAGGGCAAAAGCGCCAGCGCCCGGCCGCTCTCCATACAGAGAATCCGTGTCACGGCGGAGAGGCAGTAGGGCAGCACCACGGCGGCGAACAGCGCGAGGCACAGGTTGGCAAAATCCAGGCGGGTGTTGGCGGCCAGCAGTTCCGCGAACAGATAGACCACAAAGACAACGGCGGCAATCTGCATGGGCAGCGCCAGCATGCCAAAGTAGCTCCAGACGCAGACGAAGACGGCCATGGCCATGCTGACGGCCGTAATTCGGACGCTGCGGAGCAGGCCTGTGACGTAGAGCAGCTCATGAACCGCGATGGCGCTGAGCAGGGACAAGACGCCGGCCGTCACCGGGACGGGCAGCCACAGCAGCATGACGACCAGCAGCGGCAGACCGATGGCGGCAACCAGAATTCTCTCTTTCATTTTTTGACTCCTCCAAAGCGCCGTGAACGGCCGTGATAGGACGCGATTGCCTTCTCGAGCTCCGCCTCGTCGAAGTCGGGCCAAAGGGCCTCTGTAAAATAGTATTCGGAATAGGCCGACTGCCATAACAGAAAATTTGAGACGCGGATTTCTCCGCTCGGCCTGATGATGAGATCGGGGTCCGGAACGCCGGCGGAAAAGAGCAGATCGGAAAACCGCTCCTCCGTCAGATCCTCCGGATCGGCGCGCCCTTCGGCGCATTCCCGCGCAAAGGCCCGGGCCGCCCGGACGATCTCGTCCCGGCCGCCGTAGTTGAGACAGATATTCGCCTGAATCCGGTAATCGCTGGATTCCTCCTCCGCCTCCTCGGCCAGGTGGCGCAGGTCCGGGGACAGGCGGCTCAAATCCCCAAAAAAGCGGATGCGGACCTGATTTTTCTTCATGTCGAGCAGCGCTTCCTTCAGGTACCGCTCCATGAGCCCCATAATGGTATCCACCTCATCCTTCCCCCGCTTCCAGTTCTCCGTGGAGAAGGCATAGACCGTGAAATACTGCACGCCGATGGCCTTGCAGTAGTTGGAAATCCGGCGGAAAGTCTCACAGCCGGCCGCGTGTCCCGCGGTTCTGGGCAGGCCGCGCTTCTGGGCCCAGCGGCCGTTTCCATCCATGATGATGGCGATGTGGCGCGGCACCGGCCGGGCCAGCTTTTCCTGTTTTCTTTGTTTGAATAACCTCATCCAGCGTCCTCCCGGCAGGTTCACACAGACAAAGGCCGCCAGTGGCGGCCTTTGTCTGTATCCCTCGGCGTTAAATGGCCATCAGTTCCTTGTCCTTCGCGGCGCACAAGTCCTCGATTTTCTTTGTGTACTTGTCCGTCAGCTCCTGGATGTCCTTCTCAATCTTCTTCAGGTCATCCTCGGTAATCTCCGATTTCTTCTGCTGCTTCTTGAATGTCTCCACCGCGTCCCTTCTGATGTTGCGGATGGCGACCTTGGCCTCCTCGCCAAACTTTTTGACCTGCTTGGTCAGATCTTTCCGGCGCTCCTCCGTGAGTTGCGGAAATACCAGTCGGAGCAGCTTGCCGTCATTCTGGGGGTTGATGCCCAGATCCGAGGTCTGAATTGCCTTTTCAATGGCCTTCAGCAGCGAAGGATCCCACGGCTGGATGGTCAGCGTTCTGGGGTCCGGGGACGCGACGGCGGCCACCTGACTCAGCGGCGTCTCCGCGCCGTAATACGCGACCTCGATCCGGTCCAGCACCTTGGGGTTGGCGCGCCCGGCGCGCACGGAGTCGAAATCACTGCCAAGCTCCTCCAGCGTTCTGTCCATTTTCCTGGTGTATTCCTTGTAGTCTGCCATGATGATTAATCCTCCTTTACTGTCGTGCCGACTTTTTCTCCCATGACGACACGGTAGATATTTTCAGGGTCCTTGAGGGCAAACACAGCAATGGGAATGTGATTGTCCATGGAAAGCGAGGTTGCGGTGGAGTCCATGACCGCCAGATGCTTCGCCAGCACCTCGTCATAGGTAATTGTGTCGTATTTGACCGCTGTGGGGTCCTTGGCCGGGTCCGCGGAATAGACGCCGTCGATGTTCTTCGCCAGCAGAATCACATCCGCGCCGACCTCTGCCGCGCGCAGAACCGCGCCGGTGTCGGTGGAGAAATACGGATTGCCGGTACCGCAGCCGAATACGACCACGCGGCCCTTCTCCAGATGACGGATGGCCCTGCTGCGGATATAAGGCTCCGCGATCTTGTTCATTTCAATGGCGGTCTGCACACGGACGGGAATCCCCCGCTGCTCCAGACAGTCGGCCAGCGCCAGACAGTTGATGACCGTGGCCAACATCCCCATATGGTCCGCCCTGGTCCGCTCCATGCGGTCGCCGCCGTCCTTGAGGCCGCGCCAGAAGTTGCCGCCGCCGACGACAATGCCGACCTGTACGCCGGCCTGTACGCAGCGGCCCACCACGTCGCAGACGTTTCCGACCACGTCGAAATCCAGCCCGCGATGGGCGTTTCCGGCCAATGCCTCGCCGCTGATCTTCAGCAGGACTCGTTTGTACTTCGGTTCGCTCATGTTTGACTGCCTTCCTTTTTGCTAGACTTTCCGTTATTCTATAATAATTCCTCCTTTTTGGCAATGGAAAAACCGGATTTTTCTCCGCTGTTTTCAGAATTTTTACATTTGCGGCCCGCTGATACGAAAAAGCGGTTTTTTGCATTGCGCCGCAGGGCAGAATCGGATATAATGGATTGGATTAATGAATCGAACGTGGAGGATGAGCAGTATGGATCACGAGCGGACGCCCGCGGAATCCCGCAACTTTATCGAGGCCTTTGTGGAGGAGGACACCGCAGAAGGCGGACAGTTTGCCGGCCTGACCGTGCACACCCGTTTTCCGCCCGAGCCAAACGGCTATCTGCACATCGGTCACTGCAAGGCGCTCTGCATCGACTTCGGCACCGCCGAAAAATTCGGCGGCCTCTGCAATCTGCGGATGGACGACACCAATCCCGCCAAGGAGGACACAGAGTATGTGGAGGCCATCCAGGAGGACATTCACTGGCTGGGCTTCGACTGGGGCGGCCGGTTCTTCTATGGCTCCGACTACTTTGAAAAGACCTACGAGCTGACGGTCGGCCTCATCCAAAAAGGACTGGCCTACGTCTGTGCGCTGACCCCCGAGCAGTTTAAGGAGTACCGGGGCGATCTGACGCACCCCGCCGTCAGCCCCTACCGCGACCGGCCTGTGGAGGAGAGTCTGGACCTCTTTGCCCGGATGCGCCTGGGGGAGTTCCCCGACGGGAAATACACGCTGCGGTCCAAAATCGACCTTGCCTCCGGCAACTTCAATCTGCGCGATCCGGTGCTCTACCGGATCCGCCACATCCTGCACCACCGGCAGGGCGCCAAATGGTGCATCTTCCCCATGTACGACCTGGCCCACCCGATTCAGGACGCATTGGAGGGCATTACGCACTCCCTGTGCTCCCTGGAATATGAGGACCACCGGCCGCTCTACAACTGGGTCGTCGAGCACTGCGACGTGCCGTGCCGGCCGCGCCAGATCGAGTTTGCGCGTCTGGGCATCAACTACACGGTGCTCTCCAAACGGAAGCTGCGCCAGCTCGTCGAGGAGCGCCGCGTCTCCGGCTGGGATGATCCCCGTATGCCCACTCTCTGCGGCCTGCGCCGCCGGGGGTACACCGCCAAGGCTGTTCGCGGCTTCTGCGAGCGCATCGGCGTAGCCAAGGTGCCTTCCACCGTGGAATATGCTTTTCTGGAGCACTGCCTTCGGGAGGACCTGAACGAGTCGGCTGCCCGCGTCATGGCAGTCCTGCGCCCGGTCAAGCTGACCATCACGAACTACGAGGAGGGCCGCGCCGAGACCGTCACCGTGGAGAATCACCCCCAGCGGCCCGAGGACGGTACCCGGGAGGTCGCGTTCTCCCGCCATCTCTACATCGAACAGGACGACTTTCTGGAGACGCCGATCCCCAAGTACAAGCGGATGTACCCCGGAAACGAGGTGCGGCTGAAGGGCGCGTACCTCGTCACCTGCACCGGCTGCGTCAAGGACGGGCAGGGCAACGTCACGGAAATTCTCTGCGAGTACGACCCCGCGTCCCGGGGCGGCGACCCCGCCGATGGCCGCAAGGTCAAGGGCGCGACGATCCACTGGGTGGACGCCGCCACGGCGGTGGACGCCGAGGTCCGGCTCTACGACAACCTATTCTCCGACCCGGAGCCGGACGCCGCCGGGAAGAATTTCCTCGAGTGCCTGAATCCCGGCTCGCTTGAGATTCTGCGGGGCTGCAAGCTGGAGGCGTCGCTTTCCGGCGCGAAGGCCCCCGCCGCCTACCAGTTCATGCGGCTCGGCTACTTCTGCCCCGACAGTAAGGAGTCTACCCAGGAATCCCCGGTATTTAACCGCTCCGTCAGCCTGAAGGACAGCTTCAAGCCCGGGAAATAAACAGGAAAGCGCGCTGCAAAAACAACGTTTTGCAGCGTGCTTTCCTATCTGCCCCATGCGGCCCAATCAGCCGGCGCGGCGTTATCCCGCGGCGGCTTTCTGGGCCGCGTCCTCGCGGACGATGTCGCCGACGCCGTCCAGAATCACCGTGGGCTGGTAGGCGCAGGCCGCGACGGTTTTGCGCGTGGAGACGCCGGAGAGCACCAGAACCGTGTCCGCGCCGCTCTCCATACCGGCGATGATATCCGTGTCCATCCGGTCGCCGATGATGACCGCCTCCTCGGAGTGGCAGCCCAGCATCCGCAGGCCGGTGCGCATCATCAGCGGATTCGGCTTGCCGCAGAAATAGGCAAGCTTGCCCGTGGCCCGCTCGATGGGCGCGACCAGTGCGCCGCAGGCCGGCGCGATGCCGCCCTCGATGGGGCCGGAGACGTCGGAATTGGCGCCGATCAGCTTTGCGCCCGCCAAAACCAGATTGGTGGCCTTCGTCAGCGTATCGAGCGAATAGGCGCGTCCCTCGCCCAGCACCACATAGTCGGGACTGACATCATTCATGGTGATGCCCGCGTCATAGAGGGCGTTGTGGAGGCCCGCCTCACCGATCGCGTAGACGGAGCAGCCGGGTACCTGATTTTTGAGGAAGGCCGCCGTGGCCAGGGCGCTGGTGTAAAAATGCCGCTCCGGGACTTCCAGTCCCATGCGCTCCAGCTTCTGGCAGAGCTCGCGCGGCGTATAACCGCTGTTGTTCGTGAGGAACAGATATTCCTTGTGCTCCCGGTGGAGCCAGTCGATAAACTCCGCCACACCGGGCAAAATCTGGTTGCCGTGATAGATGACACCGTCCATGTCGCAAATAAAGCCCTTTTTTTCGCTGTACCGGATTGTTCCCATGCGCTCTCCTTTCTGCGGCGGTCGCGCCGCAGAGAAAATGATTCAGTTTGCCGCCGTTTCCTTTTGCACGAATCGGAGGTTCATATCCACCGGCGCGTTGATCCCCGCCACCGTGCCGCTGTCCGTATATTGCCAGTAGGCAAAATCATAGAAAAAATCCGGCTCCGACTGGTACTCCGCCATCCAGAGCGGATATTCCAAAAGCTGGCTCAGATCCACCAGTGTGTAGACGTCGTTCTGACTGAAGTAGACGCCGGCCTCATAGCCTGCCGCCGTGATCTCCTCACAGAACGCCCGGGCGCAGGCGGTGACCGTTTCCCCCGCGACGTCGCCGCTTCTGGCCGTGTCGCTTTCCACCCGTTCCCAGTCGAAGAACACCGGCAGCTCCAGCGCCGCGCCATTCAGCAGCTTCAGAACAAAGTCCGCCTCGCGGCGGGCCTCCTCCTCGCTGGACGCCTGGGAAAAGAAGTAGACGCCCCGCTTCACGCCGGCGGCGGCGGAGCCGGAAAGATTGGCCGCGAACTGCTCGTCCTCGCCCAGATCGCCGTCCGAATAGCCGCGGTAGCCCGCCTGGATCACCGCGTACTGGATCCCGTCGCCTGCGACGGCGGCCCAGTCGATCGTGCCCTGATGCACGGAAACGTCGATTCCGGTCTCCGACGTCCACAGGTCGTCCTCATAGGCGAGTCTGCCGTCCGTGCTGGAAAATCCATCCGCCAAATAGGTGTTGCGCGGAATGTCCGCCTCAAAATTCTGCACCCCTGCGGCGCTCGCGGCCCGCTCATCCCGCAGACGAACCGCAATGTGGAACACGCCGATTCCGATTCCTGCCAGCAGGATCACAGACAACACTGTGGCCACCGCCACGGCGGCCTTGCTGTGGGTCTTTTTTTTCTTTCTTCCTTGCTTTGCCATAAGCCTCTCCGTTCCGCGGTAGTCGCCCTCTCTGGGAGGGCTTTCCTATTATAATGCATACTGGCCAAAGCCGCAAGGTTTTTGACAATCCGGTCAAACTCCCTGTACCTTTCGCTTTAGCATCGTGATGCTCCAGCGAAAATACGCGTTAAAACAGTGGCTGTCTTTCTGCAAAACGGCGGATCAAATCCGTTTGTTCAGCAGCCACGATTATAGCACACAAAACGCCTTTCGCCAACTATCGTCTTTTCGCCAAAAAAAATTCCAGAAGATTTACATAATTCCCTATTGTAGAATCTGCCGCTGCATTGTAGAATAAAGAAAGCATGTCGGAAAGGGGGGAATTTTGTTGGCAGATTCAGAGCGGCGCGCCAATCGCCGGACCGTCCCCGCCTCCGGCGGCGCCGCAAAACAGGGCTTTTTTCGGAGGAAACGGAATTCCCTCCTGATTCTTTTACTGGCGGTCGTGATCGTAATTGGCGCCGCCTTTCTTCTTCGCCTCCTGGAACAGCACTCGAACGCCGCTGAGACCGCGGCGGAGCCAGTCACCTATGAGACGGCAACGCTGACCGCCGTCGGTGACATCTCCATCGACGACGGCGTTTTAGCCAGCGCGCAGCAGGCAGACGGCTCCTATGATTTTACAAACGCATTTCTGAACGTAGCCGGGCTGCTCTCCGCGTCCGATCTGACCGTCGGCAATCTGGAGCTCACCTTTTCCGGCGAGCCCTACGGCGGGAATGGCTGTTCCGCGCCTCCCTCCCTGGCGGACACACTGAAAACACTTGGCTTCGACATTTTGCAGACCGCGAACTCCAAAAGTCTGGACGGCGGAATGTC
Organism: Oscillospiraceae bacterium; assembly: GCA_034927685.1. Lineage (GTDB taxonomy): Bacteria > Bacillota > Clostridia > Oscillospirales > Oscillospiraceae > RGIG3159. Next base: position 29,158 of record JAYFPO010000015.1, on the reverse strand, counting down.
CGGCCTGGCCGCCACCCTCTCCACCGTCCGAAACAGCGGCATCGAACCGCTCGGTACCTACGCGACGCAGGCGGAGCGCAGCGCCTCCGGCGGCGTGCTTCTGAAGGAGGTCGGCGGCATTCGGATTGCTTTTCTTGCCTTTACCAAGGGCTTTGACGGGATGTCGATTCCCACCGGCAGCGACTACTGCGCAGATGTCCTCTACCAGGACTATGATACGCAGTATTCCAAGGTAAACACCACCGCGATCCAAAACGCCATCACCGCCGCGAAGGCGCTGTCTCCGGACGTCATTGTCGCGATGGTCCACTGGGGCAGCGAATACAAAATGGCTGTCAGCGAGTCGCAGACAGCCATCACCAAGCTGATGTTTGAAAACGGGGTTGATGTAATCCTGGGCAGCCATTCCCATATGGTCGGCCCCATGGAGCTGCAGTCCGTCACGCGAACGGACGGCACGGTCAAAGAGGTCCTGCTCTGCAACAGTCTGGGGAACTTTCTCTCCTCGGCGAGCCGGGACTACGCACAGGAGAGCGTCGTACTAAACCTCGCGTTCTCCAAAAACAGCACGACCGGGGAGACCGAAATTTCCCATGTGGAATACGTCCCCGTTTATCTGGCCGGGACGGCGGATAGCACCTCCGGACGCTTCGAGATTCTGGACGTCTATCAGTCCATCGCGCTCTACGATTCCGCCTATCTGGGCCGCGTTTCGGACGCGGTGCACGACAAGCTCCTGCAAACCATTTCAGATCTGCAGGAGCACACCGGAACCGACTGGGATCGCGGACCCCTGTCGTAAATGATCCTGCCGAACCGTGCAATATTGCTGAAAAAGCTGCCATCCTGAGCGCCGGCGAAGGATCTTTCCCGCTCCATGTTGTTTTGGGAAGGACCCTTCGGCCCGGCGGCCTCAGAATGACAGTTTTTTTACGCACGGACAACTAGACCGCAACTGGACCTTTCTTTACTGCATCGGGATCGACCGCACATACTGTTCCATCTCTTGTTTCGAGCGGATCTTATGCGTCCCTTCCAAAATGGTCTGTTGCTTTGCGTCCGTCAGAGACGCGAAGCGTGCCATCGCCGAGCTGTCCTTGGCCAGCGCCATACCGAATCCCATGGGCAATTCCAAAGCGTTCATGTTTCGCCACCTCCACGCTCAGTTTGTCCAACGTGCAGCGGCGCTACTCCGGAAATTATTGGTCACGCAGGAACGTCCTCCGATCCGATCTGCCCGTTTTTTGCAAAAATCTTATGTTTTTTTTGCCGCCCATGTGATACTGTTGGAAAGGAATACTTACGCGGCGGCCGCGTGTATCAGGGCTGCTCCGCACAGGAGTCAAAGACCTTTTGCAGCTGGCCCGAACTCCAATAGGCGATGAGTCCCGGGGCGATCAGCGCCCAGATGTAGCCGAGGCGCAGGAACCAGTAGAGTGAGACGGCGAGCGCAATCGCGGGCAGCAGGGAGAGCGCAAAGACGATCACGGTCTGCCGGTAATGCGTGACGCTGAGAATCAGCGCGTTGCGCAGGGTGCGCAGCACGGAGTTTTCAAAATACGCCGTCAGCGGGAAAACATAGACCGCCGTAAAGCCCACAAACAGGAACATCGCGCAGAAAGCCGCCAGCAGCAAAAACTGCACGACCTGGTTCGTAACCAGACAGATCCCGTAGTAATACGCATAGAGTACCGCAAAAAGCAGCAGCAAAATCAGGAAGTGCACCGTGGCCTGTTTGAAGTTGGCGGCAAAGGCACGGAAAAAGTCTTTGGCCGTACAGGACTTATCCTGCCGCAGGTTGAACATCATCCGGTACAGCGCCGTGGTGGACGCACCGATCGTGAGAAGCGGGAGGCAGCAGAAAAGCCACAGAACATTCATCCAAAGCAGCGTCGCCATCTTCCCGGCAAACTGTACGATCGGCGCGTCAAGGTTGAATAAATTCTTCATGGTGTTCCCTCCCGTTGCCTTTCAGCACCTTTATTATATAAAATGTTCTTCTGAATTACAAGTCCCGGCGCAGGCGCGCCGCCCGCGCTTGTGTTTGATGCCTGTGAAAAAAAGGAGCGTCCGAAATGCCGATCATTCCATTTTCCTACGGAAAAACCGAGCTGCTGGCCGACCTCCCGGACAGCCGCTTTCTTGGCGCGCTGTACTCCGGCCTCCACGGCGCCCGTCCGGCCAAGCCGCCCGCGGCGCTGATTCAGGATGCCCTTTCGCGTCCCGTTGGCGCACCGCGGCTCGCAGACCTTTGCCGCGGCAAACGGCGCGTCGTCATCCTCGCCTCGGATCATACGCGCCCCGTGCCGTCCCGGCTGCTGGCCCCGCCGATGCTGGACGAAATCCGCCGCGGCAATCCGGACGCCGAGATCACCTTTCTGATCGCCACCGGCTGCCACCGCCCCACAACGCAGGCGGAGCTCCGCGCCAAATTCGGCGAGGAGATCTTTGCGCGGGAAACGATCGTCGTCCACGACTGCGACGACGAAGAAAACCTGCGCGCCATCGGCACGCTGCCATCCGGCGGGAAGCTCGTCATCAACCGTCTGGCCGCCGAAGCAGACCTGCTGCTCTCCGAGGGCTTTATCGAGCCGCACTTTTTTGCCGGTTTCTCCGGCGGACGCAAGAGCGTCATGCCCGGTATCGCCTCCCGGGAGACCGTGCTCTACAACCATAACGCCGCTTTTCTCGCGGATCCCCACGCCCGGACCGGGGTTCTCTCCGGCAATCCCGTACACGAGGATATGCGCTATGCCGCCAAGGCGGCAAAACTGGCGTTTTGCGTCAATGTGGTGCTGAATGCGGCGCGGGAGCCCGTCTTTGCCGCTGCGGGTGCGCCAGAGGCCGTCCACGACCTGGGCTGCGGCTACCTCCGTGACCGCTGCGCGGTCCGGGCCGTTCCGGCGGATATTGTAATCACCTCAAACGGTGGCTATCCCTTGGACCGGGATATCTATCAGTCCGTCAAGGGCATGTCGGCGGCGGAGACCACGATCCGCCCGGGCGGCGTCATCATCATGCTGGCGGAGTGCGGCGACGGCCACGGCGGCCAGTCATTTTACGACGCATTCCGCCTGGCGCCGGACGTGCGGCGGCTGACCGCACGCATCCTTGCCACCGACCCGGCGCACACCGAGGTGGACCAGTGGCAGGCCCAGATATTTGCGCGCATCCTGCAGCGGGCAGACGTCGTCTTTGTCTCGGCGGCGCCGGACGCGATGGTGCGGGATCTGCACATGCTGCCAGCCCATTCCATCCCCGAGGCGCTGGCGCTGGCGGATCGGCTGCTGGCCGGTCGCGGCATTCAAAACGGCGGCATACTGGCCATTCCAGACGGGGTGTCCGTGATTGTCAATGCATGAGCAGCAGGAAATCCCAAAATCCGGAAATTTCAACCCGGCTTTTGCGGCGGCGTACAAACCGTCAAGGTACCGGATTCCAGTCCGCTGGATCGTTCCAAATCCCATCTCGACCGCGCAAGCGGCGCTGGACGGCGCGCTGCGCCGGGCGCGACGGTACTTGTTCCGCCGTTCGACGGGTCCACGCTCCCCCGTTTATGCCTGTAGCCTGGCAAACATCATGCGGGCTTGCTGCCAAAACCGGCGGCAAGCCCGCATGGGATTTATTCGCCGACGGCCATGACCTGCACCGTTCTCTTGCGGGCGCGGGTCTGGTCCCAGTCGATGAAGTGGATGCGGCCAAACTCGCCCAGATCCAGCTCGCCGTCCGCCATGACGATCGTGACGTTTCTCCCGATGATGGAGGAGCGCAGGTGGGCGTCGGTATTGTGGCAGCCGAAGCGGTCCTCGCCTTGCGTCGCCGCGAAGTCGATGGCCTCCTGGCCGGGATGCAGGTACATTCCCTCATAGCGGCAGGTTGGAATGATGTCCTCAAACACATTGACCAAGTCCTGCTGGAGCGTTTCCAATCCGGTCATAGAGCGATCAAACGCACACTCCTGCGTGATGACGGAGCAAGTAGTGTGGTGGGAATAGACCACCACGATGCCGTTTTTCATCCCGGACGCGGCCGCGATCTCTCTGACCTTGTCGGTCACGTCGTGAAAGCTGACCGCGCGGTCCCGGGACTGGACCTGAAATGACTCTCGATAAACCATAGTTTTCTCCTCAGGCGTTCAGTTTTTTGAGATCGTCCGCGGCACGGCGGGTGGCGGCGATCATCTCGTCGATCATCGCGATGGGGTCCTCCGCGTTCATAATGCCGGACGCGGCGCCCGCAGCCTCGGAGCCCGCCATGATGAAGTCATAGACCTGCTGTCCGTTCGTAATACCGGCGGCCTGCTCGACCATGATGTCGGGGTAGATGTTTTTGATGACCTGAATGGAATCCTTCACATAGGCCATGGGGCTGACGCCATTGCCGCCGCCGATGACTTCTGATGGCTCCGGATTGATGATGTCGGGATGGAGCTGCGCGATGGCCTTGGCCTCCGCCAGCGTGTCCGCGCAGGCAAAGACCAACAAGTCCAGCTCTCTGGCGCGGTCGATGGTGGCTTTCATCTGGGGCAGGCTCATTGGCTTTTCGCAGTGGTTGATGACGACGCCCTGCGCGCCCGCGGCCTTGAGGCCCTCCGGCAGGGTATCGGCCATGCCGCGGCCGGGATACAGGGTATCCATGTAGGGCGCCAGCACGATCAGATGCCTGGTGTTTTGCGCGACCTGTCGAATCTCCACGGCGGGGCAGATAAAGAGCACATCGATGTCGTACTTCTCCGCGGCTCTGTCGGCGGCCAGGGCGTATTCCAGCACCTTGTCGCCGTAAATATAGTTCTTTGTTCCGATTTCAAAATACGGAGTTCTGATGGTAGGCTTCATTTCAATACCCTCTCGTTCTGATTTCATTCTCGTCCGGTACCCGCTCGTCGGGTGCGCGCTCCTCCGGCATCTCCGCTTCCGGCACGTCGGCACAGAATACCCGCGCCTCGGTGCGGCGAAGCTGGGCCAGCGTCGCCGGGTCAATCCCGCTGTCGGTCACGATGGCGTGCAGCTTCTGCACCGGCGCGTAGGCGACATGCGAGGAAATCTTGAATTTGGACGAGTCAACCAGCATAATGGTCCGTTCCGAGTTGCGCATGGCCACCTCATTGACGCGGGCCGTCTCAAAGTCGGTCGTCGTAAACTGCTTGCCCTGCATGCAGCCGTCCGCGCCCACGAAGCTCTTATTGAAGTACAGGCCGGACAGGGCCTGCTCCGTCAGATAACCGTAGAAGTCCTTGCGGTTTTCGCGGTACTCGCCGCCCACCAGCGTGACCGGCATGTAGGGCGTCAACAGCTCCAGATTGGCCAGGGAGTTGGTGTACACCTTGATATTGAGCTTCTCCCGTTTCAGAAAATAGACCATCTCCGCACAGAAACACTGGATGGTAGTACCGGAATCGCAAAAAAGCACGTCTCCATCCTCCAGGAGCTTACAGGCCTCCCGGGCGATGGCCGTTTTTTGATGGATGTTGGTCCGCGCACCGTATTCAAAGGAATAGAGCGTCATGGCGTGGCTGACGCATTGCACCCCGCCGTGTGTTCGGATGGCGAAGCCGTCGCTTTCCAGCTTGGCAAACATCCGACGGGCAGTAGATTCCGAAACGTGCAGCAAATCCATGGCTTCGCTCAGGCTGAGCTTCTGCACCAGCGAAAGGCGCGTCATCAGTTCCTGCTCCCGGTCAAGTTTCATAGCTCCATCCTCCTGTCGCGGTTCCCTTCCGCGCGTTTATTGCAGATTCCGAATCCATTCACGAATCTCCGAAAGTCCGTCCAGCACGCCCAGCTCCAGCCGGTTTTCAATGCTGGAATACGCGGGAAGCGTCGCGATTTTTCCCTGTTCCTGTGCCTCCTGCCGGTTGAGACCACAGGTGTTGCATGGCTCGATGGCCAGCACATAGTCGTGGGATTTCATATTTTTCCATTGCAGAAAATTGGGGAGGTTTTTCGTGTCAAAAGCGACGTACGCGCCCAGCTCCAGCCGCTCGTTATAGAGCACGCAGCAGGCCCTGTCGCCCAAATTGGTTCGAAAATACAGCTCCTCGCCGCGGCCGTCCACGGGGTCCATCATGTAAGCGGCGTCCGTAGACAGTTCATTCATGGGGCTGACGTCCGCCCTGGACGCGGCGACGCGGCTGTCCGCCTGCAGCAGCGGGTAGCCAAAGTTGAAGTGGTAGAGGAGCATGTAGGGCTCCTCCTCCGCCTCAAAGTTGGTAATGGTATCCTGAATCCGAACGGTCTTGTCAAACAGCCCGGTTTCAATGACGCGGCGGATCGAAAGGTGGCGGCCATACAGCTTGGTCTGGTGTACCTCGCCGGTCGCGCGCAGCACATACCGGTCCCCTTCCCAATGGGTCTCCGTGCCGAAATTTTTGGCGGGAACGTGGGAAATGCGTCCGTGCGTCGGGTAGACGCCATCGCCGCCGGAATGTCCGCCGACGTTGCCGAGGCCGCAGGTGACCAGCATGCCGCCGGGCCATTGCTCGGAAAACTCCCCGTCGGCAGGGGAAAATGCCTGCGGCGAAGTCAGGCCGTTTTTACTCTGAAAGGACAGATTAACGCCGCGATAGGAAAAGTCGAACAGGTCCATACAGCGGTCCGGCACCACGCTGAAGCGCAGGCCCGCGGCGTTATAAAACTCCGCGACCTCGATGCCCTCTCCCCGGCCGCGCAGCAGTCTCGCCTCGCGAATTCCGGCCACCTGGTCGATATTCCCCAGTTTTTTCAGCAGTTCTGCATTCATAGTCAATCCTCTTTGCCGCCCGGCCCGGCGGAGAACGCTCCGCGGGCCCGGGGCCTCATTTATTGGATGACGATCACCTCAAAGCCCATCATTTCGCCAAAGGCCCGGATTTCCTCGATGTTGCCGTCATAGACCAGCGCGGAGTGGTGGGTACCGCCCGCCAGCGAGAATTCCTTCAGGAACTGCGGCAGCGGCTTGCAGGGCTTCAACCAGCCCTGGGTGGAATCGCGGTAAGCGCCGCGCTCCAGGCCCGCGCGCAGCAGCTCGGCCTCCGTCAGAATCAGATGGAAGTGGTCCTCCATTGGCGCCAGATTGACAAACACCACCTTGCCGGGGCGGTAGCAGGTATACATGCCGACCGTATTGCCGCAGGAATTATAGTTGAAGTCCATATCCGTGATGAGGGGCTTCCACTCCGCCAGATTGGGATTGCTCTCGCCCATATGGGAGAGCAGGATGACATTTTTCTCCCAGTCGGGGCAGAACATCTCCGTAAAGCAGGTATTCGGGTAGATGCGGAAAAGCGATCCGACCAAACCGGCCGTCAGGACATCGCCCTCGCCGGCATAGCCCTGCCCGCGCTCCATGATCTTGCAGCACTCGGGGAACGGCATCTTCGGCAGGCCGCAGATATCCAGCGTCAGAAAGTTGACCGTACAGGCCGTCAGGTGTTCCGCCTCCATCCACTTGCGGACGGCCAGGCCGGATTTCGCGACGGCGCGGTACTCGGCCATTCCTTTGACCTCGACCGTATATTTCTCGCCATCCCGCTTGATCTCGGCGTCGATCTCCTCCCCGGTGACCTCGGCGAGATATGTTTTGACGACCTCCGGGGTCATATACTTGACCTCCGCGCCGATGTCGTTTTTGTAGCGCTCGTCGGAAATCAGGAAATCGCCCATGCCGGTAAAGGAACCGCCGACGGAGCCGATTCTCGCGGTCTGAAACGCCTTGGCGGCCGCTGCGGCGCGGCACATGGAGACGACCTCGGAGACCACCTCGCTGTGCAGCGCGTGACCCACGCAGAGGTAGTACTTGCGCCCGTTTCGCTTGAGCAGGTTGCACATATCCTGCACGCCGTGAATGCCGTGGTTGGCGCTGATTCTCCCCTCGTAGTTCGCGACCTTCAGCAGCTCGTAATCCGGCGTCGTGTCAAACACGACGATAGGGGCCTTCAGGCTCAGCAACGCCCCGATGGACTCCAGCGACGGGGAATAGGCCAGATGCTGGGTGATGACGGCGTCCACATCCGCATCATTGAATTTTTTGGCCGCGCGGTCAAACTCTTCCTTGATCCGGCAGACCTCGTCGGCCATGACCACCTCGATGCCCTGGCTCTCGATCATACCGACCATCATGTTCATATAGTTGACCATCGGGTCGCGGTAGTGGGCGTTGCTGTCGTCATAGAGTTTAATATAGAGCGGCAGATAGCCGACCTTAATTTTTTTCATCGGATCACCCTCCATCAGATTCCATAAATGGACTTCCGTGCGCCATCGATCAGGCCCATGGCGTTGTTGTATGTGACGTCCTCGACGTCCTGCCGGGTCAGGCCCAGCGTCTTGCAGGCGCGCTTGAAGGCAAGCGCCTCCTCATAGGCGAAGAAAGTGATCGTTTTGGCCTCTTCCTCACTGACCTCACGCAGATGCCGGTCCTGCGAGGGATCGCCGTACAGTCCCGGAGGCACCAGATTGATATAGGTGCCGTTTTCCTCAATCCGGCGGGTCCGCATCCGCAGAATCGGCATGTCGTTGCCCCACATGACATGCTTCGGACCGGCGTGGCGGAGCAGCTCTGTGATGGCGTACTCGCAGCAGTTGGCGCAGAAATCATACATCAGATCCGGCGCCTTGTCCAGCATCTCAAAGGCATTGCCGACGTCGCCCTTCGTATAGGCGCGGCCGATGTGGGCAATGATGACGCGGATGTTGGGGAATTCCTGCTTGAGCTCCAGAATCTGCGCCAGATTGACTGGGTCCTTCAAACGACCGTTGCGCGGAATATGCAGCATCATGATGGCGCCCATCTCGTCCAGCCGCCTCAGCTGATGTTTGGGGAAGAAATCGAAAATACGGATCTCTGCCTCCGGCAGATACTTGGGCGCGAGGTCCAGATAGGACTTGAGGCCCAGAAATCCGCCCTTGCGAATCTCTGCCTCCACCTCGTCGGCAGACTCCTCCGGATGGCTGTAATAGAGCGCCGGGAAGCCTGCTTTTTTTGCGCTCTCTGCGACATAGGCGTTGTTGTCCGCATTGATGCCGCCGCTCGTGAAGATCAGGGCCTTGACGTCCTTCCCCGGGAACAGCAGGCGATAGGTCTCCTGCAAATCCTCGATGGAATCGTCCAGCGCCACCATAGACGGCCAAGTCACGGTCCGCTTGATTTCGCCGGGTGCCTGCCGGGGTGCGCCGTTCAGACGGTCCAGCCAGACATGGGCATGGACGTCCAGCAGCTTGTCCGGCAGGAAGTCGCGAAGCTCTTCCTCGTATACCTGTTTGTCGTAATCGGTGACTTCAAAGAGTGCCATACGTTCGATCTCCTTTTTTGAATTGCGGATTCAGGCAATCCCGCGCCATTCCAGGCGCGGAACTGCGATGTTGGTTTTGATTCGGGCCGGCCCAAAATACGTGGGAAATACTTCGCGTATGTTTCGGCCGCTTGGATGACCCCACAAAAATGATTGCGCGCAGGTAAGGCCTCCGCCGGGAATTGTGCGGCGCTGCCTTATCCCTTGACCGCGCCGGCGGCGATGCCTTTAATAAAGTACTTTTGCAGGGACAGGAAAAGGATGACCATCGGAATGCTGGCCAGAATGATACCGGCGAAGGCGTAGCCATACTCGGTGGTATACTGGCCGAAGAAGGATTTGATCCCGACCATCAGCGTCGGAGTCAGTGCACTGTTCAGCAGCGAGCTGCTCACTAGATAGTCGTTCCAGATGCCGACGCCCGCGTAAATGCAGCAGGTTGCGGTAACCGGCGCCAGCAGCGGCAGGAAAATTTTCCCATAGACGGCGAACGTGGTGCAGCCGTCGATATAGGCCGCCTCCTCCAGTTCCTTGGGGAGATCCCGCATGAAACCGGTGTATAGGAACGTGGAAAACGGAATGTTCCAGGCGCTCTGGATCAGCACACATCCCCACAGCGTATTGTAGGTATGCAGGTTGACCGAGAGGATCACGGTGGGAAGCAGGCAGCCGATGAACGGAATGACCATCAGCGCGACCAGCAGATTATAATAGGTGGAGAAAATCCGGCCTCTGAGCCGTGCGATGGCAAAGCCGGCCAGCGAAGAACAGATCACCACAATCGCCAGCGACACGCCGGTGATGAAGGCGGTGTTGCCCAGCGCCTTCCAGTAGCTCATCTTTTTGATGGCGTAGGGAAAGTTTTTCCAGGTGAACATCTCGGCAGTCAGGAGCAGCGGGTGCTTGACGATATCCGTGCGGCCCTTGAAGGCGCCCAGCGCCAGATAGAAGATCGGCAGCAGCATAATCAGCGTGCAGACGATCAAAATCACTTCCTTGAGTACGGTTTTCCCCGTCAGTCGATGTTCCATCAGAATATCTCCTCCCGCTTGCGCAGCACAACCAGCTGAATCAGGGAGATCAGCGCAATGATGACCAACAATACGACCGACAGCGCCGAGCCTCGACCGTAGTCGCGGGCGGTAAAGCCATAGAAGTAAATCCGCTGCGTCAGCAGCAGCGTGGTATAGCCGGGCTGGCCGTTGGAAATCAGATAGGGCAGCTCATAGGCCTTGAAGGCCACGATAGTGGTGGTGACCACGTTGATCGTGATGGAAGAGGCCATCATCGGAATCGTGATATGGCGGAGCCGCTGCCTGGGCGACGCGCCGTCGATCTCCGCGGCCTCATAAAGCTCCGGCGGGATACTCTGCAGGCCGGCCATGAAAATTACCACGCACATGCCGACCTGAATCCACGTCGCGCCGATGATGATGGCGATGTTGGCCACGCCCACAGTTTCGAGCCAGTTGACCGGCTGCAGACCGACGCTTTTTAAAATGGAATTGATGACGCCGTTATTGTAGTTATACATAATCCGCCACAGGATACCGACGACCGCGCCGGAGAGCAGGGCCGGGAAAAACCACAGCGCCCGCATCATGCCGCGCGGCATTCTTCCCTTCCCTTTTTTGTCCAGTGCCAAAGCGGCCAGAAAGGCGGTAAGAATTGTCAGAATTGTAACGCCGGCGGCAAATGTGAAGGTCGCAGCCATCATGGTTCCGAAGCCTTCCACCTCGTTCAGGTGCAGGTAGTTGTACAGTCCGATGAAGTTCTTGGTGGAGCTCAGGCCGTCCCAGTCCGTAAAACTGTAATAAATGACGTTGATCAGCGGGTAGATCACAAACACTGCGCAAAGGATCAGGGAAGGCAGCAGGAATGAAACGCCGGTCAACGTATTATCCCGGACCAGCTTGCTGTGCTTTTGGCCGTTGCGCGCCATGGAACGCTGTTTCATAGGGCACCTCATTTCCTTTTGGTTGGTTCCCATGCGGAACATGCAGGGATGCTTTCGGATGCCCCAATGGAAGGCAGGCACCTCCATTGGGGCATATGTGGGTTTGTCAGAATACCGCCGGAGTTCCTTATTTCTTATTGGCGTAGGAGGTCTGCTCGGTCGCCCACATGGTGTCGATGGCGGCCTGGGCGGTGCCGTTGCTGGTGATCAAATCGCGGAGCGCGGTGCAGGCGGCATCGTCGAATTCCGCGGTGGTGAGGTTAAAGCCCATGCTGACGAACGGAGCCGCGTTCATGTCGCCCACGATGGCGGCGATGGCGGCGGGCAGTTTGATCTGGTCGTCGGTCATATTGCTCAGAACAGGCACCGTGCCGCGGGCGTTCTGAATCAGCTTAAAGTTTTCAGGCTGGAATACCCAGTTGAAGAAGATCTCACAGGCTTCCTGCTCGTCGGCGCTGCGGTTTTCGTCTACTGTGATGCCAAAGGCGGTTTCCGGAGATACAGAAGTCCAGACCTGCTTGCCTTCCGCGTTGAAGGGAACCAGAGAAGCGGCGACCTTGCTCTCGTCGCCGGTGCACTCGGCAATGCCCGGGCACAGAGTACCGGCGGTCCAGTTGCCGGCGATGCACATGGCTGCGGTGCCGTCGGTCATGGCGGCGGTCACGTCATCCTCGGTCATGGTTGCGGAACCGGTCAGGAAGTAAGGCGCGATCTCTTCCAGCTTGGCGGCCAGATCGGGATACTTGGTAAAGTCGAACTTGCCGTCCTTCATCTGCTGCTCATAGGTGCCCTGGCCCAGCTCATCGCCGCAGACGTTGGCAATCAGCAGCTCCATGAGGAAATACATGGTAGTGGTCTTGGCGCCGGCTATCGTCAGAGGCGCGGCGTCGGTCTTTTCTTTTACGTCCTTGCAGCACTGGATCAGCTCATCCCAGTTGGTGGGGACCTTATCCCAGCCGGCCTGGCTCAGCAAATCCATGTTGTAGTACATGCAGGAGAACGCGGCGCCCTGGGTGATGCCCATGAGCACGCCGTTGTAAGTGAAAGCATCCAGATAGGACTGCGGAACGTACTGGCAGACATCAAGGCCGGACAGGTCCATGACCTTGCCGTCGTCCGTCAGTTTCCGCCATGTGGTGTCATTGTCCACCTGCACGATGTCGGGCAGGTCGTTGGCCGCGGCGCGGGCGGAAATGAAGTCCGCGTTGGTTTCGCCGATACCGACGGCTTCCACATTGATCCAGGGGTACTGCGCTTCGAAGCTGGACTCCATCTCGTCCCATGCGTCGGACCAGTCGGTCTGCACGATATGGGCTTCAATGGTGACGTTCTCGTGCTCGCCCTGGGCGGCAGTGGTCCCCTCGGCGGCCTTTGTCTCACCCGCGGCTGTCGTCTCGGCGGCCTTGGTCGCTGCGGCGGCGGTGGTATCGGTGCTCGCTGTGCCAGAGCCGCAGGCCACCAAGCCCAGGACCATAACCAGAGCAAGCAGCATTGCGATAACTTTTTTCATGATTTCGTCATTTCCTCCTTAAAGCTGTTTTTTGGTTTTTTACAGGCCATAAACTGTGCCGAGCTCTCCGGCGTGTTGCTTGTAGTCCGCCAGGAGCGCGCCGTATTTCGCGGCGCGTTCGGGATCGGGTTGCAGCACACGTTCCCGGACAGCCAGGCGTCGCACCCCTTCCCCGGCGCTTGCATAAATCCCACAGCCGGTTCCCGCCAGGATCGCCGCGCCGACACAGGCAAGATCGGCGACCTCGGGAATTCGAACCGGCAGATTGGCGATATCGGCCACCATCTGGCACCAGAGTGCACTCTTGGAAGCGCCTCCTGCGAGTTTCAGACCCTCTTTGGACGGCTTCGTCCGGAATGACTCCATCATCCAGACGATCTGAAACGCTACCCCTTCCATGATGGCACGGGCGATATCAAAACGGTCGTGGGATAAATCCAGGCCGATAAAGGACGCTTTGGAAAAGCTTTTACTCTGCGCGGCTTCACCGGAGAACGGATAAAAGAAGAGTCCGTCTTCCGCTGCCTTCCGCCCCGCAACCTCGCGGTTCAGCGCCTCGTAGGAGAGCTGCGCGCCGTCGGGGCCGATTGCCAGATTCCGTCGCAGCCACTCCAGGCACACACCGCCGGAGGACAGGGACAACATGGACCCCCACTTGCCGGGCACTGCCGCAACTGACTGGGATAGTCCGGTTTCAAAGGCTGGCGCGCCGCCGATGGCGGTGACGACCCAGCAGGTGCCCGTGCCGATCAGAATGTCGCCGTCCCGGATGGCGCCGGCTCCCAGCGCCACCGCATACTGGTCATGTGCGCCGGCCACCAGCACACAGTCGGTGGAAAGGCCCATGGTTCGGGCGGCCTCGGCGGTCAGACGGCCGATCACGTCGCCGGACCGGACGATCTTCGGGAGCTTCTCCTCCCCGATTCCGGCGAATCGGAGCAGTTCCTCGTCATAAGCGCCCCTGCGAATGTCGCCGAGCTGGTTGATCCCCACGTCGGAGAGGTCCACGGCGGCGATCCCGGTTAATTTCAGAGAGATGTAGTCCGGCACGGATAAAAATAAGGCGGTTTTTTCAAAAATTTCCGGCTCATGCTTCCGCAGCCAGCGAATTTCCAGCGCGGGCAGATTGTCGGCCAGATGCCAGCCGGTCTTTTCATACATACCGGACGCGGAACCGAACTCCCGCAGAAATTCCTCCCGCTCCTCTTTGCAGCGCGCGTCGTTCCAGACAATGGCGGGCCGCAGCGGCCTGCCGTCCGCGTCCACCGGCACCAATGTGCCGCCCTGGAGTGAAAGCGAGATGGCCGCCACATGGGAACCAAGTTCCCGGCTGCCGCAGACCTCGCGGACCGTTTCCGTCACCGCGTTCCACCAGTCCTCGGCATTTTGCTCGCTGTAGCCGACCTGCGGCGTGGAGAGCGCATAGGCGCGGTAGGCCCGGCCCAGCAGCGCGCCGTCCGCGTCGAACAGCAGCGCCTTCGTCCCGGTCGTGCCGACGTCGATTCCCAGCAGATATTGTTTCTCCATCTTCTTCGCTCCTGATGCGTGCAGGCCCATAGACCTGCCCCTGTTTCTTGGTTCCACTTTAGCGCGGTTTTTTCACTTTGTCAATCACAAATGACTGAATCGGTCATGAATCTGCTAATTGCACAAATGCCTGCCTGAATTTTTAGTAAAAACCTTCATTCCGGTTTTTCCTGCCGACGCGCGCAGAAAGAGCAAGCCACGGCCGGGACGCGGAAGGTGCTCCGGCTGTGGCTTGCTCTATTCTATTACGGCGCGGCCCTGCTCAGTCCAGTGTCTCCGCGGTGGGAAGATAGGCGGCGTAATCCTGCAAAAGGTGCCGCCGCATCTGCTTTTTTGCCTCTCCGGCATCGCCGCGCAGTACCGCGTCAGCGATGCGCTGGTGGTCCTCGATACCTTGCCGGTAGATTTCCAGCGTCAGAGATTCCAACACGCGCATTCCGCGCATTTGGCTGTCCGCCGACTGGTACACGCCGACGAGCACCCGATTGTGCGACATTTCCGCCAGTTCCTTATGAAACTGGTAGCCGAGGGTCATTAGACCGAAACGGTCATTTTTCTCCCGCATCCGATTTACGATGGAAAGCAGCCTCTGCTTTTCCTCCGGCGACGCAGCCACGGCTGCCATGGCGGCCAGCTGCGGCTCCAGAATATAGCGCGCCTCCACCAGGTCGTTCAGGTACTCCGGGTTGCCCATGATCGCTGCCAGCTCCCGGGTCTCGATCATCATGCGGGCGCGGTCGGCCACATAGGTGCCGGAACCGGTCCGTGAGCGCAGAATCCCCGCGATCTGCAGGCTTTTGACCGCCTCGCGGATCGTGCTGCGGCTGACGTCGAACCGCTCCGCGAGCTGGGCCTCCGTCGGCAGACGCGCGCCCGCCTCCCACTCTCCGCCGCGGACGCCTTCCATGATGCGATTGGCCACGTCCTCGTAGAGCTTGATTCGGAAAATCGGCCCGCTCATTTCGTCATATCAAACCGGAACTGCTCTTCGCCGGAGACGGCGATTTTCTCCAGCAGCAGTCCCGCGGCAGCTACGTCCAGCATGCCGGTGCCGATGATCTGCGCGTAAATCCGATCCCTTTGGTTGCTTCTGCCGGGCATCTTGCCCGCCAGCACGTCGGGAACGATGATGTCAAAGGAATCTGCGGTGATCTCGCCCAACTCCGCCAACTCCCTGATGTTGCCGCGGTGGAGAGACTGGCCCACCTGGTCCACGGCGATCTTATCCGCCTTGCGCACCACGTCAAACGAGGTCTCGCGGAACGAGCCCATCGTCATGACCAGCGCACCCTCGCCGACCCACGGTTCCTCCACCAGGTTGGCGTTGGCGTTTGTCACGGTGATGATGACATCCGCGCCGCGGCAGCCCTCCTCGTTGCTCGCGCACTTGACGAACCGGAAGGAAGCGTCCGGGAACCGCGCGATGAAGCGGTCCTTGGCGGCCTCGGAGATATCGCAGACGCGGACTTCCTTCATATCCAGCACCTTGCTCATACACAGCAGGCTGGTGTAGCCCTGCAGGCCGGTGCCGATGATGGTCACGACGTCGGTCTTGGAGGCCAGCAGCTTCGCCATGATGGCAGGCTGCGCGCCGGTACGCAGATCGTTGATGTAATCGCCGCTGACCAGCGCGCGCAAAACGCCGGTCCTGGAGTCCGTCAGCAGAATATTGGCCTTGATGTAGGGTAGGCCCAGCGCTTTGTTGCCGTCATAGCCGCCGACGACCTTGATGCCTGCCACGTCCATGGGCTCAATATAGGCCGGCATGGAATTGAACCAGCCGGGGATGCCGGCCGCAGACATATCCGTGGTGATTTTGTTGGGCATGATGACCTTGCCCTCGCCGTACCATCTCCACGTTTTCTCCACAATATCGATGACGTCCTCGACGCGCAGATAGTGACGGACGGTTTCCTCGCCGAGAATCATTGCCTTTTCTTCCATAATGCTCCCCTCAATCTCATCTTTTGTGATCCCGCTTCCAGTTGCCCGACCATGGGCTTTCCCCCGTATTATAGGGACGGATTCTCCGCAAAGTCAAGGACGCAATCAGCCCGTTTTGCATGCCGATTGCGTCGGGCCCCGCACTTGTTGCGCTGCATTTCGTTGGACACTTCCAACATCCTTTCTTGACATATTCCGGCAAGCGGGCTAAACTAGGCAGGTCAGGCGGGTCTTCCTTGCTTCTCCGACGCAAAACCGGAACCGGAGAAACAGCGCCATCACGCCATTCGGACGTATTCAGAACACGGGAGGACCGTCGGATGCTACTTATCACGCTGCAGCAGGTTGCAATTCTGTTCGTCTACATGCTGATCGGCTTTTTTTTCCGCCGCCGCGGGATTCTGCCGGACGACACCGCCGCCGTTCTCTCCAAGTTGGAGCTCTATCTATTCGTACCCTGTCTGACTTTTCAGACCTTCGCGGCAAATTTCACGCTCGACAAGCTGACCTCTGACACCGAGCTGATGACGGCATCCCTGATCTCCGTCACCATTACCTGCGTCATTGGCACCTTCATCGGCCGCCACATCACAAAAAATCATTACGAGCAAAATCTCTGCATTTATTCCATCAACATGCCTAACACCGGCTATGTGGGCACGCCGCTGGTGCTGGCGCTTTTTGGCGGCGACACGCTGATGAAGATGATGCTGTTTTGTATTCCCTTTACGATCTACACCTATTCCGAGGGCGTTCGCCTGCTGCTGAACCGGAAGGGCTTCTCCCTCCGAAGCATCGCCAACCCGCCCCTGATCTCCATGCTCCTCGGCGCCGCCGTTGGACTGCTGCGGCTTCCCATTCCCAGTATTGCCGGCAACATTCTAAGTGGCTGCAGCGGTTGCCTGGCTCCCGTGGCCATGGTGCTGACCGGCTGCATCATCGCGGGTTTCCGGTTCCGGGAGCTTCTGGGCGATCCGCACGTCTACGAGGTCGTCGCCGTCCGCATGATCGCGGTCCCCATCGTGGTGCTCACCATCGCCCGGCTGTTTGGCATTTCCCATGAGCTTCTGATTATCCTGGCGGCTGTGTTCACCATGCCAACCGGACTCAACACCGTGGTTCTCCCCTCCACCATCGGGAAGGACTGCCGCATGGGCGCCGGTATGGCCTGCGTCTCCAATACACTGGCCATTCTGACCATTCCGCTGTTCTTCGCGATTTTTCTTTGATTCACTCTGAACAGGAGGTCTACATATGAATCAGCAGGAAGTCTGCGCTGCCGTAGAACGGCACCGCGCGAAAATTCTCGAGGTCGAGCGTTACATCTGGTCTCACCCGGAGACCGGCTTTCGGGAGTTTGGTACCAGCGCCTATCTGGCCGATCTTTTCGAGGCCGCCGGATACACGCTGACAAGGGCCGGCGACATTCCAGGATTTTATGCCGATCTGGACACCGGACGGCCCGGCCCGAAAATTCTCATTCTGGGCGAACTGGACGCACTGGCCGCGCCCACGCACCC
The DNA here is from genome assembly GCA_034927685.1 of Oscillospiraceae bacterium. Classification (GTDB taxonomy): domain Bacteria; phylum Bacillota; class Clostridia; order Oscillospirales; family Oscillospiraceae; genus RGIG3159. The sequence goes on along the minus strand of JAYFPO010000015.1, from coordinate 11,432 downwards.
GGAGGCGGTAAACGGCTGCGCACACGCCTGCGGCCACAACGCCCAGTGCGCCGGATTGGTCGGCGTCGCGCTGGCACTGAAGGAGCCGGGCGCACTGGACGGTCTCAGTGGCTCCATCCGCCTGATGGCGGTTCCCGCCGAGGAGCTGATTGAGGTGGAATACCGCGAATCTCTGCGAAAGCAGGGCATCATTCACTATCTGGGCGGTAAGGCAGAGTTTCTCTGCCGCGGCTACATGGATGGCGTAGACCTGGCCTATATGATTCACACCGGCACCTCCATGCCGTACACCTTCAGCTGCGGCGACGGGCAGAACGGCTTTTTGGCCAAGGATGTTGTCTACGAAGGCGTCGCCTCCCACGCCGGCGACTCGCCGGACAAGGGCGTCAATGCGCTTTACGCCGCCTCCCTGGGCCTGCAGGCTATCAACGCGCTGCGGGAGACCTTCCGGGACAACGACCATATCCGGGTCCACCCGATTGTGACCGCCGGCGGTTCCTCCATCAACATCATTCCGGCGAAGGTAACGCTCTCCACCTATGTCCGCGGCGCCACCATGGAGAGTATTCTGGAGGCCGACAAAAAGGTCAACCGCGCGCTGGCTGCCGGTGCTCTGGCGCTGGGCGCCAGGGTTCGCATCACCGACCGTCCCGGCTATGCGCCGGTCCATTGCAGCGTGGGTCTGCGCGACGCGTCCCAGCGGTGCGCGGAGTCGCTGTTTGGCAGGGACCAGGTCAATTGCCGGGAGCCATGGGGCGCCGGCTCCACCGATATGGGCGACCTGTCCTGTCTGATGCCCGCCATGCACCCGCATATTGCCGGCGCTGCCGGGCGCAGTCATGGCGACGATTACCGCATCGCGGACGCGGAAACCGCCTGCGTGCAGTCCGCGAAGCTGCAGGTGCTGCTGGCGGCAGAGCTGCTGCGGAACGGCGCCGCCGTGGCCCGGGAAATTGTCCGGGGCTTCACGCCGCGTTACAAGAGCAAAGAGGAATACTTCGCGGCGATCGACCGGCTATTCTCCGACCGAACGCTTGTCGATTACCGTCCGGACGGCACCGCTGTGGTTGCCGTCTGAGCGAAAACATAGCGGGAATGGCCGCTGCAAAATTTGATTTTGCAGCGGCCATTCCCGCTTTATATGACGTATCCGTCGCCGCCGTCCTGCTTCATCAGGTCGGCAATGGTAATGCTGTCCAGATACTCGCCGATCATGTGATCGAGTCTGCTCCACATGGGCAGGGTTCTGCACGCCGCCGCGCGCTGGCACGGCTTTGCGCCACATTCCAGACAGGCAACCGGCGCAAGCGTCCCCTCGGTCAGCCGCAGAATCTCGCCGACCCGATAGGCCTCCGGCGGGCGGTTCAGGCGGTAGCCGCCGCCCTTCCCATGTACGCCCTCCACGAGTCCGTTTTTCGAGAGCAGCACCATAATGTGCTCCACATACTTCTGGGAAACGTCCTGCCGCCCCACCACGTCCTTCATGGGAATGAACCCGTCGTTCTGGTGCTCCGCGAGATCGATCATGACGCGCAGCGCATATCTACCCCTGCTTGAAATCATCATTTTCTTCCCCTCCGATCGGCCTGTCCGGCCAAAAAAACCGTCTCACCGCAGGATTCCTCCCCCAAGGACGGTCTCCCCGTCATAGAATACCGCGGACTGCCCCGGCGTCACGGCGCGCTGCGGCTCGTCAAATTGCAGGTTCGCCGTGTCGGCTCCCGTCGGGACCACCGTGGCCGGCTGCTCCTTCTGACGATACCGGATTTTCACCCGGCAGCGGAGCGCCTCTTCGGGCGCTGCCCCGGAAATCCAGCAAACCGCCTCCGCGTGTGCCTCCCGGCGCAGCAGCTCCTGTGCGCTGCCGAGCACGACGGTGTTGCGGCCGGCATCGATTTCGCAGACGTACATCGGCTCCGGCAGGGATAATCCCAGCCCCCTGCGCTGCCCGATCGTATAGTGAATCACGCCACAGTGCGTGCCGAGCACGCGTCCGTCCCGCGTCACGAAGCTGCCCCGCTCGCTTGTTTTTCCGGTAAATCGCTCAATCGCGCGCGCATAGTCGCCGTCCGGCACGAAACAGATGTCCTGGCTGTCGCGCTTGCGGGCGTTGCGGAAACCGGCCTGCGCGGCGAGCGCGCGGACTTCCGGTTTTTGAAGCTCCCCCAGCGGAAACAGCAGGTGCGCCAGCTTTTCCTGCGTGACGTCGTACAGGACATAGCTCTGGTCCTTGGACTCGTCGGCCGCCTTCCGGAGGACATACCTACCCCCCTCGCACCCGATCCGCGCATAGTGGCCCGTGGCAATATACGCGCAGCCGAGCGCCCGCGCCCGCGCAAACAGCTTGTCAAACTTCAGGTACCGGTTGCAGTCGATACAGGGGTTCGGCGTACGTCCCGCCTCGTAGCTCCGCACAAAATTGCCAATGACCTTTTCCCGAAAGCAGTCCGTAAAATTGAACACATAATACGGCATCCCAAGCTGATAGGCTACCCCGCGGGCGTCCTCCACGTCCTCCAGTGAACAGCAGGTTCTCCCGTGCGGAATTCCGGCGTCCCCGTTGTCATACAGCCGCATCGTGCAGCCGATGCAGTCGAAGCCTCGCTCCATCAGCAGCTTCGCGGCGACGCTGCTGTCCACGCCGCCGCTCATGGCAACCAGCACCCGCGCCGCTTCCGGATTATCCGATCTCATGTTTGCTGACGCTGTACGTCTGTTCATGCGCGGCCAGCACCGTGTTCCCGGACTCCACAGAGTGTGTCAGCCACACGTTGCCGCCGATCACGCAGTTGTCGCCGATGACCGTCTCTCCGCCGAGAATCGTCGCTCCGGCATAAATCACCACATTGCTGCCGATATCCGGATGACGCTTGTTGCCCTTGACCAGCGCGCCGTCCTTGTCGACGCCGAAGCTTTTCGCGCCCAGCGTCACGCCCTGATAGAGCTTGACATGATCGCCGATGATGGTGGTCTCGCCGATCACAACGCCGGTTCCGTGGTCGATGAAAAAGGAACTTCCGATCGTCGCGCCGGGATGGATGTCGATACCCGTCCGACTGTGGGCATATTCCGTCATCATGCGCGGCAGAATCGGCACTTTCATCCGGTAGAGCTTATGCGCGACCCGGAAGGCGCTGATCGCCTCAAAGGCCGGATACGCCAGAATGATCTCATCCCGGCTCTGGGCAGCGGGGTCCCCCTCATAGGCGGCCTGTACGTCCGTCTCCAGAATTCTCTGGATGGCGGGGAGTTCCCGGATCAGCTCTCCGGCCATTTTTCCGCAGTCGTGCGGCTCTGGAAAGACCCGTTCGAGCATCCACGCCAGAATGCGGAGAGCAGCCTCCAGGTTGCTCTCCGCTTGCGGGCGATCACAGTCGGGTTCAAAAAACTCCGGATACATGGCGCACCGCAGATGCCCAATCAGCACCGTCATCTGCTCGCGCAGACACGCGTAGGACTTGCCGCAGAACGCCTTCGTTCCCTCGGCACACATTACGCCCGGAACGGCGGTTCCCATTCTATCATCGCTCATAGTTCCTCCTCTTCCCCACGGCTCACTCCGAAAAGAGCGGCGTAGAGAGATAGCGGTCGCCGGTATCCGGCAAAAGCGCAACGATCCGCTTCCCCGCGTTTTCCGGGCGCTTCGCCAGCGCAATCGCCGCCCACACCGCAGCGCCGGAGGATATTCCAACCAGGATTCCCTCGCGGTTTCCGATCAGCTTGCCGGTGGCAAACGCATCCTCGTTCGTCACGGCAATAATCTCGTCGTAAACCTTTGTGTTCAGCACCTCCGGAACGAAGCCCGCGCCGATGCCCTGGATCTTATGCGCGCCTGCGACGCCGGTGGAGAGGACCGCGGAGGAGGCAGGTTCCACGGCAATGATCTGAACCGCCGGGTTCCTGGATTTCAGATATTCGCCCACGCCGGTGACGGTGCCGCCGGTACCGACGCCAGCGACGAAGAAATCGACCTTGCCGTCCGTATCCTCGTAGATTTCAGGGCCGGTGGTCTCAAAATGCGCCTTTGGATTGGCGGGATTGGTAAACTGGCTGGGAATGAAGCTGTTTGGAATCTCCTTCGCCAGCTCGTCGGCCTTTGCGATGGCGCCCTTCATTCCCTTTGCGCCCTCCGACAGAACCAGCTCGGCGCCGTAGGCCTTCATGAGCTGCCGGCGCTCCACGGACATCGTCTCCGGCATGACAATGATGATACGATAGCCTCGCGCCGCCGCGACGGAGGCAAGGCCGATTCCGGTATTGCCGGAGGTCGGCTCAATGATAACGGAGCCCGGCTTCATCTTGCCGCTCTGCTCCGCGTCGTCCAGCATGGCTTTCGCGATGCGGTCCTTGACGGAGCCGGCAGGATTGAAATACTCCAGTTTGGCCAGAATCGTTGCGTGCAGGCCCTGCTCCTTTTCAAGATGCGTGAGCTCCAACAACGGGGTTTTTCCGATCAGTTGATCGGCAGATGTGTAGATTTTTGACATGGTGTGATTCTCCTTATTCTTCATTTTTTGTCGCCGCGCCGCGGCTTTTTATTCGGTACAAAAATCACACCGGCAACATCGAAAACCAACGCCGGCAAATAGAGCACGGTATTTCATGGTCTGTTCCTTCCTTCTGCGTGGTGGGAACGCTTTCTTTTCTGCCTATCTGTTCGGTATGTTGGTTGCATTATAGCTCGCATTACCTACCATGTCAATAGGTAATTATTATTTTGTCGGACGGCAGCAATCAAAGCCATGAAACCAGACGCAGTTGCGCGCTGGGAATCTCCAGCGACAGGCTGACGGGCCTCTTAACATCTCTCCATGCGCCGCTGGCTGCATGGTGTTCCGGTGCTTGACTGCACCGTGCGCTGGCGTGGGTTGTGTCCGTCATGCTGCCGCCCATGGGCATCTTTATTCCGCTCTTCGCGCTTCTGGAGAACGCCGGATACCTGCCGCGCGGGGCCTACAACCTGGACCCCACCCTTCCATTTTCTCTCAGAGACTGCAACCCTTTTTGCGCATAACTCCTGACGCTGCCACGCCGCCACAACTTCTATTTTGCTCGTATCAGATTCCGGATCATGCGCCGCTCCTTTTTCCCCAGACAGACTAATACCCCCCACTGTAGTTTTACTCTACGATGGGAGGCTTTTCTTGCAATGTCCAATTTTTTCTGTTCTCCGCATATATGGCCGCTGCAAAATTGCGGTTTTAGCGGCGGATGCACAAAACTTGCCGGTCATTTGCTTCCGCAAAGTTCCAACTCTTTGAGCTGTTTGTTTTCAATCTCAATCGCTCGGTTGCAGTACGAAAGCATCGAGCGGCGATGTGTAATGATCAGGCAGGTGCGAATCATGTCACTGTCGCTCATGCGTTTTATCACGCGCTCCTCGGTGTTGACATCCAGTGCCGAGGTGGCTTCGTCAAGGATCAGTATTGGCGCCTTCCGGATGATCGCGCGGGCGATTGCAATTCTTTGCGCCTGTCCAATGGAGAGTCCCGCGCCGTTTTCGCCGATGAGCGAAGATAGTCCGTCCGCAAGCTGTGAAACGAAGGACACACAGTCCGCGATCTCAAGGGCTTCCCAAAGCTCCGCGTCCGTCGCGGTCGGATTCCCCGTGCGCAGGTTGTCGGCGATCGTGCCGGAAATCAGGGTGTTGCCCTGTGGAACATAAGAGATAAAACGCCGAGCCGTTGCAGAAACCTCTTCCTCTGCGCCAGTTTCGTCATAAAAGCAGAATCTGCCGCTGTCCGCCTGGATTAGAGACAGCATAAGGCAGGCGAGGGTCGTTTTTCCCGCGCCGCTTTCGCCCACGATCCCAACAATGTCCCGTGGATTGATATTGCAGCTGATCCCGTCCAGAACTTTCTCTCCGCCGTAACCAAAGGCAATATTTTGAAATCTTATCCCGATATTCTGACTTTCGTCAGGAATAATTTTCTCGCCGCGATTTTCATTCTCGATGGCGTCCATTTCCATCACACGACCCGCTGAGGCCAGAACCGAAATGAACTGCGGTATGATGTTGCCGAGGTCCATAATCGGCATCTGCACCTGCGAAACGAGGGAAAGAAAAATCGTCATCGTCCCATATGTAATCGAATGATTGGAGAGCCGGTAGATGCTCCATGCGAAGGCAGTGAGATAGCCGATATAAAACACGGAGCGGATGGATACATTCATCGCCACGTTCAGCCTGTTTCGTTTTACGATAATCGCAAGACGTTTGTTTCGCAGATAAGCCAGCGTCTCGCCGCACAGGTCCTCCTGCTCAAACGCCTTTTCCACCGAGATGTTCTCCACCGTTTCCTGCAGGAACGACCGATATTCCGACTCGGTTTTGTTCATCTCCACCTGGTATTGCTTCAGCTTGCCGCTGAAAGCAATGCTGAGCAGCGCTCCGACCGGACCGAGCAGCAGGGCGGCGACCGCGAGAAAATGGTCATAATAGAACAGCACGAAGAAAGCAATGGTCAGTTTGATGACAAGGAACAAAAACGTCGGGAGAATCGAGGCGATGCCGCTCGCAACGCTGTTGATATCGCTCGTCAGGCGGGTGACAATGTCGCCGCTGTGATAGGCGCTGATTTTCTTCCACACGCCGCGGAGTATGCTGTCATAGACCTTCGACCGTATTCCGAACGCATATTGCTCGCTGATGTATGTGGACTTTACCCCGCTGTACGCGCCGATTCCGATGCTTGCGGCGGTCAGGAAAACCATGAGGATCATGCCGAGCTTCGTAAAACTGGAGCCGTCTCCGGTAACCCCGTCGATGATGTACTTCGTGACCACGGTGCTGCCGATACCGGTGACGGAGATGAGCACATTCAGAACAAACAGAAGCGCCAGAGACTTGATAAACGGCTTCGTTTTCGCAATCATCCAGCCCAGATATTTCGACTGATTGTCCCAGTCCCGGAAGAAGGCGGACAGCTTTTTAATTTTCTCTTTCATGCCTGCCGCTCCTTGAGTATCTCTGCCCCTTGTGAACTGGTCGGTCAAAAATCATAACAAAACCAGGGTCACCATCGCCCGATAGAAAGTGACCCAAGGTATTGTTATTCGAAAAAGTACAGTTGCCTGAAAGTACAGTTGCCTGCTGTCAATCTCCCTGCGAGAAACCCGCAGAAAATCAACACGGCAACAGTCTGCCGCATTTATGAGCCAGAGGCTCATAAACAAGACGCTCGCTTTGCGCCTCATGCTTCCGCTTGTTTTGCCTATGTATTCAGTTGAAACGCATTTGCATGATTTCGTGCAGCACACACTGAATCGCCGCTGCACGCCATTGTTGAAAAAGTGCTAATATCAGGCGTTATTAAACGACTGTAATACCGGCGTACCGGAAGTACAGGAAGTAGCGCCGACGTTTGTCCATACATGTGTACAGGTGGTTCCAGATGCTGCGATTTGCTCCGAAAAACGAAATTCAGTTACTTCAAAACGCGGTTTTTCATAGTTCCTTTTCATGTTTCTGTCCTCTTTCATTTGAATTTACTATATTTGGCACAAAATCTTTCATGAAGTTTTATGCTTTATAGACCTCTGATCCCCTCCATCGCCATTCGCTTTGCTTCGTCGCAGACGATAGGGTTTATTTTCCCTTCACCTGAGGCCATCCAATGGACGGCCGGACAAGGGATGCACGCATTTTTGTATTTGCATTCAAAACATTCCGCAGGCAGATGATAGTTACAAGCCCGATCGTTAATATACTTCCAAGCAATATTGAATCCATCCTCAAAAGGAAAGGCCTCTGCAAATCCGAATGTATTGCAGGCCGTCATTTTGCCGTCCCAGCTGATCGAAAACTTGATTCTTCCCGCTGTGCATTGGATCCCATCCGTCCTTGCCGGGATATGATCCGTGTGTATCTCGCTTTCCTCGAAAAGCTTTTCTTCGCAGGAAAACGGAATTGCGCTCTTTTCTTCCAACCTTAACCGTATTTTATAAATCGCAACCTGTTCGTCGATGGAAGGGGCGAAGTCTTCATAGTCTCGACCCGTTTCCTTTCTTGCTTCGAATGGAAACATCGTGACGTCACATCGGTAAGGCTCTTTTGCTTTGCAATATCTAAGCGTCGGCTCAAAGTCATCCAGTATTTGCTTTGATACGGTAATCGCCAGGCTGAAAGGTATGCCGTGTTTTTTTACCAAATCAATGGCTTTATCGACTTTATAAAAAGCGTTTGCATTGCCTGTTACTCTTTCATATCCCTCCGGCGAACTTCCGTAAACCGAAATCTGGATACGCTGCGGGGATCTTTCCGCAATCCACGCCACCATGTCTTCGTCCAGTAGTGTGCCGTTTGTAAGGATGGTTATCAGAATGCCGCGCGCACGCAAGTGGTCATAAATATCCTGAAATCCGTGATATAACAGGCATTCACCGCCTGTCAGAACCGCATACATCATCCCAGCATCGCACGCCTCGTCAATTAGAGAAATCCAGTTCTCTGTCGATAGCTCCTGCTGGTACATCTGTTTCTCATTCAAATGAACATAGCACATCTTGCAGTCTAATGTACATCTTGGAGTAAGTTCAAAGCAGCCGATCAGCGGGACCCCTTTTTCAAACGCTGCTTTTCTTAAATGCTGGTTGAATGTGTCTGTTTTCTCATAACCCTCTTTTGAGGCTAAACTGTCCAGAAGCAGTGACATTTCATTGGGCTTCCTTTCGCCTTAGTCTTTTGACAAAAAGCTGCGCGCTTCCAGTTCTCCGAGAAACTCGTCCAGATCCGTAGCAGCCTCCTGCTCGTTTATCTCAAATTCATCAAGAATTGCTTTGAGCAAATCCTCACGGGAAATGGGATTCTCAAGCTGCTTCCAGATAAACGCGGAAACCTCGTTCAGAACAATCGCGCCCTCGAAATTCTTAATATTGCTTCCCTCGGGCATCACGATCCATTCATCGACAACATTTCTCAGTATAAAGCCTTCAGCTATCTTCATATCCTTCTTCTCCTCTTCCAAAAGTGAAGCCTTTTCCGCAAATAGCGCGCCGTTCAGCAATTCGGCAGCGCCTTCTTCCGGCATACAGAAGAGGCGATAAAACGGTACGGAGCCGGCAATTCTTCGGATGGTCTTGACTGCCAGGAACTTTACCTCATCGTCCCACATTGGGATAAAGCACTGCTTCATGAGGAGCCTGATCGCCTGATCCCGGCTCATTTTTCGCAGGTGGTTGCTTTTTGCCTGCCGAAGCTCAACGATTGCTCGGATGGGATAGTTTTCCTGCAAAAAGATCTGCTCTTTCCCATCCCATGGAACGCCGTATGCCCGAACCCCTTCGGGAGCTATGCGGAGAAACGGCCGGTCGCCATTGATTACTCTCGCCCCCAGATGCTCTTTCCACAAATCTGCCTGCGTACTTTTTCCCGTTCCGGACGGAGCCGAAAACAGCATCGCTTCTCCGTTTGAGCAGACGCAGGAGGCGTGGAGCGAAACGCCGTAGCTTCGTGATAAGTGACACTCCGTCGCAATCCGGACAAGCTGCATGAACTTCTCTCTCAAAGCCGCTTGATCGCCGCACTCGGAAATAAACCCGTGCAATACGGAGTAGTCGTAATTGGCCTCGATACTGCACGGTGTTTTTTCATCGTCGCTTGAAAGAAGCCACCCGCCGTCATCCGTTTTGGCAACAACGACACCTGCGCTGTCGAAAACCGTTTCCAGTTTTTGATTGACTGCAGCTCCAGATGAGATGCTCAATTCAATTTTATTTTGATATGCGGCTTCATTCAAAAAGCCAAGCAACTGACTGTCCAGCAGAAAATGGTCTTGCTCTTGAACGCTCAGGCAACAATCCGCAAAATAACAGTTGTGATTAATATACATCGTTCCATTCACTTCTGATTGATAACTCATTATTAACACAGTTTTTTTTAATTGTAAAGTAAAATTTCCCAATGTTTGGTCAACTCATGGATTCTTTTACATGTACTGCACTTAAGCGCCACATCCGACTTTATTGAATATCCGGATGGAAGCGAACCGCAGAAGGAACTTGCGAATCGGAAGAAGTTTTAACCAAAAAGCGGAAATTGTTTTCCATTTTTTACTTGTACAGTCAATTTTCTTTTTGCCTCTTTGTATGGATACGGCAATTCCTACAAAAGCATCACGTGAAAGCCACTCATCCGGTGTTAAACAGCCATCACCCAGTGTTCGGATTTTTCCGCCATCCACCTGATAAACACGATGTAGAACATAATCTCCGCCCAATCTTTTTGCTCGAAAAAGAACAACATCTCCAACCCGCGGTTCGCGAAAAAGCGGAATCACCGTAACAGTATCTCTGTTGCTACGAATAAACGGAAGCATGCTTACACCGTTGACTTTAAACTGTACCGGCAATGAACATTCGTCCTTGATAAGTTCTGCGGATATTCCGATCCATTTTTCGACAGATATCGGAACAGTCCGTAATGTAGGAGATGAATATTCCGATTTCACTTCGTCTCCTCCTCCGGCAAAAAAAGAGCCGAAAAACTATAGATTGCATTGGAATTGTACTATGTTGGAGTTCTTTGGCATTACGACCCATCGCCAACAGCATTTTCTAAGAAGCCAAGCCTTTTATTCTTACGAGATCTGAACCATTTCACCGCATATTCCCAGACAAAGCAGAGGACGGCAAACGGACCAAATCGCCTGGATTCAAATAAAAGTGGGTATAAAAAAGTCGCTCAAAATGAGATACGCGCAGCCTGAAACGGCCCAAATGGACCGCTGAGATGGTGCAGACAGGCTGGCATACGCAATGATTGGGCGGCAACTGGCAACCATATCCGAAACGGACTTAGGCCCGATAGCTTTGCGTCACAAGTTTTCACTTGCTTTGCTATTATTTTCCATATTATGCTAGCATGCCGCCGCAAAAAAGTCAACACTTTTCATGCTTTCAACGCTTTGTAGAAGCCTAAGCCTCATAAACAAAATGATTCATGTTTGGAACGATTGAACATCAAGTTTTTTCAATAATAGCATTTCTTTCGGTCATTGTCTATATTTTCCGGCAGAAACGTGACCCTCTGCTTCCATCCCTGCAGCTAGCCGCGCATACGGGGAGGCTCTTCAAGGACGGCGCAGTGCGCCTGTCCCATGCGGCGATCGTCCTGATCCATAACCTCTGCCCCGCTGCAATTTTTATATGTACGCACTGTTCTTTCGATTTTTCAGCCACAAACAGGCGCGGTTTCCATTCTTTTCTCTTTTTTTGTTCACAATATGTTCACTTGATTTATATTTTACATTGTGCTATAATGAGATATAGTTTAAAGAAAGGAGTCGTTATGTTAAAAGTTTATAGTGCCGACGTAGATGATTTGATTTTCGGATCAGATTCTGAATCTCACGTCAGCGACAGATAATCTCTGTTAAGGAACCACCCAGTGTAACGATCTACACTGGCGTTTTTTTATGCCAAATTGGATTTAC
>JAYFPO010000011.1:0-33345 GCA_034927685.1 Oscillospiraceae bacterium | reverse complement strand
GCCCATTGGCTCCCTCTGCGAGGGAGCTGGCGAGCGGAGCGAGACTGAGGGAGAGAACGTCTCCCTTTTCTCCGCGCCAGGATGGAATCGCCGCGGGTTCTCTCCCTCCGTCGCGGCAAAGCCGCGCCACCTCCCTCACAGAGGGAGGCTTACGGGGGCGCCTCATCCGGCGCCGCTCTGTCATCGCCCCTCATCCGTCCCGGCGATGCCGTGACACCGTCCCCCGAGGGGGAAGGCTTACGAAGGAGCGCGCTTCGCGCTACCCAGAGGGGGAAGGCTTACGGGGGAGCGCGCTTCGCGCTACCCCAGGGGGGGGCAGGCTACCCTACGGGGGAATGCACCCGCGGATGCATTCCGGAATGGACAAAGTCCCGAAAATCCCGTACAATAATCCGGTTGGAGGGCTTGACCCTCTATATAAAAAAACGTGAAACGTGAGGTGAACACAATGGACGCAGGGAGTAGTAGCGGCACACCGGTCGGCCGAAGTTGCCCCGGGCTCGACGGGCTTCCTGTCCCGTTGTGCACCGTGTCGTAGGCGCTGCCTATATTTGGGCGCGCCGTGATTTCGCGCCAGGATTCTGTGTGTCTTTACTTCCTACTTTTCCAGCAAATTAGAAAGTCAGGAGGAAAGACCAATGCCCGAACACGCTGTCACCGTGGAGGCCACTCTGGTGGCGCTCCTCGAAGAAAAAAAGTACAAAACCCTCAAGGATATCCTCATCACCATGAACCCCGCCGACGTCGCCGCCGTCTTCGACGGCATGTCCGAAGCCGCGCTCCCGCTCCTCTTCCGCCTGCTCCCCAAGGAACAGGCCGCCGAAACCTTCGTCGAGATGGAGCCCGCTGCCCAGGAGCTCCTCATGCGCGGCTTCTCCGACAGTGAGCTCAAGGAGGTCCTCGACGAGCTCTACGTCGACGACGCCGTCGACATCGTCGAGGAAATGCCCGCCAACGTCGTCCAGCGGATTCTCCGCCAGGCCGACCCCGAAATGCGCAAGAGCATCAACGAGATCCTCCGCTACCCGGAGAATTCCGCCGGCTCCATCATGACCACCGAATATATCTCCCTGACCCCCGACATGAACGTCGGCGCCGCCATCCTCCGCATCCGGCGCACCGGCTTCGACAAGGAGACCATCTACACCTGCTACGTCACCAAGGACCACCGCCTGCTCGGCCTCGTCTCGGTCAAGGACCTGCTGCTCGCCGAGGACGACGACACCCCCATTCAGTCCATCATGGTCACGAACATCATCTCCGTCGATACCCACACCGACCAGGAGGAAGTGGCCCAGATGTTCACCAAGTATAACTTCGCCGCCCTGCCCGTCGTCGACACCGAGTACCGCATGGTCGGCATCGTCACCTTCGACGACGCCATGGAGGTCATGGAGGACGAGGCCACCGAGGATATCGAGAAGATGGCCGCCATCCTGCCCTCCGCAAAAACCTACCTGCGCGCGTCGATCTACGAGATCTGGAAAAGCCGGATTCCGTGGCTGGTGCTCCTGATGGTGTCCGCCACCTTCACCGGCATGATTATCTCCAACTTTGAAAACGCCCTGCAGGCCATGCTGTGCCTCAGCGCGTTCATCCCGATGCTGATGGATACCGCCGGCAACTCCGGCTCGCAGTCCTCCGTCACCATCGTCCGCGGCCTCAGCCTCAAGGAGATCTCCTTCTCCGACCTGCCGCGCGTCCTCTGGAAGGAATTCCGCGTGTCGATTCTCTGCGGCGCAAGCCTCGCCGTGGTGTGCTTTGCCAAGGTCATGGTGGTGGACTATCTGCTGCTGCACAACATCGTCGCCGCGGACGGCCCCGTGCTCGTCGCGCTGGTCGTCAGCATCACCATGTCGCTGACCATCGTGCTGGCCAAGCTGGTGGGCGGCATCCTGCCGCTGGTCGCCGACAAGCTGGGCTTCGACCCGGCGGTCATGGCCTCGCCGTTCATCACCACCATCGTCGACGCCCTGTCGCTGCTGGTCTATTTCAACGTGGCCAAGGCGCTGCTGCATATCTGATTTGACGTCAAACGGACCTGCCCGCGCGGCGGGCCCGTTTTTTTCCGGGCCGGGGCGGCTGCGGCAGGATGGAATCGCCGTTGCCCTTACGGAAAAACGGAGCCGCCGCGCGGTAGCGCAGCGTGCGCGGCGGTGAGAAGATTGGCAGGAGGCAGCGCTGCGGCAGGGACCTCTTTGTCCGCACCGCATCCCCCGGGCGACTTTTACCGGAGCCCGGGTACGCGTCTTTCCGGCCTTTCTGCGCGGACAGAATGGCAGCCGCCGGAGGCAATCCCACGCTTCCGGGGCTGCCGCCGCCGTGCAATGTTGGAATCGCCGTGTTTTCTCTCCCTCCGGCGCTCCGCGCCACCTCCCTCTTCAGAGGGAGGCTTACGGGGACGCCCATTGGCTCCCTCTGTGAGTAGCGCGAAGCGCGCTTTATGATCCAACCGGCTTGCCGGTGGCAAGCCGGACACCGAACGTCAGCTGTCGAGCGGAGCGAGACTGAGGGAGAGAGCGGTTCTCTTTCCGCCGCGCTACGATGATTCGCCGCGTTCTCTCCCTCCGGCGCTGCGCGCCACCTCCCTCGCAGAGGGAGGCTTACGGGGGAGCGCCCATTGGCTCCCTCTGCGAGGGAGCTGGCGAGCGGAGCGAGACTGAGGGAGAGAACGCCGTCCATTTTTTCCACGCCAAGATAGATTCGCCGCGGTTTCTCTCCCTCCGTCGCGGCTTTGCCGCGCCACCTCCCTCGCAGAGGGAGGCTTACGGGGGCGCATCCATTGGCTCCCTCTTCGGGGGAAGGCTTACGGGGGCGCTTCCCGCATCAGAACCAACCACGCTGCATGGAGGTATCTATGGAAAAAACCGCACAGCTCACAAGTCTGCTCGCCTCGCTCGCCAAGGACGGCCTCGCCGTCGCCTTCTCCGGCGGCGTCGACAGCAGCCTGCTCCTCTCCCTCGCCTGCCGCACCGGCTTTCCCGTGACGGCCATCCTGCTGCGCTCCCAGCTCTCCCCCGCCGACGATGAGCCGAACGCCCGCCGCGTCGCCGCCGAGTGCGGCGCCGCGCTGACCGTCCTCGACGTCGACGTGACCGGCTGCCCCGAACTGATGCGCAACGACCCCCGCCGCTGCTACTTCTGCAAACAGCAGATGTTCGGCGCGCTATGCCGCTTCTGCGATGAGCGAAGAATCCCCCACCGGATCGACGGCACCAACCTCGACGATCTCGCCGCCTACCGCCCCGGCCTCGACGCCCTGCGCGAGCTGGGCATCCGCAGTCCGCTGCGGGAGTGCGGCTTTTCCAAGCAGGAGGTCCGCGCCCTCGCGGCCGAGGTCGGCCTCTCCGTGGCGTCGCGGCCCCCCGGCCCCTGCATGGCCACCCGCCTGCCCTACGGCACGCCCCTCGATTTTGCCGTCCTGCGCCGCCTCGAACAGGGCGAAACCGCCCTGCGCGCCCTCGGCTTCCCGGTCTGCCGCCTGCGGCTCCACGGGCAGGTTCTGCGCGTCGAGATCCCGCCGGAGCGCCAGTTTGACCTCCTTCGTCAGCGGGCGGCGGTCCTCGGCGCGCTGCGCCCCCTCGGCTTCCCCTATCTCACGCTGGATCTGGAGGGCTTCCGGTCCGGCAGCATGGATTTGGAGGTCTCCCATGGATAACGCAGCGCTGCTTTCCCGCGCCGGGCGCGGGGATCGCGTCCCCTGTCTCGCGCCGGACCGGGCCGGCAGCATGGATTTGGAGGTCCCCCATGGATCAAACTGAACTGCTCCACCTTCTTTCCCGCGTGCAGCGCGGTGAAAGTACCCCCGAGGAGGCCGCCGAACGGCTGCGCGCCGCGCCGTTCGAGGACCTCGGCTACGCCCGGGTCGACCGCCACCGGGGCATCCGGCAGGGCGTGCCGGAGGTCATCTTCGGCGCGGGCAAGTCCGCCGACCAGATTGCCGGCATCCTCGCCGCCCTGGACGACCCGAACGTGCTCGTCACGCGCCTCAGCCCCGAAAAGGCCGCCGCGCTCGCAAAAACCATCCCCCTCTGCTACCACGAAATCGCCCGGCTCGCCGTGGCGCGGCCCCGCCCGACCGAGCACCCCGCCGGCAGCGTCGTCGTAGTCAGCGCGGGCACCAGCGACATGTCCGTCGCCGAGGAGGCCGCCCTCACCGCGGAGACCCTCGGCTGCCGCGTCACGCGCCTCTACGACGCCGGCGTCGCGGGCATCCACCGCCTGCTTTCCTCCATGGAAACGCTGCAATCGGCCCGCGTGGTCGTCGCCGTCGCGGGCATGGAGGGCGCGCTGCCGAGCGTCGTCGCGGGGCTGGTCGGCTGCCCGGTCCTCGCCGTGCCCACCAGCGTCGGCTACGGCGCGTCCTTCGGCGGCGTCGCCGCCCTGCTGGGGATGCTGAACTCCTGCGCCAGCGGCCTCAGCGTCCTGAATATCGACAACGGCTTCGGGGCGGGCTATCAGGCCAGCCTCATCAACCATTTGGGGGAACACACATGAAAACACTGTATTTCGACTGTCAGATGGGCGCCTCCGGCAATATGCTGCTGGGCGCGCTGCTGGAACTTTGCGACGACCGCGACGAAGCCCTGCGCCGCCTGAACGCGCTGGGCGTACCCGGCGCGCAGTTTTCCCGCGCGGAGGTGGCCGGGCCGCCCGCCGGGTCACTCGTCACCGTCACCGTCCACGGCCACGACGAGGACGCACCCCACCCGCACCACCACGGCTGCACGCTGGACGGCGTGCTCGCGCAGATCGCGGGGCTAAACGCCCCCGAGGCGGTCAAGGCCCAGGCCGCGCGGGTCTACCGGGCAATCGCGGAGGCCGAGGCCGAGGTCCACGGGGCCACGCCCTCGGAGGTCCACTTCCACGAGGTCGGCAGTCTCGACGCGGTCTGCGACATCGTCGGCACGTGCCTGCTGCTGCACGGCCTCGGCCCCGTGCGGGTGTGCTGCGCCGGCGTGACCGCGGGCAGCGGCACGGTGCGCTGCGCCCACGGGCTGCTGCCGGTGCCCGCGCCGGCCACGGAGCTGCTGCTGCGCGGGATTCCGTGGCGGCAAGGCGACGTGACGGGCGAGCTTTGCACCCCGACCGGCGCGGCGCTGCTGCGCGAGCTTTGCGCAACGTTTGCGCCGATGCCCGCGATGCGCGTCGAAAAAACCGGCTGCGGCTACGGCAGCCGCGTCTACGACCGGCCCAACTGCCTGCGCGCCCTATTGGGCGAGGCGGCGGAGACGGTCTGCGAGGTGCGCTGCAACCTCGACGACATGACCGGCGAGGATCTGGCGTTCGCGCGGGAGGCGCTGGAGGCAGGCCCCGCGCTGGACGTCACCATGACGCAGACGCTGATGAAAAAGGGCCGGCCCGGGGTCATTCTGACGTGCCTGTGCCGGGAAGCGGATCTGGACGAGACGATCCGGCTGCTGCTGCGGCACACCACGACCGGCGGCGTGCGGTACGCGCCGATGGCGCGCGTCACGCTGGAGACGGGCGTGCGCGCGGCGGAGACGGCGTTCGGGCCGGTGCGCGTCAAGACCTACGCGGGCGGGGACGTGCGGAGGGAAAAGCCGGAATTTGAGGACCTGGCGGCGCTGGCGCGCGAGGCGGACCGTCCGCTGTCCGAGCTCCGCGCGGCCGTCGCGCAAGGCGAACGCCTGCCCCGATGAGGGGCATGGCTTGCGCTTGAGGAGATGGCTTCCGGGCCATGCTAACCTGGCCCCTCATTCGCCACTCTGTCGTCGCCCTCATCCGTCACGGCTTCGCCGCGCCACCTTCCCCCAAGGGGGAAGGCTTACGAGAGAGCGCGCTTCGCCGATCTTACGGAAAAACGGAGCCACCGCGCGGTAGCGCAGCGTGCGCGGTGGTGAGAAGATTGGCGTGAGGCAGCTTTTCTTCGGATGCACGCCTGTCCGCACCGCATCCCCCGGGCGACTTTTACCGGAGCCCGGGCACGCGTCTTTCCTGGCTTTCTGCGCGGACAGAACGCCAGCCGCCGGAGGCTACCCACGCATCCGGGCCTTGTGGGCCTGTCCCTCATCCATCATGGGTCCGCCGTCGCCCCTCATCCGTCGCCTACGGCGCCACCTTCCCCCAAGGGGGAAGGCTTACGAGAGAGCGCGCTTCGTCGCCCTTACAGAAAAACGGAGCCACCGCGCGATAGCGCAGCGTGCGCGGTGGTGAGAAGATCGGCGGGAGGTTTCTTTGCGGCGAATGGGTGCTTGTCCGCACCGCATCCCCCGGGCGACTTTTATCGGAGCCCGGGCACGCGTCTTTCCTGGCTTTCTGCGCGGACAGAAAGCCAGCCGCCGGAGGCTACCCACGCATCCGGGCCTTGTGGGCCTGCCCCTCATCCATCATGGGTCTGTCGTCGCCCCTCATCCGTCACGGCTTCGCCGCGCCACCTTCCCCCAAGGGGGAAGGCTTACGAGAGAGCGCGCCTTGGCTCCCTCTGCGAGGGAGGCTTACGAGAGCGCACCAAGAAGGCTTCCCCTTGAGTGGAAGCCTTCTTCTCTCAAAAAATAATTCACATAACGTGAATTTATGGATTGACAAATCCGACATGGCATGTTATACTTTGACCATAGATTCGCCACCTGAAGTGGCCGACGCGGTTCGCGGCGTTCTCCGGCGGCGGCTTTTTTACCGCCAAAACGACACGAAACGTAAATATTTACTTCGATTCGTTACCGTAAGTAACAGGCGAAGCGTCAAACGGCGGCGTTCCGGACGGCATTGACTGCCGCCCCTGCGATCTGTACCGCGGACGGTCCCATCCATATTTTTTTGTTGCGCCGGGCCGGTGCGGATCAAAACGACACGTTACGAGACCCTTCAAGAAAGGAGACCCATGGCAAGATTTCAGTTTTTCGCCGAGGCGGCGACCGCTGCCGGGGCCGAAGCGGGCACAGAGGCCGCCGAAAGCCCGGCTGGCGCGGAGACTGTCGAAAGCCCGGCGCGGGCGCCCTTCGAGGACCTGATCCGGGGCGAGTACAAGGAGGATTTTCGGAAAAAAACCGAGGAAATCCTCCGCAAACGCTTCAAAAATCAGCCGAAAGCCGACCCGGAGACCGGGTACCGGGCGCTGCTCGGGCAGGCCGAGGCCGCGAAGGCGGCGTATCCGGACTTCGATCTGCGGCAGGAGCTGCGCGCGCCGCGGTTTGCGGCGCTGGTGCTGGGCGGCGTGGACGCAAAAACGGCCTACGAGGCGGTCCACCACGAGGAGCTGCTGCGCCGGGCGATGGCGTTCGGGGTGCGGCAGGCGTCGATCAAGCTGTCGAGCGCGCAGATGAGCGGCAGGCCGCCGGAGAACGGCGGGCAGGCCGCATCGGTCAGCCGGGTGGACCCCCGCAGCCTGACCCGGCAGCAGCGGGAGGAAATCCGCCGCCGGGTGCTGGAAAAGGGCGAGCGCGGCATCCGATTTTAGCCCCGTCCGCCGCCGCGGCTTCGCTGCCGCCCCTCATCCGCTTCGCTACGCTCAGCACCTGACGTTCGGTGTCCGGCTTGCCACCGGCAAGCCGGTTAGATTCAAAGCGCGCTTCGCGCTACCCCGAGGGGGAAGGCTCACGAGAGAGCGCAAAAAAGGCTTCCCCTTGAGGGGAAGCTGGCATTTGCGCAGCAAATGACTGATGAGGTGGGAAACGGGCACGGAGCGAAAATCGCGACTGGTCTGTCGTCGCCCCTCATCCGTCGCCTGCGGCGACACCTTCCCCCGAGGGGGAAGGCTTACGGGGGCGCAAACGCCGCGCGCAGTCCCACACCCTGGCAACCCATCCAAAAAACCGGAAAAGGAGATCTTTTATGAGTAAATTCCAATTTTTTGCCGAGCCAAACGTCAATAAAACCACCTCCGCGGAGACCGGCAACCGCCTCTCCGCCGAGATGAAAACCTACTACGACACCGAGCTGCTCTCCACGGCGAAGCCCGCCCTAGTCCACGGCCAGTTCGGCGTCAAGCGGCCCCTGCCGCTCGGCAAGGGCAAGTCGATCGAATGGCGGCGCTGGTCCTCCTTCGACAAGGCCCTGACCCCCCTCCAGGAGGGCGTCACCCCCGACGGCAACAAGCTCAACGTCTCCTACGTCGAACAGGAGCTGCGCCAGTACGGCGACTACACCACGATCTCCGACCTGCTCGAGCTGACCGCGGTCGACGACGTGATCCTCGAGGCCACCGACCGCCATGGCGAGAACATGGGCCTGACGCTCGACACCGTCACGCGAAACGAGCTGCTGACCGGCCTCAACGTGTTCTACGCCCCCATCACGGACGGCTCTGCCGTCACCGAGGTCTCCTCGCGCGGCGCGCTGACCGCGCAGGCCACGCTGACCCCGGAGCTGGTCGCCAAGGCGGCGGGCTTCCTGAAGGTCAACAACGCCCCCAAGATCGACGGCAGCTATGTGGCCATCGTCCACCCCTACGTCGCCTACGACCTCATGCGCAATCCGGAATTTCTGGACATCCACAAGTACAGTGAGGCGGTCTCCTCGCTCTTTGACGGCGAGATCGGCAAGCTCTATGGCGTGCGGTTTGTGGAGTCGACCGAGGCGAAGATCTTCGAGGGCGAGGACCTGACCGCGGCCTCCGCGACGCTCAAAAACGGCGCGACCGCCGTGGCAGCCTCCACCGGCAGCGGCACGACGGACGTCACCGTGGCGACGCTGATCGCGGCGGGCGACCGAATCTTGGAGGCCGGCGCGGGCGCGCCCGTCCTGCTGAACGTCGGCGGCGTCACCTATTCCTGCGTCGGCGCGACGGCGGGCGCGGCCGGCAGCGCCAAGATCCAGCTCGCACAGCCCCACGCGGCCGTCGCGGCGAATGCCGTCCTCTGCCCGGGCGGCGCGGGCAAGGACAATCTGCCGGTGTTCGCCTGCCTGTTTTTGGGCAAGGGCGCCTATGGCAACGTCGATCTGGAGGACGGGAGCGAGGTCATCGTCAAGCAGAAGGGCTCCGCGGGCGCGGGCGATCCGCTGGATCAGCGCTCGACCGTCGGCTGGAAGAGCACCTACGCGGCGAAGATCCTGATCCCCGAGTACCTGCTGCGCGTCGAATGCGGCAGCAGCTTCTCCGGCGAGGCCGCCGGGAACTAAGCGCGCCCGGAGGCTTCCCCTGCGAGGGAGGCCCACGGGGGCCCCTCATCCGTCGCCTGCGGCGACACCTTCCCCCAGAGGGGGAAGGCTCACGGGGGCGCACCAACGAGCCTTCCCCTATGAGGGGAAGGTGCTGAGCGCAGCGAAGCGGATGAGGTGGGAAACGCGCGCGGAGGCAACACAAGAAAGGAGCACAGCCATGACCATTCATCTGCCGAAGGAGCGCGGCGGCGAGGACAATTTCGAGATTGTCTCCGTCGGCGGGCAGCGGTATAAAATCATGCGGGGCGTCGACGTCGAGGTCCCGGAGGCGGTTTCCGAGGTGCTGCTGCACCGCGACATGGCGCGGCGGCAGTCGGAGCGGTACCTCGAACGGGTGAGCGCCCGATGACGGCGGGCGAAGCCGTCGCGCGGGCGGACGCGCTGCTGCCGAACGCAATCGGGGAGGCGGAAAAGCTGCGCTGGCTCGAGACGCTGGACAGCCTGCTCGCCGCCGAGACGGACCTGACGGCCCCGGCGACCCCCTACACGGCACAAACCGCGCTGCCGGTGGCGGGGGCGCATGAGGAGTGCTACCTCCACTGGCTGCAGGCCAAAACGCTGTATTTTCAGGGGGAGTACACGCGGTACCAGAACGCCATGAACCAGTTCAACAGCGCGTACCTCGCCCTGACCGCGGAACAGATCCGCACCGGCGACCCCAAGCCCCCCGCGCCCCGCCGCTACTGACGGGCAACGCAACGCGGGCGGAAACGTGTCAAAAAGGCTTCCCCTCAAGGGGAAGCTGTCAGCGAAGCTGACTGATGAGGTGGGAAACTGGCACAAACCGAATTTCGCGGCTGGTTCGCCGCCGCCCCTCAGCCGTCGCCTGCGGCGACACCTTCCCCTGAGGGGGAAGGCTTACGGGAGAGCGCACCTTGGCTCCCTCTGTGAGGGAGCTGGCGAGCGGAGCGAGACTGAGGGAGAGAGCGGCTCTCTTTCCGCCACGCTACGATGAATTCTCCACGTTTTCTCTCCCTCCGTCGCGGCTTTGCCGCGCCACCTCCCTCGCAGAGGGAGGCTGACGGTCGCCCCTCATCCGTCGCCTGCGGCGACACCTTCCCCCTCTGGGGAAGGCTTACGGGAGAGAGCGCAAAAAAGCCTTCCCCTATGAGGGGAAGGTGCTGAGCGCAGCGAAGCGGATGAGGTGGGAAACGGCCACAAAGCGGAAAAACGATCTTACCGGAAAAACGAAGCCGCCGCGCGGTAGCGCAGCGTGCGCGGCGGCGGGAAGGTTGGCAGGGGGCGGTCTTTTCGGCGGATGGGTCCTTGTCGCCGCCGCATCCCCCGGGCGACTTTTACCGGAGCCCGGGCACGCGTCTTTCCTGCCTTTCTGCACGGACAGAAAGGCAGCCGCCGGAGATCACCCACGCATCCGGGCACTGCCGCTGCCGCGTAATGTTGGAATCTTCGTGGGTTCTCTCCCTCCGTCACGGCAAGGCCGCGCCACCTGACGTTCGGGGTCCGGCTTGCCACCGGCAAGCCGGTTAGATTCAAAGCGCGCTTCGCGCTACTCGCAGAGGGAGGCTCACGGGAGCCCAATACCCGTCGCCGCTCTGTCGTCGCCCCTCATCCGTCACGGCTTCGCCGTGCCACCTTCCCCCACGGGGGAAGGCTTACGGGAGCGCGCCAACGAGCCTTCCCCTCATAGGGGAAGGCGTACGGGAGAGCACCCTGTACGCACCCCGTGCGCACCCGTGCGCGCCCTGTACGCCTCCCGGCCTCACCCCCATTACAGAAAGGAGCAGCCATGTTACCTCGTGCGGAAGCGGTTTCCGCCAAGCGGGTCACCACCGAGGCCTTTCCCGGCCTCGACCTGCGGCCGAGACCGCGCGACGGCGCCTGCGCCGCCATGAAAAATCTCTGGGGCGGCGAGTACCCCGTGCTCTCGGCCCGTCCGGGCCGGGGCCTCGTGACCACCCTCCAGGCCCCCGGCGGCCTCCTCGCCAAGGACGCCCTCCTCTATGCGGACGGCGAGAACCTCTGCATGAACGGCTACGCCGTCCCGCTCGGGCTGACGACGGGGCCAAAAACCCTCGTCTCCATGGGGGCCTACGCCGTCGTGTTCCCGGACAAAAAATACCTGAACACCCAGGACCTCACCGACTACGGCCCGCTGGAGCACACCGTGACCACCGCCGGGACCGTGACCTTCACCCTCTGCGACGAGACCGGCGCGGCCTACACCTACCTCTCCGCCGACACGGCCCCGGACTCCCCCGCCGCCGGCGCGTACTGGCTCTCGCCGGACGGCCCTGCCCTGCTTCGCTACGGTGAGAGCGGCTGGGAGACGGTGTCCTGCCATGTGCGGATCGGCGCGACGGGCGTCGGCGCGGGCTTCGCGGCGGGCGACGGCGTTGCGCTGTCCGGCGGGCCTTCGGGCCTTTCCGGCCTGTGCGTCGCGGCGCTGGCGGAGGCGGACTGCCTCGTGGTGCCCGGCGTCTGCGCCGCCGTCTCCCAGACGGACCCCCTGACCGTCACGCGGACGGTGCCGGACCTCGACTATGTCGTGGAGTGCGGCAACCGCCTCTGGGGCTGCAAGTACGGCCTGGTGGACGGCAAGCCGGTCAACGAGCTCTCCTGCTGCAAGCTCGGCGACTTTAAAAACTGGCACTGCTACGCGGGCCTCTCCACCGATTCGTGGGCGGCCTCGCGCGGCGCGGACGGCGCCTTCACCGGCGCGGCGACCTTCCAGGGCAGCCCGATCTTCTTCCGCGAGACCTCGCTCGAACGGGTCTACCCGTCGGCAGCCGGGGCGCATCAGGTGACGACGCTCCAATGCGCCGGGGTGCAGCGCGGCTGCGGCGGCAGTCTGGCGGTGGTCGGCGGGGCGCTCTACTACAAGTCCCCGGACGGCGTCTCCCGCTACGACGGCGCGCTGCCGGTCCGGGTCTCCGACGCGCTGGGCGCATGCCGGTACCGCGCCGCCGTCGGCGGGGCGCTGGGCGCGGACTACTACCTCTCGATGCAGGACCCGGGCGGCGCGCCCCACCTGTTTTTGCTGGACACGGCCCGGAACTTCTGGTACGAGCAGGACGCGCTGGAGGTCCTCTCCTTCGCCGCCTGCAACTGGGAGCTATACGGCCTCTGCGCCGACGGGCGGCTGCTCTCGATGACCGGCGTGGACGGGGACGGGGAGGAGCCGGTGGAATTCATGCTGGAGACCGCCGACCTCGGCCTCGACGTGCCGGAGAGTAAGTACCTCTCGCGGCTGCGGCTGCGCTGCAACCTGGGCGGGAGCATGACGGTCTCGCTCCAGTACGACGGGGACGGCATCTGGCACGCGGCCGGGCGCGTGGAATCGCTGGGTCTGCGGTCGTTCACGCTGCCGATTCTGCCGCGGCGCTGCGACCATCTGCGGCTGCGGATCACGGGCAGCGGCAGCTTCCGGCTCTACTCGCTGTCGCGGCTGCTGGAGAAAGGGAGTGACGAGGGATGACGCTTTCCATGCCGCCGGGCGGCATCGAGCGGCGGACTTACTCCTACCTCTTCGGCATGGCGGAGCAGCTCAATCTGGCGCTTTCGCAGCTCGAGACCGGAACCGCCGCGGTCCAGACGGCCGTCGGCCAGACCGCCGGGAAGACGGAGCTGCGGCAGCAGGTCCAAAGCCTGAAGGCGCTTGTCGTCAAGACGGCCACGATCGTCCGGTCGGAGCTGGAGACGCTCTCCGCGTCGCTCTCCGGGACCTATCTCGCGCAGGCGGATTTTGGAAGCTATGTGCAGCAGCTTTCCGCGCAGCTGGAGGCCAATCCGGCGAATATCACGCAGTATTACAAATTCGCGTCGGATTTGCAGGCGAACATGGACGCGGTGGACACGGCGTTTCAGCGCTACCGGACCGAGGCGGAGGGGTATATCCGCACCGGCATCGTCAGCTACGACGGCGAGACGCCGGTCTACGGCGTGGCGGTCGGGCAGGGGCTGGTGACGACCACCGTCACCGACGGAAGCGGCAATGAGACCGTCAAGGTGGACCCGAACCAGTTCCGCTCCACCTTTACCGCCAGCCGGCTGAGCTTCTGGCAGTACGACGTGGAGGTGGCCTACGTCTCGAACCGGCAGCTCTACATCAAAGAGGCGACGATTGCGGACCGGCTGACGGTCGGGAAGTGGATCGTTTCGACAGGCAGCGGCCTCGCGGTGAAGTGGGGCGGATGACGCAGCGTGTGCGCAAAAAAGGCTTCCCCTTGAGGGGAAGCTGACTGATGAGGTGGGATACGGCCACAAAGCGGAAATCGCACCCCGTCCGTCGTCGCCCCTCATCCGTCGCCTGCGGCGACACCTTCCCCCTCGGGGGAAGGCTTACGGGAGAGCGAACTTCGCGGCCCTGCGGAAAAACGGAGCCGCCGCGCGGTAGCGCAGCGTGCGCGGTGGTGAGAAGGTTGGTAGGAGGCAGTGCTGCGGCGGATGGGTTCTTGTCCGCACCGCATCCCCCGGGCGACTTTTACCGGAGCCCGGGCACGCGTCTTTCCTGGCTTTCTGCGCGCACATAAAGCCAGCCGCCGGAGGCAGTCCCATGCTTCCGGGTATTGCCAACCTGCCCCCTCATCCGTCGCGGCGAAGCCGCACCACCTCCCTCCTCAGAGGGAGGCTTACCGGGAGAAGCCTGGAAAGGTAGGAAAAACATACCATGGATCCTGTAATCATTACGCTCAATAAATCGTCCACAAGCCCCGGCGACGGCGTCCTCATTGGGAAAATCGAGTGGACTTCCGAGAAGGACGTCGCGTCAAACAAATCTGCGGTCACGGCAACGCTGTACGTCGCAAAGGAAAACTCGACCGCAGCTACAAAGGGCAATTGGAGCTATGCCCTGTCCATCGGCAACCAAACCGTTTCCGGCTCCGTCCAGCTCACCGTGTTGGACTGGACGACGGTCGCAACCACGACCATCCCGGTGGACCACGACGCAGACGGCACGAAGTCCGTCTCCTTCTACGGCTCCGTGACCGGCCCCTCCGGCACCGCCTATGCCGGTCTTACGACCTCCGGCAGCAAAACCTTCGACCTCGCCGCGATTCCCCGTGCCTCCACCGCCTCCTTCGGCTCATTCACGATGGATCAAGAGGGGACCATTTCGATCAACCGGGCCGACAGTAGCTTTACGCATACCATTCTGTACACGTTCGGCAGCGCGTCCGGGACAATTGCAAGCGGCGTTTCCACGTCCTGCGCCTGGACTCCTCCGCTTACGCTGGCAAGTAAGATCCCAAACTCCACCAGCGGAACGGGAGGCATCACACTTCGTACTTACAATGCGTCCGGGACCCTGATCGGGGAAAACGTCTACGCTGTGACGATCTACGTCCCGGACGACATGGTCCCGACCATCTCCGACTTTTCCGTCGCGCTGGTGAATCCAAATACCGTGGCAAACGGCTGGGGCGTTGCCATCAAGGGACTGACAAAACTCTCCTGGAGCGCCGCGGTATCCGGCGTGTACGGTTCCACGATTGCGGAACAGTGTCTCGTCAGCGGCTACAGCGAGTGGACCGGGTCCTCCGGCCAAACCGGCTTTTTACAAACCGCCGGGACGATCCAGCCGTACCAGTACGCGCGGGATTCCCGGGGCAGGATTGCCCGCAGCCTCGGAGAAAAAATCACGGTCTGCGACTACGCCGCGCCGACGATCACCGACGCTTCGGCGGCCCGCTGCGACGAAAACGGGACCGCCAGGGACGACGGGACCTTCCTCAAGCTGACGCTCGCGGCCTCCTGCACCTCCGTTGGGGAAAGAAACAGTGTCTCCCTCCGCTGGCGGTATAAGCCCGCCTCCGGCACCCTTTCCGGGTGGAGCGCGCTCTCCTCCGGCAGCGTCGTCTCCGGCTTCGACGCGGCCGCGTCCTATGTCGTCGAGCTTTCGGCGATCGATTCACTCGGAAGCGAGAAATCGGTCAGCGCGACCGTCCCCACCGCGAACGTGGCCTTCCACCTGAAGGACGGCGGCCTCGGCGCGGCCTTCGGAAAGTACGCGGAGCAGGACAACCTGCTGGAAAGCGTCTGGCCGCTGAAAATTCAGGGGAACATGCTGAACGATTTCGTCGTGGAGACCGGCGGCAATGCCTATTGGAGCTGGCGCAAGTGGGCCTCCGGCGTGGCCGAGTGCTGGCGCGTGCGAAGCTGCGGCAATGTCAGCTGCACCGTGCCGTGGGGCGTCTTTTACGAGAGCACGAGCGCCTACGGGCCGGACGCCTACCCGTTTGCCTTCACCGCCGTCCCGGCGCAGATGATGTTTGCCGGCATGTCGTCCGGCGGCGTCGTGTTTGTGGAGCCCGGCGGCAACAGCGCCGCGAGCACCGGGAGCTGGTGGCTGTACCGGCCGGTTTCTACAGCCGGTATTACGGCCTATGTCTCCATCTACGCCATCGGCAAATGGAAATGAGGGATCGAATGATGATACAAGCCGAAATACTTGACCGATATCACATGCAGCCCCTGTCCTGGTACAAAGAGCGCCACGGCGACACGGCCGCGACCGAGGCGGGATTTTATCGCACCTTTTTGCAGCAGACCGATTACATCCCGGCCAAAATCATGGAGGCGCAGTTTGCCGGGAAGACGCTGGACGAGGACTACAGCGCGGTCCTGCAAGGCCGGGAAGAGGCGCGGGAGATCCTGGACGGCCTGCAAGCACCGACAGAGGGCGGCGGAAGCGGCTAAAAGGACGGCTGCCGGGGGAGCGCGAGCCTTGGCTCCCTCTGTGAGGGAGGCTTACGGGGGCGCACCAACATGGCTTCCCCTTGAGGGGAAGCTGGCATTTGCGCAGCAAATGACTGATGAGGTGGGAAACGGCCACAAAGCGAATTTCGCGGCTGGTTCGTCGTCGCCCCTCATCCGTCACGGCTGCGTCGTCACCCCTCATCCGCTTCGCTGCGCTCAGCACCTTCCCCCAAGGGGGAAGGCTTACGGGAAAAGGCTTCCCCTTGAGGGTAGCGCGAAGCGCGCTTTAAGATCCAACCGGCTTGCCGGTGGCAAGCCGGACTCCGAACGTCAGCTGTCAGCGAAGCTGACTGATGAGGTGGGAGACGGGCACGAAGCGAAAATTGTGGCTGGTTCGTCGTCGCCCCTCATCCGTCACGGCGAAGCCGTGACACCTTCCCCCGAGGGGGAAGGCTTACGGAGGAGCCCCTCATCCGGCACGGCGGCACGGTCTCTCGACGGGCCTGCAAGCGCCGGGCGCGATGGAACAACCATAAAACCTACAAATCAAAAGTCAATCGCAAATCAAGAAAAACATGCGAAGGAGGAATACCCTATGCTGCTTACTTACGGATCCAGCGGATCGGACGTCAGCGATCTGCAAACGAAGCTGAATTCCGCCGGCTACGGCCTCTCCGTGGACGGCATCTACGGCCAAAAAACCCAGGCCGCCGTCCGCGACTACCAATCCAAGAACAATCTCTCCGTCGACGGCATCGCCGGGGATCAGACCCTCGGCGCGCTCAGCAGCGCGACGCCGTCCCAGACGGTGATCGGCGGGCTCTCGGACGACACGGCGGCGGGCCTCTCGGCGGCGTATCAGCCCTCCGAGGCGGTCCGGCAGGCGCAGGCGGACTACGAAGCCGCCCTGGCGGTTCCGGCGGCGGCGGCCCCGTCGGACACGGACCTGCAAAGCATCTACGACGAGCTGCAGGGCCGCGCCGACTTCACCTACTCGCTCGAGGACGACCCGACCTACCAGCAGTACAAGGACCAGTACGAGCGGCTGGGCCGGTCGGCGATGGAGGACACGATGGGCCAGGCGGCGGCCCTCACCGGCGGCTACGGCTCGACCTACGCCGAGACCGCCGGACAGCAGCAGTACAGCGCCTATTTGCAGCAGCTGAGCGACAAGGTCCCCGACCTCTATGCCGCGGCGCAGGACCGCTACGACCAGGAGGGCGACGCGCTTCAGGACCGCTACAGCGCGGCACAGGAACAGTACGGCGTGGCCTACGACCGCTACCGCGATGCGGAGAGCGACCGGCAGAGCGCCGCCGAGACCGCCCGGAAGCAGCTCGAGAGCACCGAGAGTCTGAGCTACGAAGAGTATCAGGATCTGCTCGACTACTACCTGCAAAAGGCGAAGCTGGAAAATTCCGACTACCGCTGGCGGCAGGAGCTGCTGATGGGGTGAGCGGAATGACGGGAGACGAGCTGCAGCGCCTGACCGAGGCGGAGCAGCGTGGAAAGTCCAACCAGAAGCGTCTGGACCGGCTGGAGGAGCGGCAGGACGAATGCGACCGCCTGCTGGTGGCGATGACGGCCCTGCAAACCGAGCAGCAGAACATCAAAGACGACCTGCGGGAGATCAAGGACGACGTCAAGACGCTGACGATGAAGCCGGGCCGCCGCTGGGAGTCCGTGACGGAAAAAGTGCTGATCTGCATCTTGTCCACGGTCATTGCGGTCCTGTTTGCCCGCATAGGATGGTAGGGGGCGCGGTCTGGGACAAATCCAGGCGGCCGCGCATATCATGTACGGGCGCCCGAAATTTGGGGGAACTGCCCGTTTTTGGGAAAGGAGCACTATGGAGATTTCAGGAATCACATCGGTGGCGGTCATCACCGTCATCTGCTATCTGGCGGCGTCCGGCGTCAAGGCGACGAAGCTGGACAATAAATGGCTGCCTACGATCTGCGGCGTACTGGGCGGGGCGCTGGGCGTCATCGCGCGGTTCGCCATGCCGGGTTTCCCGGCGGGGGATGTACTGACCGCCATTGCGGTTGGCATCGTCTCCGGTCTGGCCGCGACCGGCGGCTACGAGGCCGTCACGCAGCTTCTCAGCGGAAAGGGCAAATCATGATAGAGTCGTACTGCACGGGCAACCGCCGCTACAAGGCGGCGGAACCCCTGTCGCCCGAGGGCGTCGTGCTGCACTCGATCGGTACGCCGCAGCCTGCGGCGAAGGTGCTGCGGGACTACTGGGACCGGGACGCGAGCCCATATGTCGTCCACTACGTCGTGGATGACGAGGTGATCTACCACTGTATGCCGGACGCCTACAAATGCTGGCATGTGGGCAGTCCCGGAAACGCACGGTTTCTGAGTGTGGAGATGTGCGAGCCGTCCGCGATCCAATATACGAGCGGCGCGGCCTTCAAGATTCTCGATCTGGGCGCGGCGCAGACGTACGCGGCGGTGGCCTACCAAAACGCGGTCTGGCTGCTCGCGGCGCTCTGCACAGCGCATGGCTGGGACCCGAACGTGGCGATCTGGACCCACGGGGAAATCACGAAGCAGGGCATGAGCGACACGGACCATGTGGACCCGGAGCATCTCTGGAACGGCCTGGGAATGGGCCTCAGCCTGCTGCAGCTGCGGCGGGACGTCCGAGCGGCCATGACCACCAGCGCGGCTGCGGCCGCGGGAAGCACGTCCGCCGCTGCGGTGGCAGCGGACGCAGCGCAGAAGATCGGCGCCCTGTACCGCGTCCGCAAGACGTGGGACGATCCCGCCGGTCAGATCGGCGCGTTTACGAACCTCAGCTTCGCCAAGGCGGCCTGCAAGGATGGCTATGCGGTGTTTGACGAGAACGGGATTCAGGTCTACCCGCTCGGCTATCTGGTGCGGGTGACCGCGCAGAGCGGCCTGAACGTCCGCAGAGGCCCGGGGACCGACTATGGCGTGGCCATGGCGGTGCCGAAGGGCGGTGCCTACACCGTCGTGGAGGAGCAGGACGGCTGGGGGCTGCTGAAGGCCTACCAGTCCGGCCGTGACGGCTGGATCAGTCTCCGCTATACGGAGCGGGTATAAAAAAGCGCTTTCCCCCTCGGGGGAAGGCGCTTTCCCGTGCTCCCGGAAGGCTTCCCCTCGGAGGGGAAGCTGGCATTTGCGCAGCAAATGACTGATGAGGTGGGAGACGGGCACAAAGCGAAATTTGCGCCTGGTCTGTCGTCGCCCCCTCATCCGTCACGGCTTCGCCGTGCCACCTTCCCCCTCGGGGGAAGGCATACGGGGGCCCCTCATCCGCCACGACTTCGCCGTGCCACCTTCCCCCTCGGGGGAAGGCAAGCGCATCAAAAAAGGCTTCCCCCGAGGGGAAGCCCTGTTTTACCGCGCCAACTTTACCGCGCCTACCGGGGGTCCATGGCGTCGTGCAGCTCGTCGGTGATCGCGCCGCGGAAGAGGCTCACCGCGTTCTGGTGGACCGTCTGCAGCGCGCCCGTCAGCAGCGTCAGCTGCACCTGCCCCGCCATCGACACGTCCAGGTCCAGAATATACCGCGGCTCCTTCTCCTGCACGCCGCCGTGCTTGACCAGGCCCGGCCCCGTATGGATCTTCGCCCGGCAGCCGCCGCGAATGCGAAGCTCCGCGTCCTGGGTGCAGCGGCTGAAATCGCCCTCCTGCACGTCCTCTTCGGCCATCAGACCCGTGAAGGCCGGCTCCAGCAGGTCGCTCCACCGCAGCTGCTCCGCGCCCAGCTCCCGTTTGGAAAAGCCGTTGATATACCGCAGCCCGATCCGCTCAAAATAGGCGGGCTGGTAGATGGCAAAAAACGCCGCGAGCGCCCAGTCCAGCCGGTGGGCAAAGGTCTCCCAGTCCTCGTACTGCGTCGTGGACAGGGCGATGAACCCGCTCGTCAGGTTCAGGGTCCAGCCGCCGTCGGCCGTGGAGAAGGTGTGGTTCAGGATCAACTCCTGCTTTTCCGGCGTGATGACGCCGCCGCGGTTGACCAGCTTCGGCGCGGGCTGCTCCTTTTTGAGCTGATACTGCGGATACTCCTTCCGCACGGCGTCCTGAAACTCGAACGGCGCTTTTGCGCCGATCGCGAGGATCGTCGGAAACCGCAGCTGGCAAATGACGTTCACGATCTGATTGTTTTGATAAAACGCGCTCTCTTCCCTGTGAAACATTGGAACCGCTCCTTTGTGCCTTTTCTCTCTAGTATAAAAACCTTTTGCCCGAAAAGCAAGGTTTCTCTTTTCTCCGTCCGCGGCATCTGCTATAATCATGGCAGCTTGTACAAGGGGGGGACGTCATTTGGACTTTCTTCGCATGTTGGAGGGGCTTCGCACCCCGTTTTGGAACAGCTTCTTTTCGTACATCACCTACTGCGGCGACGAGCTGGTGTTCCTGGTAGTGGCCATCACGGTGTTCTGGTGCGTCAGCAAACGGGACGGCTACTACATTCTGGCGGTCGGCTTCCTCGGGACGATCTGCAACCAGACCCTCAAGCTTCTGTTCCGGATTCCCCGGCCCTGGGTGCTGGACCCGGACTTCACGATCGTGGAGAGCGCCCGCGCCGCCGCGACCGGCTACTCCTTCCCCTCCGGCCACACGCAGAACGTGGTCGGCACGATGACCTGCCTGCTGCTGACGACGAAAAAAACGTGGCTGCGGGCGGCCGCCGTCGCGCTGATGGTGCTGGTGCCGTTTTCCCGGATGTACCTCGGCTGCCACACGCCGCTGGACGTGGGCGTGTCCTATGTCCTCGCGCTGGCGCTGGCGATCTGCCTGCTGCCCGTCCTGAAAAAGACCGACGAAACGCCCCAGGTGCTGGACCGCCTGCTGCTCGTCCTGCTGACCGTTGGCCAGCTCTACCTTGCCTTCGTCACCTATTACCCCTTCCCCGCCGACGTGGACGCGGACAACCTGCAATCCGGCGTCAAGAACGCCTATACGCTGTTTGGCAGTCTGCTCGGCCTGCTGGCCGCCCGGGCGATCGACCGCCGGTATCTCCGCTTCGAGGTCAAGGCCGTCTGGTGGGCGCAGATTCTCAAGGCCGTGTTGGGGCTCGCGCTGCTGCTCAGCCTCAAGGCCGGGCTGAAGCCGCTGCTGCTGGCGGCGCTCCCGGCATACCCCGCCGACGCCGTCCGCTACGGCCTGGTGGTGCTGTTCGCGGCCGCGGGCTGGCCCGCGACCTTCCCCTGGTTTTCCCGCCTCGGCGCGGGGCGCGGCAGGTCCGTGTGAGACCGGGCTGCGCAATCCCCGCGGCTATCTTCTCCGCGCATCCCCCATCGGTCGGAACTGGAATCGTATTTTTTGGAAGGAGGCCTCCGTATGCAGCATGAAATCAAAAAACAAACGTCCCTGCTGGACCAAAACGGCAACCTGACGGAGCCGGGCTTCGCCAAACACATGCTTTTTTCCTACCGCCGCGACGACATCAAGGCGCCAAAGGCCCTGGTGAAGGAGTGGGACTACTACTACGTCGGAAACGACCGCTATGGCGTCGCGCTGACCATCGCGGACAACGGCTACATGGGCCTGGACTCGGTCACGTTCCTGGATTTTCGGGAGCGTTGGCAGATCACGAAAAGCCAGATGCGCCTGCTGCCGCTGGGCAGGACGGGCCTGCCGGACACGCCCGACCGGGACGCCGACACCGTCTCCCAGGGCCGGCAGCACAGCCTGTCCTTCCGCAGGGAGAAAGACCGCCGCATTCTGCGCTTCAAGATGCAGCGGTTCCAGGGCGAGGCCCTCATCGCGGGGGAGCTGATCCTGACGCAGGAGCCGGAGGAATCGATGGTCATCGCGACGCCGTTTCAGAAGCCGGGCCGGTTTTACCTGAACCAGAAAATCAACTGTATGCGGGCCGAGGGCTTCGTGCAGGTTGGGCCGCAGTACTGCGAATTCCGGCCGGAGGATACCTTTGCGGTTCTGGACTGGGGCCGCGGCGTCTGGACCTACCACAACACCTGGTACTGGAGCAGTCTCTCCGCCCAGCTCGGGGGCATTCCGTTCGGGTTCAACCTGGGCTATGGCTTCGGCGACACCGCCGCGGCGACGGAAAACATGCTCTTTTTTGGCGGCAAGGCCCACAAACTGGGAAACGTCGTCTTTGAGATCCCCGCGCGGGACGGGAAAGCGGACTACCTCTCCCCCTGGAAATTTCACGACGGTGACCATCGGCTGGCGATGGACTTTGTCCCCATTCTGGACCGGGCCGCCTGCACGGATTTTGGCGTACTGAAATCGGACCAGCACCAGGTATTCGGCCGGTTTTCCGGCAGGGCGGTGCTGGACGACGGCACGGCGCTAAGCTTCCGCGACCTGATCGGCTTTGCGGAACAGGTCGAGAATAAATGGTAACTTCCGCCTCGCGGCCCCGCGCCGCTGCAAGCGGTTCCCGGTCGGCGGGAGGAAAGGACAATATGCAGGAAATCAAGATTCGCTATTTTTCAGAAAGCACGGAGCGGCTCCGCTATATCGACGGGAAATCCGACTGGATCGACCTGCGCTGCGCGGAGCGGACCGAGCTGAAAGCCGGGGAGTTCCGGATGATCCCGCTGGGGGTGGCCATGGAGCTGCCCGCGGGCTATGAGGCGCACATTGTGCCGCGTTCCTCCACCTTCAAGACCTGGGGGATTTTGCAGACCAATTCGATGGGCGTGGTGGACCACGCGTTCTGCGGCGACGGCGACGAGTGGAAGCTGCCGGCGCTCGCGACGCGGGACGCCGTGATTGAGGCGGGCGACCGCATCTGCCAGTTCCGCATTGTGGAGAACCAGCCGAAGCTGCGGTTTCTGGAGTGCGAGCACCTGACCGCCGCCGACCGCGGCGGCTTCGGCTCCACCGGCAAGGCGTAGCCGCGCCGAAAGGCTTCCCCTTGAGGGTAGCGCGAAGCGCGCTTTCAGATCCAACCGGCTTGCCGGTGGCAAGCCGGACTCCGAACGTCAGCTGTCAGCGAAGCTGACTGATGAGGTGGGAGACGGCCACAAATCGAAAATCCGCGCTTCGCCGCCCTTCCAGAAAAACGGAGCCGCCGCGCGGTAGCGCAGCGTGCGCGGCGGTGGGAAGATTGGCGGGAGGCAGCTTTTCTTCGGATGCCTGCCTGTCCGCACCGCATCCCCCGGGCGACTTTTATCGGAGCCCGGGTACGCGTCTTTCCTGGCTTTCTGCGCGAACAGAAAGCCAGCCGCCGGAGGCATTCCCACACATCCGGGCATTACGAACCTGCCCCTCATCCGTCATAGCTCTGTCGTCGCCCTCATCCGTCACGGCTTCGCCGCGACACCTTCCCCCTCGGGGGAAGGCTTACGAGAGCGCACCAAAAAGGCTTCCCCTTGAGGGGAAGCTGGCATTTGCGCAGCAAATGACTGATGAGGTGGGAGACGGCCACAAAGCGAACATCGCGGCGGGTCCGTCGTCGCCCCTCATCCGTCGCCTACGGCGACACCTGACGTTCGGTGTCCGACTTGCCACCGGCAAGCCGGTTAGATTGAAAGCGCGCTCCGCGCTACCCCAAGGGGGAAGGCTTACGAGGGCGTGAAAACAGCTTCCCCTGTTCGGGGAAGCTGTTTTCACGCCCTGCCGGGTCCTGACCACCGCCGGGTCCGGATTACCGTCTCGCGGCGCGGAGCGCCAGAATGCGGTTCATCTCGTTGCAGACGATCATATACCCCTCGTCCACGCCCATGCCGGGCTTCGCGAGGATCTGATCCGGCCGCGTCGCCATGGCGCAGTGGACGCAGACCTGGGCGCTGCGGTCCGTCTCGTTGCAGGTGCCGCCCTGATACGCGCCGACGCCCTTTTCCCTGCAGTAGAGCACCGCCTCGATCGTGTTGTGAATGCTGCCGAGGTCCGGGGTCTTGATCTGAATCATATGGCCCGCCCTGCGGTCGGCGAACAGCCGGACGTCCTCCAGCGTGTTGCACCACTCGTCGGCCACCAGCTCCACCCGGATGCCCCGGTCGTCCAGCTCTTTGGTCAGTCCCGCCAGCGCGGTCATCTGGGTCTCGCGGTCGCTGTCGCAGTCCATGGGGCCCTCGATCCGCAGGCGGAATGGTTTTGCGATTGCCTCCAGCTTCGCGAGGTAGTCGGCCATGGCGCTGTAATTTTGGTTGCCGAAGGCCGCGCCGATGGTGCCGTAGACGTCGATGTGCAGCACGGGACAGTAGTCGTCGCCGCCGCGCTTTTGCAGAATCCGGTCCCGCAGCCAGCCCACATACTCCTCCAGCTTCTCGCCGTGCGGGCCGAGCTTGGTCTCCACATTGTTGATGAGGGCGTGCGGCAGGACCTGCGCGCCCTTGAGGATCATCTTGTCGGCGCCCGCGTAGCGGTCGTCGCCGGACTGCGTGAAAATCGGAATCGGCGTCTCGGAGACCGCGCAGCCGTACTCGTCGGCGACGACCTCGCACATCAGCCGCCCGGTCGCCTGCGCCACCGCGTCCAGAATCGCCTGCGACACGCCGTAGCGGACGGCGGTGTGGAGCCGCCTGCCGTCCACCGTGACCGCCTCCATCTCCCGGCAAAGCCCGCGGAAGTCGTCTGCCTCCCGGCCGACGAGCATGGGTTTGATGCAGCGCTCGATGACGGGGATGAAGTCCTTCGCCAGAAACAGCGGGTCGCGTCCGCCCGCGCCGGAATACTGCACGGCGGCGCAGTCGCCCCAGGCGACCCGGCCACCCTCCAGCACGAGCATCACGGAGATGGCCTCGCCGGCCTGCCGGACGGCGGAAAAGCCCTCCGTGACCGGCTCGCCCTGATAGAACACGCCGTCGTGGCCCGCGCCCCGTTTGATCGCGCGCTGGTCGTCGAAGTAAAACCCGGTCCGCCCCGCGGAACAGACAACGTCTTTAATTTTCATGGTACTGTCCTCCCTACAAATTGATTGCCGCCGCGCGGGATGTTTAATACCTGGGCCGACCCACCATGCGGCCCTTGCCGATGGCGTACACGTCGTCGATGACCATCTGGAAGGAGGCCTCGCGCTTTTCGGCCTTGGCCCGCTCCTGAATTTTCTCCGCGTGGAAATCCTTCAGCGCCTGCGAAAACGGCAGATGGCCCATGTTCAGAATCCGCACCGCGCCCTCGTTGTCGCGGCAGGGCAGCATCAGCCCGGCGTTGGCACGGCAGGGCGCGAAGGGCACGTCCAGCGCGCCGGACTCCACGCCCCGGCAGACGCCGACGGCGATATCGCCCTGGCCCAGCTCGAAGCATTTGTCCACGATGCAGCGGGTCTCCTGCCGGATGATCTCCTTCTCCTGCTCCAGACGGACGTCCTGAACGGTCTGGTCCGCCAGCATGTTGACCACCTGTCTGGTGGTGCGCAGGCCCTGGGCGTTGGCCTCCATCGTGGGGATGCCGATGGCCTCGTGGGGGGTCTTGACGATGACCTTGGTGGCCTTGGACATGGCCGCGATGACGCTGCCGTAGGAGATGACGCCGAAGGCCTTGGCCTCGTCGGCGGGAAAGCCGCCCATCCACTGGTGCAGCACCGTCGTCACCGTCACGTCGCCGTAGCCGTACTTGCGCAGATACTCGTCGGTCAGCTCCTCCAGCGTCCGGATCGCGGCGATGTCCTGCACGAGGTTGCCGCACTGGCCGTAGCCGACGGTGATGTTTTTGACGCCCTGCTCCGCGGCCAGCAGCGCCTCGATGACGGCGACGGCGCCCGAGATGCAGGGCGGCACCAGCGTGCCGGTCAGGGGGCCGTAGGGCTCGCGGTTGATGGAGACGCCGCGCTCCTCGTAGAGGCCGGTCAGCCGGTCCACATACTGCCAGTCGCGGATCGTGCGCTCCATGGGGATGTTCTTGCAGTAGGGCAGGTTGTAGGAGATGCCGCCGCCCTCGTAGCTGGTGAAGCCGCCCGCGAAGGCGATTTCGGTCAGCAGCCGGGCGTCGGGCGTGCCGTGGCGGACCTGCACCGGGACCTGCACGCTCTCGATGACGCGGCGGCAGCCCGCCACGCCGTGGTTGACCGCGGGAAAGCCGTTGAGCATACTGCGGCCCAGCCGGAGGGACTCCGCGACGCCGTTTTCGGCCTCCTCGTAGCGGTTCTGGCGCGTGTAGCTGTCGATGGTGGTGGGCAAAAGGTCGGCCTCGCCCTCCTTCTCCAGATACTGCAGCAGCCGGATGTGCTCCTCGATGGTCGCGACGCCCGCCCGGGGCTGCACCAGCGTCTTCCCGGCGCGTTTCGCCGCGCATAGCTTTTTGGGAAAGATCCGGCTCTCGGGCATGGCCTTGTGGTAGGCAACCGACTCGTCCAAATCGACGTCCCGGCCCGTTTGCCACTGGGTGAGCACCTCCTGCCGCAGCGCCGCAAACTCGCCGTCGGGAATCCGTTTATTCCGAATATCCATTTGATTCCAGCTCCTTCTTCATGATGCGCAGCGCCCGGATGTGCTCTCCGATGGTCGCGACGCCCGCCCGGGGCTGTACCAGCGTCTTTCCGGCGCGTTTCGCCGCGCATAGCTTTTTGGAAAAGATCCGGCCCTCGGGCATGGCTTTGTGGTAGGCAACCGACTCGTCCAAATCGACGTCCCGGCCCGTTTGCCACTGGGCGAGCACCTCCTGCCGCAGCGCCGCAAACTCGCCGTCGGGAATCCGTTTATTCCGAATATCCATTTGCTTCCAGCCCCTTCTTCATGATGCGCAGCGCCGTTTCCGGGTAGTGCGTGGAGAGCAGGCCCATCGCGGCCAGAATATACCGCCGGTCGACCAGAATCTCCGCCCGCCTCGGCCGCAGCGACATCGGGCTTGCCGGGCTGTAGCAGGCGCTTGCCGCGATCTGGGCGGTCCTTGGCGTGTGGATCAGACTGCCGCCGGTGACCACGACGGTCCCGACGCTCCGCAGGTCCTTGCCGGTCTGCACATAGGTCTTGCCCAGCAGGGTGTAGGTCTCCTCGACTGTGCCCGCGTGGCGGGCGACCGCCGTCTCGACGGCCAGCGCGGCCAGCGCGAAGTCGAGCCGCTCCAGCTCCGGGTCGCCGTCCGGCAGGGTCTCCGGATGCGCGGCAAGCTCGTCGATCCGCGCCTCCGCCCGCTTCTTAGTCAGGCCGGAGAGCGCGCAGATCCGCGGCAGGCCCGCGGCCTCGACGATCCCCCGGATGCCGTAGCGCATCCCGAGGTCGCCCTCGACGGTCCGCTTGGAGACGGGCTCCGGCAGGCCCTTGCAGACCGTGCTGGCGCACTCCGGCATGCCGTCGGCCACGGAATAGACGTCGGTGGTGGCGCCGCCCACGTCCACGGCGATCAAATCGCCGATGCCCGCCTCCCCGCCGTAGCCCCGGGAGAGAAGATTCATCGCCAGCGCCGCCGCCGACGGCGTGGGCATCAGAATGTCCGAGAGCAGTGTTTCCGCGCGGCTGAGGCCCTTGGCCCGCACGATCCGCCGCAGGAAAATCTCGCGGATCTGCTTCTGCGCGGGTTCCACGTTCAGCGCGCCGAATTTCGGCATGACATTTTCGCAGAGGTGGGTCTCGAAGGGTTCGAGAATCCGCTCGCATGCGCGCGCGGCGGAGCGGTTGCCCGCGATCACGACGGGAAACTCCGGCGGCAGCGCGGCGAGCATCCGGGCGTTGTGCAGGATGCAGTCGGCGTTGCCGCCGTCAATGCCGCCGACGAGCAGCAGGATGTCGGGCCGCGCCGCGCCGATCTCCTGAATATCGTCCTCCGTGAGCTGGAAGGAGTAGACCCCGACGACCTTGGCCCCGGCCCCGAGACTGGCCCGGCGGGCCGCCTCGGAGGTCAGCTCCGGCACGAGGCCGCTCGTAATCATGCGCAGTCCGCCGGCGGCGGAGGAGCAGGCGTAGGTCTCCGCGAAGACGGGCGTTCCGATCTGCCGCGCCAGCGCGGCAAGGCCGATTTTCAGGCCGTCGCCCACGTCGGTTTTGATGGTTGTGTAGGCCGAGGCGGTGCCGAGCAGGGTCTCGCTCTCCACGTCCACGGCGGTCAGCTTGGTGTAGGTGCTCCCGAAATCGATCAGCAGAACCGGCTTCACGGGGCCGTCACCGCCCCGTCCATGCGCAGCAGCTCCCGCAGGGCATCGATGGTGGTCTCGGGCGCGGTGCCCGGCGGGAACGCGCGGTCGAAGCCCATGGCTCGGAAGCGCGGCTCCACCTCGCTGAAGGTCTGCTTGCCGATGACGATGTTGCCGCCGACGACCAGCGCGATGCCCCTGAGCCCCGCCTCGTCGCATTTTTCGCGCATGCCGCGGCAGTCCAGCTCGCCCTGACCGTAGAGCGAGGAGACGACGATGGCGTCGGCGTCGGCCTCGATGGCCGCCGCGATGTATTCCTCCTGGGAGACCATGACGCCGAGGTTGATGACCTCGAACCCGGCCCCGGTGAAGGCGTGATACAGAATTTTGTTGCCGACGGCGTGCACGTCCGCGCCGATGACGCCCATGACCAGAGTCTTCTTTTTGTTCTCCATGTACCGTACCTCGAATCCGGGCAAACGCCCGATTGAACTATATCTATATACTATAATGTTCTATATCATATGTCAAGAATAAATCATAGGTTCCATCAAAGTTTCGCAAAAAAAGGCGTTCCCCCGGAGAGGAAAGGTATCGTGACGCGCGCTCTCGTAAGCCTTCCCCCGAGGGGGAAGGTGTCACGGCGAAGCCGTGACGGATGAGGGCCGACGACGCAGCTGTGACGCAAATTACGCTTCGTGCCCATTTCCCACCTCATCAGTCAGCTTCGCTGCCAGCTTCCCCTATGAGGGGAAGCCTCGTTGGTACGCCCCCGTAAGCCTTCCCCCTTGGGGTAGCACGAAGCGCGCTCTCTCGTAAGCCTTCCCCCTCGGGGGAAGGTGCTGAGCGCAGCGAAGCGGATGAGGGCGACGACAGAGCCGTGACGGATGAGGGCTGCGGACGTGCGGCGGTGGCAAAGCCCGGATGTGTGGGCTGCCTCCGGCGGCTGGCTTTCTGTTCGCGCAGAAAGCCAGAAAAGACGCGTGCCCGGGCTCCGGCAAAAGTCGCCCGGGGGATGCGGTGCGGACAAGTATTTATTCGCTGCAAAGCCGCCTGCTGCCAACCTTCCCGCCGCCGCGCACGCTTCGCTACCGCGCGGCGGTTTCGTTTTTCTGCAAGAGCGTTTTGTGGCCGTGCCCGTCTCCCACCTCATCAGTCGCCTGCGGCGACAGCTTCCCCTCAAGGGGAAGCCGTCCCTCGTAAGCCTTCCCCCGAGAGGGAAGGGGGACCGCTTGCGGTGGATGAGGGGCGACGGCGGAACAGCCGCGAAATTCGGCTTGTGGCCATCTCCCACCTCATCAGTCGCCTGCGGCGACAGCTTCCCCTCAAGGGGAAGCCTTTTTGGGCACCCCCGTAAGCCTTCCCGTTCAGGGTAGCGGCAAAGGGCCTTTCCCTTCCGGGAAAGGCCCTGTTTCACTCAAATTCGTTTTTTCTCCCGCAGGCGCTCGATTTTGTCCTCGAGGTATAAGAGCGAGCCCTCTTCCACCTGGTAGGCGCAGAGAATCAGACGTTTTTCCTCGCCGAAGCGGCGGATCTGCTCCCGAATTTCCGGCGTGCAGTACTTTTCATACCCCTCCGGCAGCAGCACGGCGGTCTTATCCGCGAAAAACGCGGCGCAGTCGAGGTCCTTTTCGAGCAGGCACGGCCGCGTCACCACCACGCGCTCCGTATAGGCGGCGCAGACGCCGTAGATCAGCTCGCCGAAGCGCTCGCTGCTGCACAGGATGCCGACCGTCTCCCCCGGCTGCAATTTGATGATGCCGGCCACGCTTTTCGGCGCCAGCCGCAGCGCGATCTTTGCGAGCTTTGGCCGCTCCAGAATCGACTGAAGCGCGGCGGCGTGCTCCGCCGTGGTGACGATCAGGTCCATCTCCTCCCCGATCCGGTAGGGATAGGCCGCGACGTCGCCCAGCAGATGGGGATAGAGGTCCACCTGCGCGAGCGCCCGGAGCTGCTCCGTGAGCTGCGCGAGCACCTCGGGGTTGCACTCGATGACCGCCACCTTGATGCCGGACTGGCCTTCGGCCCGCTCCCGCAGCTTCAGATTCAGAAAAATATTGATCTCCGAGGCGGAGAAGCCCAAGGCCTCCAGCTTTTCCAGCATCCCGTCGATGGCGGTCATGGCCTGCTCCTTGCGGCTGTCGGAGCTCTCCTGCCGCTGACGCACAAACGTCCCCCGGCCCTGCACCTTCTCGACGGCGCCCGCCGCCTCCAGCTCGTCATAGGCCCGCTTGACGGTCCCCCGGGCAATGCCCAGCGCCGCGGCCAGGTCCCGGACCGTCGGAAGCTGCATCCCCGGCGTCATGGCCCCCACGCGGATATTCCCGCGAATTCGGTCCGCGAGCTGCCGGTAGATGGGAAGATCCAACTCCGGATTGATTTGATACAAGTCAGGCAAAGCCCCGCCTCCCAGCGATTGTTCTAGTACAATCATTGTAGAGAGGCGGGGCCATTTTGTCAAGCGGGAAGACGGAAATCAGTCGATTTTGGAAAGATATTCCTGTCGGCCGGACTCGTAGAGGTTATTCCCCTCGCTGTCGATGACGACGGTGACCGGGAAATTCTCGACCTCCAGCCGCCGGACGGCCTCCGCGCCGAGATCGTCGTAGGCGATGACCTCGGCGGTTTTGACGCATTTCGCCAGCAGCGCGCCGCAGCCGCCGATGGCGCCGAAGTAGACCGCGCCGCAGCGCCGCATGGCGGCCACGACCTCCGGCCCGCGTTTGCCCTTGCCGATCATGCCGGTCTCGCCGAGCGCGATCAGGGTGGGGCTGTAGGCGTCCATGCGGTAGGAGGTGGTCGGCCCGGCGGAGCCGATGACCTGCCCTTCCCGCGCCGGGGTGGGGCCGACGTAGTAGATGACGGCGTCCCGGATCTCGAACGGCAGGGCTTCGCCGCGGTCGGCGAGCGCGCAGAGCCGCTTGTGGGCGGCGTCGCGGGCCGTGTAGATCACGCCGGACAGCAGGCAGCTGTCGCCCGCCCGGAGCGCTCTCGCCTGCTCTTTTGTCATGGGCGCCTGAATTGAAATCGGCATCTTACAGCACCTCCGTCTTGTGGCGGGTCACGTGGCAGTTGATGTTGACCGCCACGGGCAGACCCGCGATGTGGGTGGGACAGGCCTCGATGTTGACGGCCAGGGCGGTGGTTTTGCCGCCGAAGCCCTGCGGGCCGATGCCGAGGCGGTTACACTTCTCCAGAAGTTCCCGCTCCAAATCGGCATAGAACGGACTCTCGCTGCGCTGGTCGACCGGCCGCAGCAGGGCCTTTTTGGCCAGCAGCGCGGCCCGGTCGAAGGTGCCGCCGAGGCCGACGCCCACGACGATCGGCGGGCAGGGATTTGGCCCCGCCTCCTCGACCGCCCGCAGCACGAAGTCCCTCACGCCCGGAAGCCCGTCGGAGGGCTTCAGCATTTTGATCTGGCTCATATTTTCGCTGCCGAAGCCCTTGGGTGCGACGGTGAGTCTGACCTGCTCGCCGGGGACCAGATCGTAGTAGATCATGGCCGGGGTATTGTCGCCGGTGTTGACGCGGTCAAGCGGGTCGCGCACCACGGACTTGCGCAGAAAGCCGTCCCGGTAGCCGCGGCGCACGCCCTCGTGGATGGCCTCCGACAGGTCGCCCGTGATGTGGACGTCCTGCCCGAGCTCCACGAACACGCAGGCCATGCCCGTGTCCTGACAGATGGGCTGTCCGGCCTCGTCGGCGATTTGGTAATTTTCCATGATCCGGTCCAGAATCTCCCGGGCCGGCGCCCAGTCCTCGGCGCTGCGGCAGGCCGCGATGCGGCGCCGCACGTCCTCCGGCAGGTGGCAGTTGGCCTCGATGCAGAGGCGCGCCACCGCCTCCGTGACGGTGTTCGCGGATAATTCTCTCATGTTCTTTCCCTCGTCGGTACATTAAAAATAGTAGAAAGCAGGGTTCCGTCCCGGCCGATGACCTTCGCCACCGCGCGTTCGCCGCGCGGTACCGGGCGGGGCACGCCGGTCAGGCGCTCCGCTCTTTCCTTCAGTTCTCCGATATCCAGAACCGGCAGGCCCGCGTCCAGCAGGCGGCGGCGCAGGTCGGGATTTTTGGGGTTCACGGCGATGCCGCCCTGGGTCACCAGCACATCGACGTCCCGGCCAGGCGTGGATACGCAGGCCACGCGGTCGGTGACGATGGGCAGCCGCGCCCGGAACAGCGGCGCGAGGATCACGGTGAGCTTCGCGCCCGCCGCCGCGTCGCTGTGGCCGCCGGAGCCGCCCATGATGCTGCCGCCGGAGTCGGTGTGGACGTTGACGTTGAAGTCGGTGTCCACCTCCGTGGCCCCCAGAATCACCACGTCGAGGCTGTCCACGACGGCGCTTTTCACCGTCGGCCCCGCGTAGTGCGCGGCGGAAATTTCACGGTGCCGGGGGTCCTGCCGCAGCGACTCCACGGCCTGCAAATCAAAGCACTGCACGTCCAGCAGCGTCTGGAAGCACCCGGCCCGCAGCATCTCCACGAGCGAGCCGGTGATGCCGCCGAGGCCGAAGCTGCCGTGAATGTTCTCCCTGACCATGATCTCCTTCAGGAACTGCGCGGCGGCCAGCGACGCGCCGCCCGCGCCGGTCTGGAACGAAAACCCGTCCCGCAGCAGACCGGAATGCCGGATGACCTGCGCCGCGTAGTCGGCCATGACCAGCCCGACCGGGTCGCGCGTGAGCTTCGTGGTGCCGGAGACGATGCCCCTGGGGTCGCCGATGGCGTCCACCGCCACCACATAGTCGACGTCGGTCTCCGGGATGGACCAGTCCTGCAAGGGGTACGGCACGAGGTGGTCGGTAATCACGACCACCCGCCGGGCGTACCGCGCGTCGGCGACGGCGTAGCCGAGGCTGCCGCAGGCGGATTGCCCGGTTTTGCCGGAGCAGTTGCCCATGGGGTCCGCCGTCGGCGCGGCGAGAAAGGCGACGTCGATGGGCGTGACGCCCCGCGCGATGTCGCACGGTCTGCCGCCGTGGGTGCGGAACTCCACCGGCGTCTCCAAAACGCCCGCGGAGACGGCCCGGCCAAGGCCCGCGGCCATGTAGTCGGTCTGAATCTTCGTGACCACATGGTTATTGATGTGCCCGAGCAGCGGCGCGTGCACGTCGAACAGGGAGCTGGCGTTGACGGTCAGGTCCCGGAGGCCCATGTCCGCAAGCTCGCGCAGCACCAGATTCAGTACAAAGTCGCCGCCCCGCAGGTGGTGGTGGAAGGAAACGGTCATGCCGCTTTGGAGGCCCGTCAGCGCGATTGCCTCCCGCAGAGAGGATACTACTTTTGTGTCCATCCGTCAACCCTCCCCAGTCCCAGCGCCCGCCGGTCGGCGGCCCCGCGCGATTGTCTCCCGCGAAAAAAAACTTGCGTTTGTGTTCATCCGTCCGCCCTCCCCCGTGCCCGGGCCGCGACGACCAGCCGGGTTCTGGCGATTGTCTCCCGCGAAGAAAACCCTGCTATTGTGTTCATCCGTCCGCCCTCCCCAGTCCCAGCGCCTCGGCCATGGCGATGGTCCGCTCCGCGCGCTGCGCGATGGGCGCGTCGATCATCCTGCCGCGCAGGGCCACAGCCCCGCGCCCCTGTTCCCGGGCCTGTCGGCT
>JAYFPO010000019.1:0-34465 GCA_034927685.1 Oscillospiraceae bacterium | reverse complement strand
GGGCTGCTGGGCGCCAGCAGCCCGACGAAATCCGCGCGCGGAAAAAGAGAAAAAAGTATCGTGTGGCGTTGACACATGGGGGGTGGCTGCTATAATCACATCGATAAATCAATCAAGTTGTTCGAGTGTGCCCGCTTTTGTTCGGAGAGCG
This sequence comes from Oscillospiraceae bacterium, assembly GCA_034927685.1. Classification (GTDB taxonomy): domain Bacteria; phylum Bacillota; class Clostridia; order Oscillospirales; family Oscillospiraceae; genus RGIG3159. The sequence continues at coordinate 34,314 of JAYFPO010000019.1, read as the reverse complement.
GGCGAGAATAGAGAATCGGGTGTAACTCCCGAACGGTACCGCCGCTGTGAGCGCGGAGGGCCGCGCCAGACGAAAGTCAGCCATTGGGAAACCGAGAAGGCGGCGCGAACCAGAGATGCGCGAGTCAGAAGACCTGCTTGAACTGCGCCTGAGAGATGCCCCGCGGAAGATGGGGCTGCGGGCCATTTTAACGCGCAGAAAAACGGCTGCGGCGACAGAAATGTCGCCGCAGCCGTTTTCGTTGAACCCGCAATATCGGTAATCGCCTGACAACGTGGAATCGGTCCGGAAGGCAGAATTGGCAGATCAAATCTCTCCGTTTTTCGCCAATCAACACACTCGGTTTCAAAGTCTTCCCTGTGTAATCAATTTGAGACATAATGATCGCAAAATTTAATAAAATATATCGCAAAATTAATCAATATACATTGGAAAGTAATATTAATACGTAAATTTCATCCCCCCAGGGAGCTTGCGCAAGATCACGTTACGAGATAATGTACAGCTAATCTGTTATACGCATCAAAACGCCCCTATCGTGCACCTCTATTGTTCAAGCAAAAACGATTGCTGAATTGCTTGTGGCAATGCAGTAATCATTTTGTGTTATCCAATGCTCTGCTGCCTAAAATAAATAACGAAATATGTGTACCGCAGGCAAAAGTGCAAAATTCTAAAGGCCTGTGATATCCCGATTTTCATATTTTTGTAAAAAGCAGTGTGTTTGCGTAACAGTAACTAAAAAGGAAGGTCAAAAAATGCCAACAATTCAGGAGATCAGAGAAGCAGTCGAAGCAGGAAAGGCAAAGGCAATTAAGAGCATGGTTCAGGAAGCGCTTGATGATGGAATAGAACCGACGGCCATTCTGAATGACGGCCTGATTAAAGCCATGGCCGTCGTCGGAGAAAAATTCCAACAGGATATCGTTTTCGTCCCCGATATGCTCATATCGGCAAAGGCAATGAAATTCGGCATCGAAGTCCTGAAGCCCCATATGCCCTCCTGCAACCTGTCCAACTACGGCAAGTACATTATCGGTACGGTTGCCGGCGATTTGCATGACATTGGCAAAAACCTCGTTGCGCTGATGGTTGAAAACACAGGGTTTGAAGTGATTGACCTTGGCGTTGACGTGCCTTCCGAGGCTTTTGTTGAGGCCATACAAGATAATCCCGACTGTAAACTCGTTGGACTTTCGGCTCTCTTATCCACGACGCTTGAGGGGATGGAAGATACAGTGAAAGCAATCACAGCCGCAGGCCTAAGATCACAGGTCAAAATTATGGTTGGCGGCGCACCGGTAACCGCAGAGTTTGCTGAAAGAATCGGCGCCGATGCGTATACCGCGGATGCCGGATCTGCCGCGCAAAAGGCAAAAGAACTTATGGTCGCTCATGAATCCGCCGGTTGTACTATAATGCCGTTAGAAAATGCCGTCTAGTGTATTCTTATTCATTCAGCTTCACAATTATCAAACTGACAGGAGCGTAAAATTTCATGAAATATGATATGTATCAATGGACCGCCGATATTATTGAATCAGACACACGGCTTGCAATGCCAATCCTGACATTTCCGGCCGTGCAGATTGCCAAAATTCCGGTTTTTCAAGCCGTTAAGGATGGTCAGAAACAGTATGAGCTGATGAAAATCATTGCGGACAGGTACGATATGATTGCTTCACTGACAAACATGGATTTGTCGGTGGAGGCCGAGGCTTTCGGCGCCACGGTCAGATTTGCAAATGACGAAACGCCAACCGTGACGGGGATGCTCATAGAAGATATCGAAAACGTCCCCGACCTGCAAATCCCTCAGGTTGGGGCTGCTCGGACTGCTGAAAGCCTGAAAGCGGTGGAACTGGCCGTAGACAATATAAAGGGCCGACCCGTTTTGGCCAGTTGTATCGGACCGTTCTCACTTGCAGGAAGACTCTTGGATATGAATGAAATCATGCTGCAGCTTCGGATGGAACCTGAACTGACGCACGCACTGCTGGAAAAATGCACACAATTCTTAATTGAATATGTGCGCGCCTTCAAATTGCGCGGCGCAAACGGAGTTGTAATGGCAGAGCCTGCCGCAGGTCTCCTTTCTCCTCAGCAGTGCGACGAATTTTCAAGCGCGTACGTCAAACAGATCGTATCCTCCGTTCAGGATGAAAGCTTTATTATTGTCCTGCACAATTGCGGGAATACCTTGATGCAGGTGCGGTCGCTTGCGTCGACCGGTGCAAAGTGTCTTCATTTTGGAAATGCGGTAAACATGAAGGACATTATGCCGCAGGTCCCCGAAGATATCATTGCTATGGGAAATATCAATCCCACGGCCTGCTTCCTGAATGGTACTCCGGAAAATGTAGCAGAGGCCACAAACCAGCTGCTTAATGACATGAAAAACTACAAAAATTTCGTCGTGTCCACAGGATGTGACCTTCCGCCGAATACGCCTTTTGATAACATAGACGCTTTCTTTATGGAACTATCCCTGCACAATCACAGATGATCTAATAACCTGCTTATGGAAAGGCCTGCGTTGGGAACTCACCGCCCCAGGCCTTTTCCTTTTGATGACGGATGCGATTTGCGTTCGACCGAATCATAATATGATACCTTCGGCGTTATCGGCTTTATTTCCATGCGCCGCCGGGTTGTTTGATTTGGAGCTGTTTTGCGATTTTCGGTAGCTGCAATCACCGCAGCAGCAAAGTAAAAGGTCTTGCCGCCTGCGCTTCGCAGACGGCAAGACCTTTCTGTCGCTGAAATAACGTTTCTCCCGGATACTTTACGAACCTTTTGGATCGCTCCGCGCCGGGCTCCCGGCTTTTTAAAGCTGCTTTGCCAGGTTGTAGGCGGCACGGTTTGCCTCCAGCACCCGTCCGGCGTTGAAGGAGTCGCCAATGTTATAGACCTCCGGCGCGACGCCGGCCTGCTGTGCGGAGAGGAACGCCGCGTCGTCCGCGCGGCCGCCCATGGCGAGCACCACGAGGTCGCAGGGCAGTTCCGCCACATAGGTCTCGCTGCCGAGCTTCGGGGCAAGCGGATTCTCGATGTTCTTGGGCAATACCGGCGTCCAGGTGCAGTAGGGATCGGGTACGCCCTTGGAAATGTTGCGGCTGATCTTCACGGAGCCGGGCGCAAAGGAAATCACCTTGGCACAGTTGATCAGCTCGCCGCCGTTTTCCTCAAAATAGTGGATCATATGACAACGGTTCGCGGTGCAGGCGCCGTCTTCGAAGCATTCCAGCATCTCGACGATTTGCACCTTGCAGTTCTTTTCATAGCTGAGCCAATATGCGGTTTCCATGCCGACCGCGCCGCCGCCCACCACGACGACCTTCTTCGCGTCGCCGAGGAGCTCGGGCTGCATCAGCAGATCGGTTGCCTGCACAAACTTCACGGTGTCAATTCCGGGAATCGGCGGCGTGCCCTCCCGCGTGCCGTTGGAGAATACCACGGCATCGTAGCCTTGCTCCCGGAGCAGCTCGTTTGTCGCGGCGACGCCGCATTTGACTGTGATGCCCGGCTCCTTGACAACCTGCTTTTTGAGGTACTCCGTATAGTTTTCAATGTCGTATTTGACCTTTGGTATGCTGGCCGGGTTCAGCTTTCCGCCGAGCTCGGGCGCCTTCTCAATGATTTCCACCCTGTGGCCCTTCTTCGCGGCAAGCAGCGCAAAATTCATGCCCGCGCAGCCGCCGCCGACCACGCCGATCTTCTTCGGCGTCTCGGTCTTCGGAAATTCCTTCGGATAGAGCTCCTCAAAGCCCGTCCGGCCGTTGACGGCGCATTGCGGATGCCCGCCCTCGACGAATTCGTTGACGCAGCCCTCCTGGCAGCCGATGCAGGGCCGGATCTCGGAGACGAGACCCGCGTAAGCCTTGTTGCACCAATCCGGGTCGGCCAGCACCGGGCGGCCCAGCATGACCATATCGCATTTGCCGTCCCGCAGGGCCTGCTCGGCCAGATCGGGATAGCCCAGCTTTCCCACGGCCACAATCGGCACGGGCACGCCGGCGTTGGACTTGACGCCGCGCGCCGCAAAATAGTCCTTTGCCATCTTGGAGATGTCCAGGAAGCAGCCGGCCGGCATACCGGCGGGAGGATGCGGCAGCCACCAGTTGTCATAGCAGCCGAGGTCCACGTCGAACAGGTCGACGCCGGCTTTGACCAGATTTTCCATGTACTCCAGCGTATCGTGGATCGTGCGGCCGTTCTTGAAGTGTTTCAGCGTTTTTACCGTGTTCATGCGCTCGCCGTAGGTCTCGTTGAGCGCGAGGCTCAGGTCGATGCGGTACATGATCGGATAGTTCGGGCCGGCGCGGCGGCGAATTTCCCGAATCAGGTCGACGCCGAAACGCTGCCAGTCGGCATATTTTCCCATTTTGCGGCGGTTGAAGGCCGGGCTGGTCAGCTGGTCGAGCAGATAACCCTCGTGGCCGTGCAGATACACGCCGTCGATCCCCATGATCTTCGCGTCCATGGAGGCCTGGCCGGCATTTTTGATGATTTTGCCGCACTCCAGATCCGTTAAAGGACGGCAGGGCACATCCGGCAGGTAGAAATTCGGGTTCCAGGAAGCGGAGACGGGCAGCTTATGTAAGGTCAGCAGACACTGCGGATTGCCGACGCGGCCGAGGCCCGGCGTCAACTGGATGAAGATTCGGCTGCCGCGGGCATGGACGCCCTGCGCCAGATCGCGCCAGCCCATCAGGTTGGTGCGGGTTCCGTCGATCCGCGGGAAATAGGAGTAATTCCCCTTCTCCGTCACGGAGGCGTCTACGCCGTGGCTGATGGGAATCAATCCTGTGGTCAGAAGTCCGACGCCGCCCTCGGCTCTGGCAAAAAAGTATTGCAGCATTTTGTCATTGGGACGCCCGGATTCCTCCGCCATCTGACAGTTGCCCATCGGCGCCATGACCAGCCTGTTTTTCAAAGTCAAACGGTTAATGCGGATGGGGGAAAACAGTTCATGATAGGGGTAAAGGTTCTGCGTCATACGGCCCGTGCCGCCGGCCCGATTTTCAAAGTCATCCTTGAGAAACCAATTGCCGTAGCTGTCCACCAGCTGTTGTACCAATTCGTCTTTCTTCAACATTGCTTCCTCGCTTTCCATGTTTAGTATGCGCAGACGCGCAAGAGGGACGTTGACTGCTGAAACCGATCTGCCCCCATATTACCACAACCGCCCAAAACATTCAATCAAAAACAGCATTGTTCACAAGATTTGCCCCATGCAGTGGGAAAAGCTTGTCAAACCCTCACGATTGTGGTACCATAATTATTGATTCTATCCTTTCACAGCAAACGGCAGCATCGATTATTTTGACCGCGGAAAAGGAGCCTCTCGGATGGAGCACCAAGCGACAGTCATTGCGCTGACCGGTAAGGGCGGCGTCGGCAAAACCTCTCTCTCGGCCGCCGCGGTGCGGCTGCTGGCCGAGCGATTCCCCGCCGCGCGGATCCTCGCCATCGACGCGGACCCCGCCGTCGGCCTTGCCACTGCCCTGGGCGTTACGGTCCGGGAGACGCTGGACGATATCCGCAAGCGTGTCGCAGCAGACGTCACAGGTAAGCTGCGGGATACGCAGGATATTCTGGCGGAGGCCCGTTTTCGCCTCTTCGAGGCCATGGAGGAACGGCAGAGCTTCGCCTTTCTGGCCATCGGAAGACCGGAGGCCGCCGGCTGCTACTGCGCGGTCAATGCCTACCTGCGGCAGGTAATCTCCCTGCTGGCACAGGATTTTGACTACGTCGTGATTGACGGCGAAGCCGGCATCGAGCAGATCAACCGCCGGGTGATGGACAGGGTGACCCATCTGCTCTTCGTCTCCGACCAGAGCAAAAAAGGCTTGCAGGTCATTGAAACCATTCGGCAAGTGGCCGACGGACTGATGATGTACGAAAAGGGCGGCTTGATTCTGAACCGAGTGACCCGTCCCGACTTGCTCCCCACCGGCCAGATTGCCGGGATGGCGCTGCTCGCCGCAGTCGGACCGGACGACCGGCAGGCGGAAAACGACATGGAGGGCCGCAGCGTCTTTTCCCTTCCTCCCGATTCTCCCGTACTCCTAGGCGCCGAGGCGGCGCTTTCAAAATTAGGCATATTAAAATCAAGGTGAGGTGGATCGATTGAAAGATCTCAAGTATCTGATCTATTTCGAGAATCTCCTGGAGAACGCCGACAACGAGCTGGTGCAGCAGGCGCAGGCGGATGGCAAGCTGGCCATTGGCTACACCTGCTACCACATGCCGGAGGTGTTGCTTAATCTGGACGGCTGCTTTTCCGTCCGTCTGCGCGCCCCACGGACCGGCTCCATCGACATTGCAACCTATTACATGTCCAACTACTCCTGCGAGTACGCCCGCGCCCTGCTGGAGCGCGCCATTGAAGGCGGTTATCAGTTCCTGGACGGCGTGGCAGGCGTGGATGCCTGCGGCGCGATGAATCGCTGCTATGAACATTTGGAACTGCTGCACTGCAATACGAAGGAGAACTTCTTCGTGACCCACTGCGACATTCCCTACAAGGTCGTCGATTACACCGTTGCGCACTACGTCCGGCAGATGCGCAAGCACCTTCTGGCCACTCTGTCGGAGCGGTATGGCGTGGATACCTCCGACGCTGCAATCCGCAAGGCCGTGGAGCAGCACAATGAGGTCTGCGAAATTCTGACCGAAATCGGCGATTTCCGCAAGCTGGACAATCCGCCGATCACCGGTTATGAGTACCACATTCTGAATCTCGTGTCGTATTGCTGCCCAAAATACCTGATTCTGCCGAAGCTGCAGGAAACGCTGGAGGAAATTCGGACCCGCGCGGCGGACCCGAAGCCCTGGTTTCGCGCGCGTGTCGCTGTCGTGGGATCCGAGATTGATGACCCCAGCCTGACAAAGCTGATTGAGGAAGCCGGCGCGATGGTGGTCTCCGACCGCTACTGCTATGGTTCCATGCCGGGCCGCGAGGCCATCCGTCTCTCGGACGAAGAGGATGCGCTGACACAGATCTGCCGCCACTATATGGAGCACTCCGAATGCGCCCGCTACATCAGTAACGAGAAAGTTCAGCAGCGGCGGGATACCGCGGACCGTCTCGCCAGAGAATACCGCGCCGACGGCATCATTTATGAGCAAATGAAATTCTGCGACTTCTGGGCCTTTGAGCGGCCGCTCGCCAGCCATGTGCTTTCCGAGGAATACGGCTGGCCTGTGCTCTCCATCGACCGCCCCTATAACGCCCGTTCCTCCGGACAGCTCCGCACGCGGTTCCAGGCCTTTGTCGAAGCGCTGGAAATCAAGCGCATTCAGAAAAAGGGAGGGAAAGAGGCATGAAGTATCCCGATCCGAGCAACTTCCGGCTGAAGGACCAGATGGACCTGAAGCTGCAAAAAGAAAACCTGAGCGAGTTTTGCGGCATCGCCGCGCAGATGCTGAAGGAGACCGACTGGAAAGCATTTGGTAAGAAACAGCTGACGAACTGGAAACTCACCGGCAAGCGCCTTGCCGAGGAAACCGCCGCCGTCCGCGCCATGTCGACTACAGAGCGGCTGGACCTGCTGAAAAACGGCGAAAAACAGCTTGGCAAGCTCTACCGCAGCGGCTCCATGGCGACGGTCCGCCGCGAATGGCGCGGTGTAAAGGATACCGCCGTGGACTTCGCCGAGTGGGCCAAACTCTGGGGCATGCTGCTCTCTTCCTTCTCGAAAGATTTGATTCCGGCACTGAACGGCGCAGCCTGGTATCGCTGGATGATCTCCTATTTTTGCTGCCACTCCTTCCTGGACAAAAACGTCATGGGTCTGCGGGGCTCCGCCCTTAAAATGCACCACGCCCTGACCTACGACATTTTCCGCTATGTGGCGGAAAACCTCGTGCTGCTCATGAAGGGCGACGAGCGGAACGGCAACTGCAAGGAGCTCAGCAAAAAAATCGTCCTGTTCGACGAGATGACCATGGCGCAGATCATGGCGGGCTTCCCGGACTTGATTGGCATCCCCTACCAGCTTCTGCCCGTCTTCCTGCTCTCGGAGATCGACCAACTGGCCTGTATGCCGTATATCGACGCCGTTGAGGCCTACGGTCTGCCCGCGGACACCTGCCCGGTACCGACCTCCGAGTCCGGCGCCTGCGTCCTGGACGCGCTGCCCCATCTGGGCGCGTGCTTCATCTCGAGCTCCATGCCCTGTGACGGCTCCGTGATGGCCTCCTCCTATACCAGCCGCCGCTTCAAGGATCTGCCGACTTACCATCTGACCTTCCCGGTTCGCTACGAGGACGAGGAGACATTGGAGACCGGCGTTCTGGAGATCAAGAACTGCATTAAGTTCGTCGAGGAGCAGACGGGCGCCAAGTGGAACTGGGAGGCCTACTTCACCGCAATGAAGCGTTTCAACGAAGAGACGCGCTTCGAACTGCAAAAATGGGAGGTCAATCAGACGAACCACCCGCAGCTGATCGGCCCAATCTATGAGCTCTTCCGCAAATGGAACTACGAGATGGACGGCGGCCTCGACCCGCGTGTGCTGAAAACCTTCCAAAAAGTCAACCGGACCATGCTCCGCGCCTATGAGCGTCAGGAGGAGCCTTGGCCGGGCAAGATGCGCCACAGAGCCATCGTCTGGAGCGTCCCCGCACATTACTACGCCAATTTTTCCAACTGGCTGGCAAACTGCTGGGGCATCAACGTTCTGGTCGAAATGGAGGGACTCAACTTCACGAAGCCGCTGGAAACCGAGGACCGTGAGGAGGCTCTGCGCGACATGGCGCGCCTCTACGAGCGCATGGTCATGCGGCGGCACACCAACGGCGGCTACGACCACGTTCTCACCGAACTCTGGCGGCAGGTTGAGATCTGGCGTCCGGAACTCGTCATTATGTACCAGCATGTCTCCTGCAAAAACATGTCCACCCTGCAGGGCATGTTCGAGGACCAGGCCCGCGAGCGCGGTGTGCGCCTGATCTGGATCGAGCACGATCTGATGGACCCCCGCACCGTGTCGAGAAAGGACATGCGCGCCAAGGTCAACGAATACATGCGCACCGTGATGCGGGAAGATCCGCTGGACCAATCTTTGCTGGAATTTGACGACGATGCGGCCTGGTAAACTTCTTCCCGTCTCCAAGTTGGAGAAACTGAAATCGGACGAATTGGAGGAATCATGACAATGAAATACTTCGGTGGCTGCGACGTAGGCTCAACCTATACAAAAGCGGTCATTCTGGATGAAACCGGCAAAATGGTGGCAAATACCACCCTGCGCAGCAAAATCAACTCGGAGATTTCCGCCCAATTGGCCATGGACGAGGTCATTTCCCAGGTGGACGGACTGCGCTCTTCCCAGGATCTCGCCTATTTGATCGGCACGGGCTATGGCCGCAACAAGGTTCCCTTTGCCGATGAGAATATCTCCGAAATCTCCTGCCACGCCATGGGCGTCCATATCACGAATCCCTCCGTCAAGGCCATCATCGATATCGGCGGCCAGGATGTCAAGGGCATCTCAATCGATACGGACGGAACCGTCAAAAACTTTGCGATGAACGATAAGTGCGCCGCCGGTACCGGCCGATTTTACGAGGCCATGGCCCGTTCCTTTGAAATGAGCCTGCCTGAATTTTCCAAGCTGTCGCTGACCGCCAAAAACGTCATTCCGATCACCGCGCAGTGCACGGTCTTTGCCGAGTCCGAAGTCATCACCCTCGTCGGCGAGGGAAAGCCGATGGATGAGATCGCGGCCGGGATTCAAATGGCCGTCGCCAAGCGCTGCTTTGTCATGGCCAAGAAGGCGGGCGCCACCGATTCCATCACGCTGACCGGCGGCTGCGCGAAAAACGAAGGCCTGAAGGCCGCAATCGAGCGGGTTCTGAAACTGAAGGTCGTGGAGCTGAGCACCGATCCGCAGCTGATGGGCGCGTTGGGCGCGGCGGAATACGCCCGCCAGAAGGGGCTTGCCCGTTCCTGACAGAAAGGAGCTTTTCCGATGAAAAAATTACTCAAAATTTTGCTCACGGGTTTTGCCGTTCTCTCCAGCGCTTTGTTCGTGATCTACTTCTGGAATCTGGATCAAAAGCTGATGGCCTGGGTCTATACACAGGTCAACCGGATTTTTGACCGCAAAAAGGTGGAAACCAAGTTCTGATGAAGCTGTACGACGGGATTCTTCAAAAAACCGACGCGCTGTTTTCCGCGCTCCAGCCGGCCCGCTTTGCCTACGACCCCCGACTCTGTTGGGAGGATACCGGCGCGAGCGAGCTGGTCCTGCTGCGGGACGCGGGCTGCGAGCTGGGCGGTTTGGGCTCTGTCAACTACACCTGCGTCACCACCTCCGACGCGCTGGTGCCGGAGGATGGGATTGCGGTCTACGGGCAGGACCTTCCTTCCCTGCGCGGGGAGAACCGTTTTGCACGGATCGTGCTGCTCTCCGTGGACAACCCGGGCGACGATGAGGACGCCTATCAGGCGATCCGGAAGCTGGAATTTGTCCGCTACCACGTTTTTCCGAAGGGGTATCTGGTGCGAGTCTCTTCCGAGAGCAATCAGGAGCAGGTGCGCGTCAGCAAGCAGGCGCTCAAGGCCGGAATTTCCTTCCGCCGTGTTGGCGCCAGCTACCTTCAGAAATACAGGGAGCTGCCCGGCGTCCGCCACGTCCGCCTGATTTTCGCCGTAAACCCGCCTTTCCTGCCCCAGCTGACGGAGTACGCCCGGCAGGTGGACGCGATCACAAGCACGCTGACCCACATTCTGGACGGCATTCCGACGGACTGCGGCCACTGCAGCATGAAGCCGGTCTGCGATGAGGTGGAGGGGATGCGGGAGCTGCACCTCGGCAAGAAAAAATAGCGCAAAGAATCGCAGCGCCGAAAGACTTTGGTCTTCCGGCGCTGCGATTCTTTGCAGGGAAATCATCCCGGCGATTCGGCCATGGATTCCAGCAGGCACAGCAGTTCCTCCTCGGTTTCCGCCGTGAAATCTGCAGCACGGCGCAGGGGTCCCGGAATGGGATGGGCGCCGCCGAAGGCGATGCCGACATCCGCCGCCGCCAGCATTCCCAGATCGTTCATGCCGTCGCCGACCGCAACAACCCGCCCGGGCAGTGCCGGGAGCACCGCCGCCTTTTCCGAAAGCAGAAACTCGATCCCCGCGACGCGTCCGTCCTCCATCCGTGCCCGGGAGCAAATGCAGCGGCCCTCCATTCCCAGCTCCCGCGCCAAATCGGCGATCCAGACGTCCAGATTGCCGGTTACGATCCAGCAGCGCAAACAATGCCGCCGCAGAAACACGCAGAGGCGTTCAAAGCGCGGCGTCTCACAGGCAACCCGCGCTGCCAGCAGCGTGGGTACGTCCGAGAGCAGCGCGGCGCGGGCGGGAAAGCTCTCCGAAAAAGGAATCCCCTCCTCCACCGTCCGCGCGGTCTGCCGCGCCATCTCGTCGCCGTCCAGTCCCGCGGCGGCGGCAATTCTGGGCAGCAGCTCGCCCCGCAGTACCGTGGAGTCCAAATCAAATACAAATGAAGTCATAGCGTCCCCAAACGGTTGTTGTTTTTTATTCGCCGAGCAGGCGGTAGAGACCGGGCAAGTCCAGCGACGCCCGGACTCCATCGGCCAGCAAATCATATTGTTTCTCCTTATAGTCCGCCCAGTTTACGCTGCCGGTTCCCTCCGCCAGTCCCTTGGACCGCAGGACGCAGTTGACAAAGGCGCGCGTAAAGCCGCCGTCGTCAAACAGTCCATGGACATAAGTGCCGAAGATGTTGTCCCGAAAGAGTCCGTCCGGCTTTTCCCCGCCGTCATAGCACAGAGACGAGAAGGCGGACAGAGACGAAGCTGTCTCTCCCATGTGGATCTCGTAGCCGGAGAAGCGCGCGCCGCGGAGCGCTTCAAAGATGCCTCCGACACCCCGCACCTCGCCGCGCACCTGCGTTCTGGTCTTTTCCCCCAGAAACACGGTCTCGGCCGGCAACAGTCCCATGCCGCGCAGCTCGCCGCCCGCCTCGACGCCTTCCGGGTCGCGGAGCAGGGAGCCGAGTATCTGGTAGCCGCCGCAGATACCGACGACCGCGCCGCCCTGTGCCGCGTGGCGGCAGACGGCGGCCTCTAACCCGCTTTCCCGCAGAAAGTGGAGATCGTCCATCGTGTTCTTGGTACCGGGGAGAAAGATCACATCCGGCGCGCCCAGCTCGGATACGCTGCCGACATACCGCAGGTTGACCTCCGGGAGGCAATCCAGCGGGTTGAAATCTGTAAAATTAGAAATGCGCGGCAGGCGGAGCACAGCAAAGTCCAAAAGGCCCCGCGTCTCCTTCTTTGAAAACCGCTCGGTGAGGGAGTCCTCATCATCCAGATCGAGATGCAGATACGGCACCACGCCGAAAACCGGCTTTCCGGTCAGATCCTCCAGCATGGCGAGACCGGGCAGCAGGATATCCGGGTCTCCCCGGAACTTATTGATGACAAGGCCGCAAATTCGAGCCTGATCCTCCGGCTTCAGGAGCGCCACCGTGCCGTAAAGCGCGGCGAATACACCGCCCCGGTCGATGTCGCCGCAGAGCAGCACCGGCGCGTCCGCGAGCTTTGCCATGCCCATATTCACAAACCCATCCTCACCGAGGTTGATCTCGGCGGGGCTGCCCGCGCCCTCGATCACGATGATATCATTTTCCCGCGCGAGCGACTGGTATGCCTCCGTCACGTCCGGGATCAGCGACCGTTTCATTGCAAAATACTCCTGCGCGGTGAAGTTGCCGCGCACGCGGCCGTTGACGATGAGCTGTGAGCCCTGATCCCCAGTCGGCTTCAGCAAAATGGGGTTCATACGCACGGAGGGAATTTGCCTGGCCGCCTCGGCCTGCATGACCTGCGCGCGCCCCATCTCCAGATTTTCCGACGTGATAAAGGAGTTGAGCGCCATATTCTGGGACTTGAAGGGCGCGACGCGGTAGCCGTCCTGGGTAAAAATCCGGCAGAGCGCCGCGCACAGAAAGCTTTTTCCCGCGTTTGAGGCCGTGCCCTGCACCATGATTGCCTTTGCCATTATGTCTCCTCCTGCGCCCGCAGCAGCGCGAGCAGCTCGTCATTTTCCGCCCGGCCCTTCAGGCCGATGCGGTAATACCGCTGATCCAGTCCGGGATAGTTGCCGCAAGCACGCAGCATCACGCCGTTCGCAAGCGTCCGCTCCCACAGGCCGCTATCTCCGCGAAACAGCAGAAAATTTGCATCCGATGGATAGACGCACGGGAAAATCTCCCCGAGGGCGGCGGCTACCCGCGGGCGTTCCTCCCGGAGGAAGGCCCTGGTCCGCTCCGGCAGGTCCCGGCACCCAAGCGCCGCAAGACCGGCGACCTGCGCCGGTGCGGACACGCTCCAGCACTGCCCCGCAGCCTCCACGCGCCCGCGCAGGTCCGGATCGGTGCAGAGCAAATACCCGAGTCGAAGCCCGGCCATCGAATAGAGCTTTGTAAAGGCCCGCAAAACAATCAAATTTGGAGCGCTCCACAGCAGCGGCAGGCAGGAAGCGCCCTCCGTAAAGGCAAGAAAGCACTCGTCCACCACGAGAACCGCGCCGACGCGCGCACACGCGGCGAGCGCCGCTTCGACGGTTCCCGGTTCCGCCAACCGACCGGTTGGGTTATTCGGATTGCAGAGAAAGACCAGCCGGTCGCCAGGCTGCACCGCCTCCGCAAACGCGCGGGTGATTTGAACGCCGCGCGCCTCGCAGCACGGTGCGCGGCGTACACGCCCGCCCTGCCGCAGCACCGCGGTCTCATATTCGGAGAAGGTCGGCGCGGGCACGAGCGCCTGTACCGGCCCGAGGGCGGCGGCGATGCGCACGATCAAATCCGCCGCGCCGTTTCCGAAGCACAGCCAGTCTTCCGGCACGCTCTCCCGCGCGGCCAATGCCTCACGCAGCGCGCGGCACCGGGGGTCCGGGTAGACGTCGTAGCGCCGGACGTTTTCCGCCACGGCCCGGCAGATTTCCTCCGGCATACCCAGCGGGTTCAGATTGACGGAGAAGTCCAGCTGCACCTGCCGGTGCGTGTAGATATCGCCGCCATGTGGGTCTATCGTTATCGTTTCCATGTTTCGATCAGCTTTTCCGCGCTGCCGCAGCGGCAAAGCGTCTCCTTTCCGCAAAAAACCAGCGTACCCAGCTCCAGATACGCGCCGAAGCGCCGCGCGAGCTGGGCCTCGATGCGGTTTTCCAGTACCGCCATCGCGCCGGATTGCTGTCCGCTCTCGCGCAGCACGCTGAGCGCCGCCTCTGTGGTCACGCAGGCGGAAATGCGCCGCAGAACCGGAAGGTCCGCGCCGGCCTCCAGTGCGCAGGAGGTCAGAATCTCCATCCGGGCGTCACCCTGAAAGGAGTGGGTGTTCATGATGCCCGCGCCGAGCTTGACCAGCTTGCCGAGGTGCCCCACCAGCAATGCGCTGCGAAAGCCCAACGCCGCCGCGTCGGAGAGCGCCTCACCAATGAAATTGGAGCACTTGACCCGCCCCTCCAGGGAGAGGCCGAGCGTCTCGCGCGCGAAGTCGTCGCCATAGTTGCCGACGGTCAGCAGCAGGTCCTCCCGCCCGGCGGCGCGCTGCATCCGCAGCTCCACCCGCGTCGTCTCTACGAGCGCCTTTTCGCTCATCGGCTCCACAATGCCCGTCGTACCGAGGATGGAAAGGCCGCCAACGATGCCAAGATAGGGATTGAACGTACGCTTTGCGGTCTCCGCGCCGCCCGGCACGGAGATCACAACCGAAAACCCGCCCGCGTAGTCCCCGGCGGCCTCCCGGACCGCCGTCTCGATCATCTGCCGCGGCACATGGTTGATGGCGGCCTCGCCCACCGGCTGATCCAGGCCCGGCTTCGTGACGCGGCCGACGCCCTCACCGCCGTCGATGGAGACGCCGGAGGGCTTTTTTTTGACGGCGGCATAGATGAGCAGGCCGTTTGTCTGGTCCGGATCGTCTCCGCCGTCCTTGCGCACGGCACAGGAGGCAGTCTCCCCGTTGAAGCACGGATGTTCAATTTCCAGCGTCAGCTCCGGGCCGCCCGGCGTGTTCAGCAGCACGGACCGCGGGGCCACCCCGGTCAGCAGCAGCAGCGCCGCCGCTTTGGCCGCCGCCGCCGCGCAGCTGCCGGTCGTGTAGCCATAGCGCAGCAGGCGGCCGCCGGAAAGCTTTTTTTCTTCCATCCTACTTGCCTAGAAAGTAGCGCCGCAGCACCGCGAGTGTCCGCTCCAAGTCCGACTCTGTGTGGGCCATGGAGAGGAACATCGCCTCAAACTGGCTCGGCGCCGCGTAGATTCCGTTTGCGAAGAGATCGCGGCAATAGGCGCCAAACGCCGCCGTGTCGGCGGTCATCGCGTCGCCGTAGTTTCTGACCGGCCGGTCTGTGAAGAACAGGCTGCCGAGGCTGCCGACATGGTTCACCGCGTAGGGCTTGCCGGCCTCCCGCAGGATCCCCGCCATCTCGCCGAAAAACCGCGCGGATGTCTCGCTCAGCCGCTCGTACCACTCCGGATGGTCGCGCAGCAGCGTAAGCTGCGCCAGCCCCGCCGCCATGGCCACGGGATTGCCGCTGAGGGTGCCCGCCTGGTAAACGCCGCCGAGCGGCGAAACGACGCGCATCACATCCTCCCGGCCGCCGTAGGCGCCGACGGGCATGCCCGCGCCGATGATTTTGCCGTAGGTGACGAGGTCGGGCCGCACGCCGTAGTACCCCGCCGCGCCCTGAAAAGAGAGGCGGAAGCCGGTGATAACCTCGTCGAAGAGAAGCAGACTCCCCTGCTCGTCGCACAGCGCCCGCAGGCCCTCCAAAAAGCCAGGCTCCGGCGGCACAACGCCCATATTGGCCGCCACGGGCTCGACGATCACGCAGGCAATTTCGCCGGGATTTGCCGCGAACAGCGCGCGGACGCTCTCAAGATCATTGTATTTCGCGCTCAGCGTATCCGCCGTGCAGCCCTGCGGTACGCCCGCGCTGCCGGGGACGCCGGTCGTCATCAGGCCGGAGCCGGCCTGCACGAGCAGGCAGTCGCTGTGGCCGTGGTAGCAGCCCGCGAACTTGACGATCTTGTCCCGCCCCGTGAAGCCGCGGGCGGCGCGGATCGCGCTCATGACGGCTTCGGTGCCGGAATTGACCATACGGACCATGGAGACCCAGGGCACGGCCTCGCAGAGGAGCCGCGCCATTTGGACCTCCGCCTCGGTCGCCGCGCCGTAGCTGAGGCCGCGCGTGCAGGCCTCCATGACCGCCTCGCGGACCTCGGGGCGGTTGTGGCCGAGGATCATGGGCCCCCAGGAACCCACATAGTCGAGGTAGACGTTCCCGTCCGCGTCCGTCATCGTCGCGCCGTCCGCGCGCGTGATGAAGCGCGGGCAGCCGCCGATCGCGGCAAAGGCCCGCACGGGGCTGTTGACGCCGCCGGGAATATAGCGTTTCGCCTCCGCAAAGAGACGCTCTGATTGCGCAATCATCCGATTCTCCCCTCCCGCAGATACCCGGCAAGCTCCGGGGCAAAATAGGTCAGATAGAGGTCCGTGCCCGCGCGGAAGGCGGAGGCCGCCATCTCGCAGACAATTCTTGCTTCGTCGATACAGCCGGCCTGCGCGGCGCACTTGACCATCGCGTATTCGCCGCTGACGCTGTAGGTCGCGATCGGCAGCAGCACGGCCTCCTTCACCTTCGCGATGACGTCGCCGAAGGCCATGGCGGGCTTGACCATGATGATGTCCGCGCCCTCGCTCTCGTCCAGAAGCGCCTCCTTGATGCCCTCGCGAATGTTGTGAAAATCCATCTGGTAGCTCTTCCGGTCGCCGAAAGACGGGGCGGAGTCCGCCGCTTCGCGGAACGGGCCGTAGAAGGAGGAGGCGTATTTCACCGCATAGGACATAATCGGGGTGTCCAGATGCCCGCGCTCGTCCAGCAGCTCGCGAATTGCGGCGACGCGGCCGTCCATCATATCGGAGGGCGCCACCATATCCGCGCCCGCCTCGACCTGGCTGAGCGCGATCTTTGCGAGGTAGGAGAGCGTCTCGTCGTTGTCCACACGTTCCCCGTGCAGGATGCCGCAGTGGCCGTGCGAAGTGTATTCGCACATGCACACGTCGCCGATCAGGTAGAGCTCCGGAAAATGCGCCTTCAAATCGCGCATCGCCTGTTGCACGATGCCGTGCTCGCAGTAGGCCTGACTGCCCAGCTCGTCCTTCTCCTGCGGGATGCCAAAGAGGATCATCTTGTCGACGCCGCGCTCCAGCAGCGCCTCCGCGCAGCGGAGCAGGCTCTCCCGCGTGTGGCGGTACTGGCCCGGCATGGAGCGAATCTCCTGCTTTTCCGGAATCCCCTCGGCCACAAAGGCCGGATAGATCAGCTGCGAGGGATCGATTCTCGTCTCCCGCACCATTTTGCGAAGCACCTCGCTGCCGCGCAGGCGGCGGGGCCGTTCAATCAGTTCCATCTTGTTTCCCTCCATACATGGTTTGCACCAATAAAATCAGCGAATCCAGTGTAGCCTCTTCGGCCACGGCAGTCTGCATCCCGAGTTTTTCCGCCTCGCACGCCGTCTGCCGCCCGATGCAGGCGGCGCGGACGCGGGAAAAGTCCAGCCCCTCCGCCGCCGCCGCGAAGCCGCGCACGGTTGACGCGCTCGTAAAGACCGCAACCGTCTGCGGATGGGCTTCCAGTTCCGCCCGCAGATCCAGCGCCGCAGGCTTTTCACAGAATGTCTCATAGATGGGCAAGTCGCGCGCGGCCTCCCCAAGTGCCTCCGTCAGCGCGGGGCTGCCCATCTTCGCGCGGGGAATCAAGACGGTTTCACCCGGTTGCAGCCGCGCGCGCAGCGCCTTTCCCAGATGCCCCGCGTCGTAGGTCTCCGGGACCAGGTCCGCGAAGAGGCCGCGCCGCCGCAGCGCCGCTGCCGTGCCCGTGCCGATCGCGGCCACGCGCAGGGACGCGAGCTGTCGGATATCCCGGCCTCCCGCCGCCAGCGCGTCCAGAAAAACCTCGACGCCGTAGGGGCTCGTGAAAGCCAGCCAGGCATATGTGCCGAGATTGCCGAGCGCCGCGCGGAGCGGTTCGTTCTCCCGGATCGGCTCCGTGCGGATCGTTGGCGCCTCGATCACCTGCGCGCCGAGGTCCCGCAGCCGCGGGGCCAGGCTCCCGGCCCGGCCACGCGGCCTTGTCACGAGGACGCGGCAGCCGAAGAGCGGCAGCGCTTCGCGCCAGGCAAACTTCTCCCGCAGCGCGCAGACGCCGCCCACGACCAGGATGGCCGGAGTCTCGATCTGTTCCTCCTCCGCCCGCCGCGGCAGCGTCGCGAGGTCGGCGCAAAGCGCACGCTGTTCCGCGGTCGTGCCTTTTTGCAGGATGGCGGCGGGCATTTTTTCGTCCATTCCGGCCGCAATCAGCCCGGCGCAGAGCTCCCGCAGCGCCGAGAGCCCCATTAGGAAGACGAGCGTGCCCTTCGTCTCCGCGAGCGCCCGGAAGGGGAGCTGCAACGGCTCATCCTGCTTTTTATGTCCCGTCACGATGTGGAGCGAGGAGCAGAAATCCCGGTGCGTCACGGGGATGCCGCAATAGGCGGGCACCGCAATGGCAGAGGTCACGCCGGGGACAATCTCATAGGGAATTCCGTTTTCGCAGAGCAGCTCCAGCTCTTCGCCGCCGCGCCCAAAGAGGAACGGGTCGCCGCCCTTCAGGCGCACGACGCGTCGGCCCTCCCGGGCCTTTTGCAGCAGCAGACGGTTGATGTCTTCCTGGCACATCAGATGATGGCTGGCCCGCTTGCCAACATTGATGCACTCCGCCCCCGCGGGCAGCAGCGCGAGCAGCTCCGGACTCACCAGCGCATCGTAGACGACAACCTCCGCCCGCTCCAGCACCTCCTTGCCCCGCAGGGTCAGAAGGCCGGGATCGGACGGCCCCGCGCCAACCAGATATACCTTACCCGACATGCTCATTCCTCCGCCTTCATCCGCCGCGCCAGTGTGGCGCCCAGTGCCTCCGCCTCGGCGGGGTCACCGGAAATCCGGTTGGTCCAATAATCGTCGCCCTCCCGGCAATTGAGACCTGTCAGCGTCAAAACGCCGGCGTGCAGCACGGCGTGCGCCGCGATTGGGGAAGAGCAGCCGCCGTCCAGCGCGCGGACAAAGGCCCGCTCCGCCAGCGCGCAGGCGGTCGCCTCCGCGTCAAAAAAGCCCGCGAGACAAGCGTAGTCCTCCCCCGCCCTGCCCTGTACCGCCAAAATGCCCTGCCCGGCAGCGGGAAGCATCTCCTCCGGGGAAAAGAGACGGGAAATCCGCCGCTCCAGCCCCAGCCGCCGCAGCCCGGCGGCGGCGAGCACAATCGCGCCGTAGCGCCCCTCGTCCAGCTTTTGCAGCCGCGTCGGTACATTGCCGCGAATCAGCTCCACCCGCAGGCCGGGGCAGAGCCGCCGAATCTGTATGGCCCGCCGCCTGCTCGCGCAGCCGAGCGGCAGGTCGCGGTTCCAAACCGTCTGCCCGGCGGGCAGCACTAAGGCGTCCCGGGGGTCCTCCCGGCGGGAAAAGCCCAGTACCGGGATCGCCGCCGAGACCTCCATGGGCAGGTCCTTCAGGCTGTGGACCGAGCAGTCGGTTCTTCCTTCCAACAGCGCGAGGTCCAGCTCCTTCACGAAAAGGCCCTTGCCGCCCACGGTCTCCAGCGGCCGGTCCAAAATCCTGTCGCCGGTCGTTTTCATTGTGACCAGGCGCACCGGCAGCGCAGGACAGGTCTCTTTCAGATACGCCTGCAACAGCTCCGCCTGCACGATGGCCAGCCGGCTCTCCCGGCTGCCGATCCGAAATTCCTTCAAAACTCCATCCTCCGTATCTTCTGCGCCGCGCCCAGCACGGCCTCGTGATTTTCTCCGTTTCCCGTTACACCGATGCTAAGCTCTTCCGTCCGCACGACGGCGGGGAAAAAGAAGTCGCAGTCCCGGTGATCGCCCGCGTTGTTCGCGAGCGCACCCGCACGCCGGGCCTCCCGCGTAATCGCCGCGTTGACGGCGGGATCGTCGGTCGCGGCCACGACCAGAAACACCTGCCGAATTTCGCCCGGCCGATAAGCCCGGGCTTCGACACGCACGGGCAGCAGAGACAGCGCCGCATCCGGCTCCGGCGTCACAACGGTCACGGACGCGCCGTACTGCGCGAGCGCCCCGGCGCGCCGCAGACCCACCGCGCCACCGCCGAATACCAGGGCTTTCCGCCCCTCCAGACTCACAAAAAGCGGAAATTTATGCATGTCGAATCTCTCCCTCCATGGCCTCGACGCAGCGGCGGAACACCTCGGCCCCGGCCTCGTCGCGGACGGCGAACAGCAGCTTTTTGAGGACGCTTCCGGCGGAGACCGAGACGGCGTCCGTGAGCTTCGTCTGCGCGTCTGCCGTGAGGCCCAGCGCCTTGACCGCGCCGCCCGTGCGCCAGACGGCCTCCTCCGCGAGAAAGCCCCCCAACTCGTCCACGGCAGGAATCAGGTCGCGGCATTGCGCCCAGACCATAAATTTCTCCTTCTGCTCCCGAATCAGCGTCTCCGTCTCCCGCAGCTCCTGCCGCAGCTCCTCCGACTCCGGCACGGAAAACCAGTCGATGTCGTAGAGCGTCGCATGGGGCAGCAAACCGACCTCCGGGTCGATGTCCCGCGGAACAGCAAAATCCAGAAACAGCGTGTCGCGACTCAGCCCGCAGGCCTCGATCTCGGCCCGCCGCAGCGTAATATTCGGGCTGCTGGTGGCGCTGATGACGACCTCACAGCCGGGCAGCACGCGGTAGCGTTCGCCGTAGTCGATCCGGGCACAGCCCGGCGTCACCTCAACGTTGCCGCTGCGATACTGCCGCACCGTCACGGTGACGGTCGCGCCGCTTTCCAGCAGCGCGGCGGCGGCGCGGCGGCCCATCTCTCCGTTGCCGATCACGAGGCAGTGCTTGCCACGAAAGTCCATACCGCCCGCGCGGAGCTTCTGAATCGCCAGCTCAGCGGCGGAGGCGTTGGCCGTCTGCAGCATCAGCTCGGATTTGACCCTCTTCGCGCCGGTTACGGCGTTCCGAAAGAGCACCTCCAGCACAGAGCCGCAGCACTGCAGTTCCCGCGCACGGGCAAGCGCGGTCTTGACCTGCGCGAGCACCTGATCCTCCCCGAGAATTCTGGAGTGAAGCCCGCTTGCAAGCTCAAAGAGATATTGCACCGCCTCGTCACTGCGCCGTACGGTCAGGTAGGGAGCATAGTCCTCCGGAGGCAGCCCCTTGAGACCGCAGAACAGCTTTGGCAGGCCCGGCATCTCCGCGGCGTCGACCCAGAGCTCCGTCCGGTTGCAGGTGCTGAGCAATACGCAGCCCTCAACGTCGGGCAGGGCAAATACTTCCTCCATCGCCTGTTGCGCGGCGGTGGTGGTGAAGCTGAACCGCTCCCGGATTTCGACCGGCGCAAGGCTATGGTCAATTCCGATCATCTGGATCTCCATGCAATTCCTCATTTCATCTGATACAGGATGGCGTTGCAGATGGCCGCAGCCACATTGCTGCCGCCCTTTCTCCCTCTTGCGACGATATAGGGAACGCCCGCCCGCATAATCAGCTCTTTCGACGGCACGACATTCACAAAGCCCACCGGCACGCCGATCACCAGCGCGGGGCGCAGGCGGCCCTCGCCGATCAGCTCGAAGAGCCGCACCAGCGCCGTCGGCGCGTTGCCGATCGCGAAGATCAGCGGCCCCGGCAGGGAAGCCGCCTTGTCCATCGAGGCGGTCGCGCGCGTCTCGCCTTTCTCCTTCGCCGCGGCGGCAACGTCCTCGTCCGCCATAAAACAGCGGACCTCCCCGCCGAATCGCGCAAGGGACTTTTTATTGATTCCGGCGCGGGCCATCTGCGTGTCTGTGACGATCGACGCGCCGCTGCGAATGGCCTCCATCGCCTTGGGTACGGCGCTCTCGGAGAAGGCCAGATTGTTCGCATAATCGAAATCCGCACTCGTGTGGATGACCCGTTTGAGCACCAACTCCTCGCCGGGGCCGAAGGCCATCGGCCCAAGCTCTGCCGAGATGATTTCAAAACTGCGCCGCTCGATCTCGGCGGGCAGCACCTGTTCCAGTTTGATCTGTTCCATGTCTATCCTCCCAACAGCATACACGCAAGCCCGCTCAGTGCGGCTGCGGCGTCGCCCGCCGCGAGCATCAGACGGCAGGCCTTTCCAATATCCGTCCGCCCGATGGGCCGCAGCGGGTCTCCGATGGTTTTCTTGTGCTCCGGCACCCCGAAGTAGACGGCATCACCCGCCAGCTGTACACCCAGCGCACCCGCCATGACCGACTCGGTCTGCGCGGAGTTCGGGCTTTTATGGTTGTACCGGTCCCGCCGAAAAATCCGCCATGCGCCCTTGCCGTCGAGGCCGCAGAGTCGCGCAAACAGCAGCATGAGGAGCGCCGACAGGCGGGCGGGCAAAAGGTTGCAGAGATCGTCCAGCCGCGCCGCTCCTGTCCCAAAATAGCGGTAACGGTCGTTTTGATAGCCCACCATGGAGTCCATCGTGTTCACCGCCTTGTAGAAAAAGCCGCCTGGCGCACCCAGCAGCGCCGTATAGAGCAGCGGTGCGACCACGCCGTCGCTGAGGTTTTCCGCCACGGTCTCCACCGTGGCCTTCACAACCCCCTCTTCGGAGAGCGCCTCGGTATCCCGCCCGACGATCCGGGAGACCGCCAGCCGCGCACCGGGCAGGCCCTCCTGTTCCAGTCCGTCTGAAACCGCCCGTGCCGCGTTCCGCAGGCTGCCGGAGGCAAAAAGGCTGTAGCAAAGCAGCGTCTCCAGCAAAAGGCCGGCTGCCCAATGCAGGCGGTAGAAAACATAGAGCAGCAAGAATGCGGCGGCAAAGGAAACAAGCGGCACCGCGGCGGCCATCAGCAGACCCGCCGCGCGCTCGCCCGTCTTTGTCTTCGGAAAAACGCGCCGGAGCAAGGTCTCCGACTTGGAAATCACAAAGCCAATCGCCATGATCGGGTGGCAGAGCTTTTGCGGCCAGCCGAGCGTCTGCTCCAGAAAATAGCCCAGCAGCAGCGCGGCGCCGCGGCAAAACAGAAGCTTCATCGCGCCGCCTCCCCGGAAAAGGACCGGCAGGCCGACAGAAAGGACGAGGCGCAGGCGGGGTTGGAATAGAAATAAAGATGCGGGAAGCCGCAGAGCAGATTTTTTTCGCTGTGAATGCAGTCCCAGACGGTGCCGCGCACCGGCTTGACCGCACGAAAGTCGCCTCCCGGGCAGGAGGACTCAAAATAGTGGAACTCATGCCCGCGCAGCCGCGCGTTTTCCCCCAGGACGGACGGCCCGCGTCCCTCAAGGGACACATAACCGAACCGACGGAGCTTTCCCGTATCCCAGCACCTCCCCGGAAGCACGCCGCAGAGCGGAAACGTCTTCCCGTCCGCCGTCTCCATCGTCTCGTGGAGGTAGAGGAAGCCGCCGCACTCCGCGATGGTGGGCATCCCCGCCGCGATTGCCGACCGGACGGCGTCCAACATCCTCTCGTTCCCGGCAAGCGCCTCGCCGTGCAGCTCCGGGTAGCCGCCGCCGAGCAGCAGTCCGGCGCAGCCCTCCGGCAGCGCGGAATCTCGCAGCGGGGAGAACGATACCAGCTCCGCGCCAAGGTCCTCGAGCAATTGCAAATTGTCCGCATAGTAGAAGCAAAATGCCTCGTCCCGCGCGACGGCAATTCGGACTTTTTCACCCTTTGGAAGCGTTGGGAGCGCGGCGCGCAGCGGCGGCGCAGCGGACGCGAGTCGAAGCAGCAGATCGAGGTCTACCGTCCGTTCCACCTGGGCCGCAAGGGCGGCAAGCCGATCCTGCAGCTGCGTGACCTCGCCCGGCAGCAGCAGACCGAGATGGCGGCTCTGGAGCGTCAGCCCCGGATTTTCCGGCAGGTAGCCGCAGACCGGCACACCGCAGGCCGCTTCGATCTGCTCCTTCATCTCGCCGTAGATCGAGGGCGCGGCGCGGTTCAGCAAAATGGCGGCAATGCGGCTCTTTTCCCGGAAACGGCAATAGCCCTGCGCCATGGCGGCGGCGGAGAGGCCCATGCCCCGCACCGGCAGCACCAACACGGCGGGCGTCTCCGTCTCGGCAGCCACCTCGTAGGTCGAGGCGCGGTCCGTCGCCGCGATGCCGTCGTAGTAGCCCATCACGCCCTCGATCAGCGAGACGTCCGCATCCGCGGCGGCGCGGCAGAACAGGGCGCGCAGCGTCTCTTCCTCCGTGAAAAACGGGTCCAGATTTCGGGAGGGCTCGCCGAGCACGCTTGCGTGGAACATGGGGTCTATGTAGTCCGGCCCGCATTTAAAGGACGCGACCCGCAGGCCGCGGTTTCGGAGCGCCAGCAAAATGCCGCAGGCCACCGTCGTCTTTCCGCTGCCGCTGCCGGGCGCGCAGAGCAAAAATCGGTTCATACTTCCTCGTTTCCGCCGAAAGAGAACACCGTCACCGGGTTCCCGCCCTGCAGCATGTGGTAACCCCCCACGGTTCTCGTCCGGGCGGCGGTGATCTGCGTTGCCTCGAGATTGGATATTCCAAGCTCCCGCTCAAGCCGCAGGACCTGCGCGGTGGTGTCGAGCGCGATGGCCGTGATGACGATGCGCACCTTCGGATTTTTCGCCAGAATCGCGCGGACGGTCTCCCCCATCGTACCGCCGGAGCCGCCAAGAAAGGCGTGCGTCGGGGCGGGCAGGCTTTCCAGCGCCGCCGGGGCGCTGCCCGCGACGACCTCCACGTTGCCGATATTTAGTCTGCGGCAGTTTTCCTCAATCAGGCGGCAGCCCTCGTCCTTGCGCTCAATCGCATAGACCCGGCCGCGCCAGGCCTGCAGCGCCACCTCCGCCGTGACGGAGCCGGTGCCCGCGCCCACATCGTAGCAGACTGCATCCTCGGTCAGCCGCAGGCGCGCAAGTGCGACCGCGCGCACCTCCTCCTTTGTCATCGGGATCTCCCCGCGCAAAAACGATTCGTCCGGCAGGCCATGCGTGACCGGCAGGCGGCCCGCCTCCGAATTTTCAACCAGCAGGCAGCTCAGGGCCGGGAATTCGCGTCCGCACAGCGATTCCGCCGTGCCGGTCTCGATCCGCTCCGCCTCATAGGAAAGCTCGCTTCCGACCGTCACCGTCACGCCGCCAAGACCCGCCTCGCAGAGGCGGCCAAGCTGCGCGGATACGTTGCCCCCCGCGATGGCAAACACCTTTTTATTCCGCCGCACGGCGTCCGCGAAATTTCCCTCGCGGCCGTGCAGGCTGAGAATCGCGGCGTCCTCCCAGGAGATCCCGCGTCTGCCGCAGAGCCAGGCGACCGAAGAAACGCCGCAGACTGTCCGCACCCGCACATCCGGCAGCTCTGCCAGCCGCGCGCGCAGGGCGGCTGCGCCGCTGTAAAAGCCGGCGTCGCCCGAGAGCGCCACGGCAAATCGCCGTTTTTCGCTCTTTTCCATCGCGGCGGCAATCTCCGATGCGCGGTACTCCCGCACCTGCTCGCCGCCAAACCGGGCAATCGCTTCCAACATCCTCGCCGCGCCGAAGATGACCTCCGCCTCGGAGAGCGCCTGCTCGGCCTCGCCGGTCATGCCGCCGCGCCCGCCCATGCCGATGCCGACCAGCGCGACCTCACGGTCCTCCGGCCGTCCGGTCAGCTTCACCGCGATTTCCCGCAGGCTGAGTCCCGGTTCCTCCGAAGGCCGTCGGACCACAATCACCCGCGCGCCGGTTTTTTTTGCCGCAGCGAGCTTCTCTTCAAAGCCACCGGCGCTGCCGGATGCCTTTGTCACGAGGAAGGACGCGCCGATCTGGCGCAGCATGGCCTCGTTCAGCTCCTCGGAAAACGGCCCCTGCATCGCGATCAGGTTTTTTCCCTCAAAGCCCAGCGTCCGGGACTTGCTCACCGACTCCTCCGTGGAGAGTACGCGGGCAAACAGCCGGTTTTTGTAATCCGGCACCGCCGTATAGGCCTCCAGTTCCTTGCTGCCGGTCGTCAGCAGCGCACGGCCCGGCACGGAGGCCAGATACGAGGCCGCCTCAGCGACAGAGGCCACCTCAATTGCCCCCGCATAGTCAAAGTCGCTCCGCAGCAGACGCAGACAGGAAACCCCCGCCCGATCCGCCGCCGCGCGGATGTTCTTGGATACCTCGGCCGCGTAGGGGTGCGTCGCGTCGATCACGCAGGAAACCGGATGGGAGGCGAGCAGCGCCTCCATCCCGGTTTTGTCCAGCCTGCCCGCCAGCACGGTGATGTTCTCCCCGTGGCAGGCGCAGCTTTCGCCATACTCCGTCGCCGTACAGACGGTGAGACGCCAGCCGCGCGACGCGAGGCACCGCGACAGACGGCTGCCGTCGCTTGTGCCGGAAAAGAGCAACGCCTCCCCTGTCATAGCAGGTACCCGCGCGGTGTGACCATGTTTCCGCCAATCTCCCTCGTCTGGGAGTTGCCGACAAATACCGTGGTGAACATATCCGCCTCGTAGTCGCGCAGGGCCGCAAGCGTGCAGATATGACGGCTCTCGCCCTCGCGTCCGATGCTGCGCACCGCGCCGCAGACCGTGTCCCCGCTCCGAAAGCGGAGCAGGAGGTCGCAGGCCCTTTGCAGGTAGTCCTTTCGCTTCCGGCTGGCGGGATTGTAGAGACAAATCGCGAAATCCGCCTCAGCCGCCGCGAGCAGGCGCGCCTCGATCTTCTCCCACGGCGTCATGAGGTCGCTGAGGCTGATGACTGCAAAATCGTGCATCAGCGGTGCGCCGAGCACAGCTCCGCCGCTGAGCGCCGCGGTCACGCCGGAGATCACCTCGATCTCCACTTCCGGGTAATCCGGGCTGAGCTCGTAGATCAGCCCGCTCATGCCGTAGACACCCGCGTCGCCGGAGCAGATCATGGCGACGTTGTTCCCCTCCCCGGCCTTCTCAAAGGCCATACGGCAGCGGGCGGTCTCCTGTTTCATGGGCGTAGTCAGGAACTGCTTCCCCGGGAAATGGTCCCGCACGAGCGAAACATAAACCGTGTAGCCGACGATGACGTCGGCCTCCCGCAGCGTCTCGGCGGCCTGAATGGTCATCTGCTCATACGCACCGGGACCGATCCCGACGACCGTCAGTTTTTTCATAACATAATCCTCTTTTCCGCGACTGCCACCGCGGCGGTCGCGCCGTTTTGCGCTATTTTTTTTTGCAGGAGCTGTCCCATGCCTGCAGCGAGCACCGCGGCCCGCTCGCAGACGTTGTCCACGCCCGCCGTCTGCTCAACAAAGGCGGAGGCGGTAAACTCCCCAGGCGTCTCCCGCAGCGCCGCGGCCGAATAAAACCGCAGCGGCAACCCGTCTGCCCAGCGGAGCAGACCCGGCTCGTCCCGCTTGAGATCGATGGAAGCCGCGCCCGCGACCGCCTCCCCCGGCACACCGCATGCCGCAAGGGCGCTCTGCGCGGCGGCGGCAATTTGCGAAGCGGATGCGCCCTTTTTGCAGCCGAGGCCGAGATACGCGATTTTTGGGATCAGCAGCAGACTGCCGGGAAGCTCCGCCTGAAATCCAATCTCCAGATTGAGCCGCTGCGCCGCGCCAAGCGCCAGCTCCGGCGGCACGATTCCATCCAGCGGCAGCGCCGAAAACAGGCCCACGCGCTCCCCCGCCAGAATTGCGGCGGAAACCTCCTTTGCAAGCTTGATGGAGGTGATCGAAAGCCCGTTTTTCTTTGCAAACACGTCGACCGCAAACTTACCGCGGACGTCCGTGGCGGTCGTAATGACCGGCTCGGCTCCCACGGCGGCGGCCACCGCGCGGGCCAGATCGTTGGCCCCGCCCATGTGGCCGGAGAGCAGGGAGATTGCAAAGCGTCCCGCCTCGTCCACCACGACTACGGCGGGGTCCGTCATCTTGCTCCCGATGTAGGGCGCGATGGCGCGGACCGCAATGCCCACCGCGCCGACGAAGAGCAGCGCCTCCCCCTGTTTCCAACCCGACCGGGTGAAGACATCGAGGCTCTCCACCGTCTCTCCGCCCATGGCGGAAAACTTCGGCAGGCAGCAGAGCCGCGCCTCCGGCAGCGATCCGGCAAGCCGGGCCGCCAGGACTGCGCCCTGCTTTGTAAAGGCAAGAATCCGGGTCGTCATATGCTGCTTTCCCGGAATTCCGTCGTAAAGGCCGGATGATAGAGCTTGGAGCGCGCATAGCAGCTGTGCGTCACCGCGTCGCCGACTAGAATCAGGGCCGTCTTTGTGATGCCCTTTGCCGCCTCCGGCAGCGTCGCAACCGTGCAGACATATGCCTCTTCCTCCGGCCAGGTGGCCTTATAGACGATGGCCGCCGGGGTATCCGGCCGGTAGCCGCCCGCGATGAGGCGGCTCGACAGTTCTTCCAGCATCCCCGTACTGAGGAAAATGACCATCGTGGCCCCGTGGGCCGCGAAGGACTCGATCGACTCCCGCTCCGGCACCGGCGTTCTGCCCGCCATTCGCGTGATGACGACGCTCTGGCTGACGTCCGGCAGCGTGTATTCGAGACAGAGCGCCGCCGCCGCGCCGCAGAAGGCGCTGACGCCGGGACAGACGTCGTAGGCAACGCCCGCCTGGTCAAGCAGATCCATCTGCTCGCGAATCGCGCCATAGACACAGGGATCGCCGGTGTGCAGCCGCACGGTCGTCTTTTCCGCCCGCTCGGCCGCGAGCATCTCGGAGAGCACCTCCTCCAGCGTCATTTTCGCACTGTTATGAATCTCGCAGCCTGGTTTTGTCGCCTCCAGAAGCTGCGGATTGACCAGGGAGCCGGCATAGATCACGACATCCGCCTCGGACAGCAGCCGGTGACCCCGCAGTGTAATCAGGTCCGCCGCGCCGGACCCGGCGCCAACAAAATGAATCATTTCAATTTCCTCCTGTCCCGCACCAGAATCAGCGAAAAGTATCCGGCGTCCGCCGGAATTTCCGCCGCGCCGCGGTAGATTTTCTCCTGCTCCATGCCGCAGTTTTCCACCATATTAGCCTCTGCCCCGCTTTGCAGCAGCACCTGGCGCACTGCCCCCAGCTTGGAGCCGGCCTTCATCAGTATCTTGACCCCCGGCAGTTTCAGTGCCTCCTCCACGCCATGCGAGGAGGGCACGATGTGGATCATCTCCGCGCGTTCCCCGAGGCTCTCGCCGAGCCTCGCCGCCGCTGCGCAGAAGGAGGGCACGCCGGGGATGATCTCCGTCTCGAACCCGTCCGCCGCCACCAGACGGTGGACATAGAAATAGGTGGAATAGACCGTCGGATCGCCAAGCGTCAGAAAGCCGATCGTTTTTCCCGCCGCGAGGTGCGTTTCGAGAAGATCCGCCGCGGCGCGATGGCTCTTTTCCAGCAGGACTTTGTCATGCGTCATCGGCATGAGAACCGAGACGGCGGGTTTTCCCTGGATACCCGGCCAGGCCTGCTCTGCAATCCGATAGGCCGCACAGCCGCCCCGATCGGAATCCGGCAGGGCGAGCAGGTCGCATTCCCGGATACGGCGCAGCGCCTTGATGGTCAAAAGCTCCGGGTCGCCGGGGCCGACGCCGATCCCATAGAGCTTCCCCGGCGCGATCCGCCCGTCTGCGGTGCGCGCGTGGTCGCAGAGCATCTCCCGCACCGCGCTAAACTCCCCGAGTCCGCGGCTGAGGCAGCGGCATTCGTAGCCCGCCCGCGTGACAAGGTTTTTCCAGGAATCGGCCTCGTCGCCCGCCATGTCGTTTTTCGCGTGTTCTCCGGCCACAATCATAAAGGGTGCCAGACAGACCGTGCGGATACCGCCGAGTTGTCCCAGCTGCTGAAGCGCGTCCTCAATGGTCGGATAGCCCTCCACCGTCGCCATGAAAAACCGGGGACAGCCTTCCGCCTTGAAGCGGTAGTCCAGCGCGGCGTAGACCGCGTCGGCATAATGCTCCGTTCCGTGGCCCATGAAAATCACGGCTTCCTCTTCGCCAAGGTTTTGAAACTCGTCTTTCATGATTCCGACCATGCGCCGGAGGTCCGCGTCCGTGGTCAGCAGCGGCGAAGCAAACCGCAGCTCCTGAAATCGTGCGCGGAAGGACTCCGCATCCCACCGCATCGCGTCGTTTTCCGTGCCGTTCAGCAAATGGGTCGGCTGCACCAGCACGTCCGTCACGCCGTCACGGAGCATCCGCTCCATGGCCTCTGCGACCGTGTCGATCTCCGCGCCGTCGCGCGCCCTGAGTTTTTTGACGATCATTTTGCTCGTAAAGGCGCGATAGACCTGCCGGTCCGGCAGCGTTTTGCCGAGCTGCGCCTCAATGCAGTCGATGGTCTTTTCCCGCGTGTCGTTGTGGGAGGTGCCGAAGCTGACCGCCAGCAGCGCTTTTTTCTCCATAGGTGCCTCGCTTTCCATTAAACGCTCTGGATCAGCTCCAGCGCGTACTCACTCAGTTCTTCCTTCTCCCGCTTCAGATAGCCGAACACCACACTGTCCTCGCAGCCGTCGATCGGCAGCGTCCGCAGCCCACCGCGATGCTCGCCGCCGGGAGACAGCGTGTTCAGATGGCATAGACCCGGTACGCTGCGCAGCAGTTCCGCCATGGCGTGTCCGCTGTTCGTCACAATGGCCCGGTCAAATACCCGCCGCAGCGCCGCATCGGAAAACAGAGCGGCGACGTGGTTTTCAAGTGAAAAGCGGTCGTCCGCCGAGCGAATAAACCGCACCTGCTTGAGCTCCTCGCAGCCCACACTTGTTAACTTTCCAAAGGGCGACGGCCTTCCAAAGGAGACCGCAACGCCGCCGGTTCGCAGGCTGTGAAATTCCAGATGGCGGCGGCTCAGCAGGTATTGAAAGCCGCTGAGGTGCCGGACAGAAATCGTAACCAGACCGATTTCCGCCTGATAGTTTTCCACCTGGCGCTGCACGAAATCGGTGTCTCCCACCAGATAGCGAAAAACCACCGTGTCGATGTGCCGCCGGCAGAAAGCCGCCATGGCCTGCGCCACCGCACGACCGCCCACCGCGGCCGCCGAAAAACAGGCTGTGCCGCCGGACTCTGCCGCTTCCTGCAAAAGCTCTGCCGTCCGCAGCACGCGTTTCGCAATTCTTCCGACCCGCGCACCCTCTTCTGTCATGGCAATGCCATGCCCCTTCCGGACAAACAGTGGCACGCCAAGCTCCTCCTCCAGCTCACGGATGACGCGGCTGACGTTCGGCTGCGTCGTACCCAGCTGCTCCGAGGCCCGGCTAAAGCTGCCAGTCTCGGCGCATACCGTCAAATATTTTAGTTGTTTGAGTTCCGGCATGTTCCAGTTTCCCTCCCCATCCAAAAAAGACACCTCCGGCGGGCTCTGCCGCCGGAGATGTCTTCTCTCTTACGCTCCCTGGTTCTGGCAGAAACGTTTGCCATGTCCCCATGTATCTGGCTTATCCCCCCGCAGGGGGCTTCACAGTGACCAACTCGCCGGGAATTTCACCCGATTCCATGCGCCGAAATTCGGCTGGGACATGTTCTTTTCACTTTTGCCTTAGTGTAGCGTTTTTTGCCGCCAAAGTCAACAGATATTCGCTTTTCTTTTCAAAGTACATCAGGATTTTGCATATCTTCCCGCGATCCATAGATTTTCTGCTGCTTTTTGCGCTCCACGAAGCGGCCGATAAAGAACATCATAACGCCAACGCCAATGCCGGTCTGAACACAGAACATCAGCGATTCCAGCTCGCCCGGCATTTCGCCGCCGAGGAAGAGCTCCAGAACCGGCGTGGCCCACGGCGTATATCCGCCCGAAATTTCTTCCACGACGCCGCTGCCGGCATCGTCCGAACCGCCGAACTCTGCGCCGCGCTGAAGAATCAGGGGCAACACAATCAGCACCACCGCACAGAGAATCAGAATGAGAAACAAAACCCGATCTTTCTTTTTCATGTTACCCTCCAATCTTGTAGCCGACAGCAGACAGCTCGCTCTGCGCATAGTTTTCAAAGACGACCATGATGAGGACGGTCAGAATGCCCTCGAGCACCGCCAGAGGAAGCTGCGTCGGAGCAAACACGGCCAAAAACTTCAGTATGGAGGCGCCGACGCCGCCGGACGCGGACGGATAGGCCAGCGCGAGCTGGAAGCTCGTGATGCAGTAGGTGAAGAGGTCGCCGAGAAATGCCGCGAAGAAAATGCCGACGCGGCGGTTCCAGTTCAGCTTCCGAAAGAGCTGGTAGATCCCGAGCGAGAGCAGCGGCCCGCCGATGGCCATGGAGAAGGTGTTCGCGCCGAGGGTGGTGAGGCCGCCGTGGGCAAGCAAAATCGCCTGGAACAGCAACACGATTACGCCGAGCACCGTGGTGGTGCAGGCGCCGAACAGAATCGCGCTGAGGCCGGTGCCGGTCATATGCGAGCAGCTGCCGGTCACCGATGGAATCTTCAGGGAGGACAGGAGGAACACATACGCGCCGCAGATGGCGAGCAAGACGATGTTCTTCCGATTCTCCGCCAGGGTTTTCTTGATTTTGAGAAAACCCATCACGAAGAAGGGTAGACTGAGCGCGCCCCAGGCGATGCAGTAGCCAACGGGCAAATAGCCCTCCATGATGTGCATGGCGCCCGCCGTCATGGTCAGCAGCGCCAGAATCGGCGCAGGCAGCGACAGCGCCAACGCGATTCGTTCTTTTCGTTTCATACGTTTTCTACCTCCAAAAGCTGTTTTAATTCAACCACGTTTCGTGGGGAATTACATTGGTTTTTCAAGAGTCCGCACTCGCGCAGCGCTGTGCAGACTTCTGTGAGCAGCGGCGGCTTCAGGCTGCACCGCTCCAAAAGCGCCCGGTCCTGCAGCACCTCCCGCACCGGGCCGTCCGCCTCGATCCCGCCATCCTTCAAAAGCACCGCCCGCTCCGCCCAGCGGTAGGCGAAATCGACATCGTGGGTGGAGATCAGCACGGTCCTGCCCGCTTCGCGCAGCTTTTCCAGCAGCGCCTCAAATAGTCCCACGTTATAGGGGTCAAGGCTGACCGTCGGCTCGTCAAAGACGATGATCTCCGGCTCCATCGCGATGATATCCGCGATGCTGACGCGCTTTTTTTCGCCGCCGCTGAGATAGTGCGGCGGCCGGTCGCGAAACTCTGTGATATTCATATAAGCAAGCGCGTCCCGGACACGGCGCGCAACCTCTTCCCGCGGCAGGCGCAGATTCATGGGGCCGAAGGAGACCTCCTCCGAAACCGTAGAGGCAATGATTTGCTTGTCCGGGTCCTGAAACACAATGCCGATGTGACGGCGCAGCTCGTTCCGGTCCCGGTGCGTAATTTCCTTCCCCTCGTAGACGATTTTGCCGTGCGCGTGGAGCACGCCATTGAGGCTGAGAAAAAAGGTGGATTTCCCGGCGCCGTTGGCCCCCAGGACCGCGATCTGCTCCCCGCGCCGCAGGGAAAACCGGGAAACGTGCAGCGCCTCGCGGCCGTCGTCATAGGAATAGTGCAGTCCGGAAATTTCCAACAGATTTTCTTTCATTTCCTTCACCTCGTCAAAAGCGCGATGCCCACCGGGCAGAGCACATAAAGTCCCGCCAGCAAAAGCTGCGGCACCGTCACCGGCTTTTTCTCCTCGAGAAACAGCAGCCTTCCATCATAGCAGCGGGCCAACATCGCGTCATAGTAATCCCCTGAGAGCCGCAGCGAGGAAACCAGCAGCGTTCCCATGGAAGCGCCGAAGGTCCGCAGCGACCGGCGCAGGCCGCAGTAGCCCAGCCGCGACTGGGCGGAAACATGGATCTGCCGCGCGGCGTCTGAAAGGACGAAGATGAACCGGTAAATCAGGTAGGAGAGCTCAATGAGCAGCGCCGGCATATGGAGCCTCGCCATTGTGGAGGTGATCTCGTTCACCGGCGTCGTCATCGTTTGCAGATACAGCGCCGCGACCGCGCCCAGGGCGGTGGTGAAAATCTGCGCGGCCCGCAAAAAGCCGCCGCGCGAGACGCAGAAGTAAAGCCCGCCCAGACGGAGGCACCACTCGCCGACCGGCTCGCGTCCAATCTCCACCGCGATGGCCACCGTACCGAGCAGAATAAAGATCAATGGAGCGGTCAGAACAGAGAGATAGGTCCGAATCGGCGTTTTGCCGCCTGCACAGACGATCGCAGCAGAGGAAAGCAGCACAAAGAGCGAGGCGGCAGTATTTCGCAGCAGAACGCACTGGAGCAGCAACAGCAGGGATACCGTAATTTTATAGGCAGGGTTCAGATGCCGCAGCCCGGAGCGATAGGCCTGCACGTCGATTGCCGAGAACTGTCCGCCCGCGTGGCGTCCACCAGCCATGCTGTGCGCCTCCCCACCTTAAAATTTGCATAAAAAAACGGCCGTGGGCGGCCCAAC
>JAYFPO010000038.1:0-7816 GCA_034927685.1 Oscillospiraceae bacterium | reverse complement strand
GCCGTCGGCACAGGCCGACGGCAAAGCACCTTTCTGATTATTCCGCTGTTCCTGCTTTTCGCGCAACGGTTTTTGCCGATTCTTCCGCAATCATCAGTTTGATGCGGGCCTTATGGCGATGTCTCCAGACCGTAACCGCGGCCAGCGTCAGTACGCCGGAAGCAAGCAGCCAATAATACAGCTTGTTATAGGCCGTCACGGCGTCGGAGCTATCCAGCCACATGCCGATGAATACAGGCATAAACGCGTCGGAGGTATAAATCAGCGTGGATATAATGCCGAACGCGGAACCGGTGTCCTCCATGGGAATCCCGGCTTCCCGGATCTGAATGAACTTCTGGCTGCGAAACGCGCCGGTGCACATAATTTCAATTGCCAGCAGCACCACAAAGAAAATCAGATACTTGGGCTCTTTGGGCATCACCAGGAAAATAACGAGAAGCACCATGTAAATCCAGGTCGTCCACTCCAGAATAAACGAGGGGCCCTTTTTCCTCGTGACGAAGGAACCGATAAAGGCGCCCAGCGGCTTAAACCAGGCATTGATGGTACCGATATAGGCCACCAGCACCACCGAAGCGCCGAAAACGCCGCCGGCAATGTCGCCCAGGTAGGAGCCGATGCAGGAACCGATGTTGTAGCCGCCGAACGCAACCAGCACCGCCAGCCACATATCCGGGTTTTTGAGAAGCCGAAGTACCTGATGGATAGAATTCTCCTTTGTCAGAATTGCCTCGCCCGTGGCATCTTTTGCCTCCCCGAGGGTCTTCTGTCCGGATTTTGCCTTCTCGTGACCGCCGTCAAAGATGAACAGGGAAAGCACGCCGAGCACGATCAGCAGGCCCGCATAGCACCACAGCACAAAGCGCAGACCCAGAACGATATTGGCAAACCGGGAAAACAGAAATACGATTAACGTGCTGATCAGGATTTCCGCGACGCCGCGGCAGGTCTCCAGCCAGGAGAACGCGCGATTTTCATCCCCGATGTTGCGGCCGAAGATTCGGTTGCACTTCAGCATGGCCGCCCAGAACGTGACCGTGGTGGTAACGCCCATGATGGCATATAGCGTCAGGCAAAGGCCATAGCTCGGCCAGAAGCCCAGAAGGAAGTTGCAGATGCCGGTGCCGATGAAGGACAGGAACATCATATACTTTGGCGCCAGTTTATCCGCGATGACGCCGCCCACGATGTATCCGGCCACGGCAATCCAGCCATAGACGGAATACATCACGCCGAATTGCGTATTGGTGACGTTCATTGCTTCAATGAACGCCTCATAGAAGCTTGCACGGCAGAACAGCACATAGAAAATTGCGAAGCCGCCGACGCCGCAGGTGAAGAACTGGAGCCATGCCCTGATCGATAATTTCTTTTTCACACTAAGCCCTCCTTATTTCTTCCTATGAAATTAGCTTATTTCCGCGCATGTGGATGAATCGACGTATTGCTGGATATTCGCTAGATGATGCTGTGATACCGCTCCGGCAGAAGCTGACGCAGAATCTGTTTGCGATCCTCGGTCAGGTCCGGTTCCTGATACTCCTCAACCCGCTTTTGCCATACGGCCGTCAGGTGATCTTCCGAGATGGGTTCTCCGTTCTTAAGCCACGTATTATGGTTATCGCGGATGTCATACTTCGGCTCGAAGAACTCCTTGCGGTAAGCTGGGAGTACCCTGCCCAGGTAATTGCCGGTCGGACCTTTTTTCTTGATCTCTTCCAGCCGCAGCGTCTCCTCCGTAACCTCGTACCCCTTCATCAGATGACGGCATTTTTCCACGCACTCCTCATCCCAGATGAACTTCTCATATCCGGCAGAGTTCATGGAATCCAGCAGGCCGCAGGCCATCGGCAGCAGATCCGCGTGGAGCAGATGCGGACTGAGAATATTCATAAAGGTCTCTGCGCCGCACTGAATGTCCAGCACCTTGGATTCGGTATTGCTGACGCCTGTTTGGAAGGGAATGCCATAGAATCTTGCCATTCGTTCCGTGGTCGCGCAGGCCCACATGGCCTCGATCCCACCGTAGGCCGGACCCATGCTTCGCATATCGTGGGACGAAAATCTGGTGCAAAACAGGACCGGAGCGCCGGGACGCACCAACTGGGTCAGAACGATGGCAGCAAGAACCATGGCATTTCCGATTGTAAATGCACCCGCCATCGTCTGCGGTCCGGAAGCGCCCAGCATGACGCCGCTGACCACAAGAATTGCCTGGTTCTCCTTGGAGAGCACGCTGATGGCATCGCACATATCCCTGGCGAGCTGCATCGGCCCAACCGTGCAGGCCATGCCGACCGTTATGGTTTTGTCCCGGTCCGCAAAACCATAGAACTGCCGCATTGCCTCGAAGCACTCCGAAACCACCTCGCGGCCGCCCAGCACGATGCCGTCCAGCGGCTTTTTGCAGTATTTCAGCGCCAGGCCCAGCGCGTATTGCTGGCGGTGTTCCGGCTCCACGTAGGAGAAGTCCAAGGCGTAGGGGTCGGAAATCTGGATGATTTTGCTCGTCTCATTCAGCTTGTGGAAGTTTACAAGGTCCTCATGCGTCGCCTTGTGCAAATCCTTGCCTTTTCGAACATAGATCGGCCCGTAAGCGGATTCATAAACCATATCGGCGCCGCCGCCAACCCGGACAAAGCCCCCGTCCCGGTTATAGAGGTCATAGTACTTCGGAACGGTTTTGAGTGCGTCCTCCAACATCTGTCTGGAGATGTAGACCGTGCTGCCTTCCACCCTGGCCCCATGCTGCCTGAAAAGCTCCACTGCTTCCTCGGAGTGAAAAACCGCGCCGACCTCGCTCAGGATTTTAACGCTGGCCTCGTGAATCCGATCGATTTCCTCGTCCGTGCCGATTGAATAATGTAGCTGCATAGAAACCTCCTCGCTTTTTTAGAACCTGACTGGAATTGCTGAAATGCCAGCGTCAGAGCACGAACTTGCAGGCACGCAGAATATCGAACAGGCTGTCCGTCTCCATCCGGATGGTGTGTGAACCGATTTTCTCAAAGCCTGGGTAATAGGACATTTTGTTCGCCATGGGGTGTTCCTTATAGCAGATTTCGAAGGTATAGTGCTCCGGCAGCTTCACCAGTGCCCGGCTCAGATCCTGCCGCAGCGCCAGTGTTGCCTCCTGTCGGATTCTCTTACAGGCCAGGGACGGCGAAATGGATTTTGTGTAGCCGCCCTTTCCCTCCTTGACCGCAACGGTGTGCAGCAGCGGGTGCAAATCCGCATAGTCCTCGCAGAGCCGCCTGTCCCCCGTGACCAGCACCGTCGGCACGCCCTCCAGCGCGCAGGCGTAGCTGTAGAGCAGAAATTCGCTGCACTCCCGGCCGTTCAGCTTCATGTAGTAAGGGTTGCGGCTCATGGTATGGGACAGCGGGTTGCCGTCGTTTCCTGCCGCCGAGTGGCAACCGATGAACAGCGCGGCGTCAAAACTCGGATCGCAGCCGTCGGCCATGTCGTAGGGATGCCCGCTCCAGCTTCGAATCAGCTCCGCGCATTCCGGAAGCTGCGTCGCATCCAGGTTCGTCCCCCAGTCGTGGGCATCGTTGACAAGAATCTGATCGGCTCCGGCGTCCATGGCGCCCATGCAGGCCGCTACAACCTCCCGCGTCATCTGCTGGGCATGGAATGCGGTTTTGTCGGCATGGTTGGTGATATCCACCTCATCCCAGAGCGTGGTGGTTGTGATGCCCTCAATGTCACTGGTAATAAATACTTTCAATTTTTTGCCCCCTTCGCGCGGGTCAGGCGCCGATTGACCAATTGCGGCAGGCTGCCACCGTATCCTGTGGATTGATCGCCCAGGCGTCCGCCCCGACCAAACGGCAAGCGTCCGCCGAAGTGGGATTG
This sequence comes from Oscillospiraceae bacterium, assembly GCA_034927685.1. Taxonomy (GTDB): domain Bacteria; phylum Bacillota; class Clostridia; order Oscillospirales; family Oscillospiraceae; genus RGIG3159. Next base: position 3,955 of record JAYFPO010000038.1, on the reverse strand, counting down.
CCGCCGATGATAATATGTACCTGCTCCCGCAGCCCGGCTGCCCGGAATGCGTCTACGGTGTCCTTCATGGAATCGATGGCCAGCGTCAATACGCCGCTCAGGCCGACGATGGTAATGTTCTGCTTTTTTGCCTCCTCCACAATGGTTTCCGGCGCCACATCAATTCCCAGGTCGACAACCTCGAACCCTCCCGCGTTCAGCATTGCCTTGACAATATTCTTGCCAATGTCATGCAAATCTCCCTTGACCGTGCAGAGTATCATTTTGCCGTAGCTCTCTCTGGAATCCTCCGCCAATGCAGGCTTGATGATCTCAATGACCTGTGACATCAGATCGCCCGCAAAGACCAAATCGCCGACAAAATACTCGCCGGTCTCAAACCGTTTGCCCACGATGTCCATACCGGCCTGGCAGGCCTTCATACATTGCCCCGCATCCTTCCCTCCATTCTCCATGATTTCCCTTGCCGCGTCGAGGATGTCGTCCTCCTCCAATTCCGCCATCGCGTCCAGCATCTTCTGGTAATCCGCCATGATCCTTCCCCCTTTTTTGTGCCTTTATTTTTTCACAGGCCCAATCAGACCTTTGCGGTAGGCCTTATTGTAATTCCTGCAATACCTGTCCCTGCCCAGCAACGCTTCCGCCGCCATCACCGTCTCGCGCATGCCGCGGTCCAGCGGGTCCATAATGGCGCTGTTCATCCCAACGGACATTGCCAGCGTCAGGAAGTTCTGGTTGACCAGCTTTCTCGCCGGCATCCCGTAGGAAATATTGGAAAGGCCGGAGGTGTAGCCGACCTGCGGATAACGTGCCTTGATCTGCCTGATTGCCTCCATGAAGGTCAGCATGGCGTCGCCGACCGCGGAAAGCGACAGGACCAGCGGATCGATCAGAATCCGCTCCGGCGCAATATTGTAGGCAGCCGCTTTCTCGATCAGCCTGCAGGCAATCTCCACCTTCTTTTCCGGCTCCGATGGAATTCCGCTGTTGTCGCAGGTCAGCGCAATCACCTTCCAGTCTGCATGATCCCGGAGAAACGGAAAAAGCAGCTCGCACTTGTCCCCTTCTCCGGAAACCGAGTTGATAATCCCCGGCCTCTGGATCCGTGGGAGAATGCGCAGCAGCATGCGGGGATCTGGACTGTCAATGCAGATTGGTACCTCTGAGACAGGCTGCACCGTGTCGAGCAGCCAGCACAGCGTGTCATATTCTTTTTCCGGCTCCGACCCGGCGCAGATGTCCAGATAGTCCGCGCCGGCCTCGCTCTGCGCCACGGCAATTTCCTGAATCCGCGCTTCGTCACGATTTTGTATCGCGGAAGCCATGGACGGAATCGCGCCATTGATTTTTTCACCGATTACAATCAATCTCGATCACCTCATCTAAAATACTGCTTTTATTCCGGCGTCCAATTGCGGCGGACGCGCTCTGCCGGCCAGACACATCGCGGCCTCTCATTGATATGTACATCTTGTATGTACAAAGAGTACACCCCAGTTTTTCCCTTGTCAATAGAATTGATATTTTTCATAAGAATCTCCAATTACTATTCCAAATTATGTGCAACTTGCTTATTTTTTGTTCCTGTGCAGGATTCTCCGGGCACCGCGCGCTGTCGCGGGATGCCCGGCGGGCTTTCCCCGGCGCAGACATCGCCGCAATCCCGCGCCCCGCAAATAGAGCTGGACGTCGTAGAATTGTCTGGTTGCATTTTTTTAGAATATCAACTAAAATGAAAGACGAGAACGCCATAGAAGCGGCAAACGGGAAAGGAATGGTTCCATGTCTGAAATTGAAACTGGTTCCACACTTGGAACCGAATTGGCGGAAGCCATGATGCAGTTGGACGAAGAGCGGGTTCTGCGCATTTCGAGAGAACTGGCAATCTCCGGCTGCAGTTACTGCGACGTACTTCCTTATCTGAATGCCGGCATCAAAAAAGCCGGCGAACTGTTTGAACGCGGCGACTATTTCATCGCGGATCTGATTGTATCCGGGATTATCTACCGTGCTGCGCTCAATATCTTCCAGTATCAGTCCTCTGACCGCCTGCAGAACAGCGCCTGCCGTGTGGCCATCGGTGTCGTCCATGAGGATATTCATGACGTTGGGAAAAACATTATTGTAACCGTGCTGCGTGCTTCCGGCTTTGAGGTAATTGATCTCGGTGTGGATGTAAAGCCGGAGGACTTTGTTTCCGCGGTCCGGCAGTATCAGCCGAAAATTTTATTGTTGAGCGGACTGCTGCACGATTCCCAGGAGTATATGCTGCAGACCATTGACGCGCTGGAGCGCGTCGGTCTCCGCGAAGGCCTGTCCATTCTGGTCGGCGGCGGCTGCATTACGCCCGGCGAGCCGATTCGAAAAGCGGACGACAGTACCCTGGACCCCATGGAAACCTTACAGTTTTGCATGCGGATTTCCGCCGAGGTATCTCATGGGCAAGCATGATAGTATGCCGGTCTACGCAATGATTCAGTTGGAATTGCGGAAAGAGATTTTTGATGGCAGCTTTCATCCGGGCGATATGCTTCCGTCGGAAAATGAACTGTGCGCCCGTTTCAGTGCCAGTCGTGAGACGGTACGAAAAAGCCTGCAAAAGCTGACCAACGAGGGGTTGGTCTATTCGCGGCCGCGCAGGGGTTATTTTGTCAGTACGCCGCAGCATAACGAGTATACGCTGACTCTGACCGATCATGCGGAACAGGGGCGATATAAGCTCAAGGACATTTCGGTCATTCAGCCGGATGCGGAGATCACGTCCGCGCTGCAATTGACGCAGGAAAAACTTGTCATTGCCATCTCCAACATTCTCTATGACGATACCGTCCCCTATGCCTATACCGTCAGGTATATGCCCTATGACCGCGGCTATCCGTCCGTCGAGGCGGAGCTCCGCTTTGCCGTTCTGCCGGACGTCACAGCCAGGAAGGTCGTGTCCTTCGACGTCTACACCGAGATCGAGATTGCCGCCGTTTCTGCGGATGGGGTCCTGCCGCAGGCTCTGGATTGCGCGCCGGGCTCGCCGCTCCTTCTGATTAAAAAGTATCTGAGACGCCAGAACGGACATCCGATTCGGTTCGAAAAGGATTTCCGCCTGCCGCCCTACGGCGTTCTGCGCGGCACCTCGGGCTTTGTCAACAATGCGCAAGGGAGCGATCAAAATGAGAACGGAGATCATTAGCTGCAAAACGATCCATTTGGAGCTTCAGCGCGCCATGCGGGAAACGGGCTGCTGCTATCCGGTCCACGAACTGGATTCCGGCCTGCACAACGTGCCCAGGCGGTTGACGGACGCGCTGCAGGCACAGTTGGATGCGCTGCAATGCGATCGGGTATTGCTGGGATTTGGGTTTTGCGGCAACGCCATGGTGGGACTCACGCCGCACTGCGAGCTGATTCTGCCGAAAGTGGACGACTGCATCTCCTTGTTGATGGGCTATCGCCGCCGTCATGAAGTCACACAAAAAATGCCCAGCTATTTCATGTCCAAAGGCTGGCTGGACGGCGAACGGAACATCTGGACGGAGCATGAATACGCGTTTCAGAAATACGGCCCCAGGATCGGACAGGAAATCTTTGATCTGATGTTCGCCAACTACCGGCAATTGTGTGTTCTGGATACCGGGTGCTGCGAGCTGTCATCCCTGCTGCCGGAAACACAGCGAATCGCAGATGCGCTGAAGCTGAAGCACACGGTACTGGCGGCAAACGTGCAGTACCTCCGCGACTTGCTGACCGGCCCCTGGGAAGAGACGCGATTTCTCCGCGTCCCGGCCGGAACGCCCATTCGACTGGAGCAATTGGTTCCGACCTCGGCGGATTAGCGCGTATTTGATCCGACCGCGCGCGAAAAATGCAAAAAAAGCAACGGGATCGGCGCCCATCCGGCTTGCCGACCCCGTTGCTTTCAACATACTCGCGCTCGCCGCCTGCCATATGGCAGGCGGCGAGC
>JAYFPO010000016.1:0-83387 GCA_034927685.1 Oscillospiraceae bacterium | reverse complement strand
AAAGCCGCCGCCCTTCTGTTTTCTTTTGGTGAAATGATGCCGTTTGACGAAAAAGGAAACGTCCAAAAAACGCAGAAAAACCGCCGTGACCGGCAGTCTTTCAAAATAATTGGTCCGGGCTGCGGGACTTGAACCCACGGTCTCCTGGTCCCAAACCAGGCGCGATACCAAACTTCGCTAAGCCCGGATAGCTTGATTTTCCTTGCGGCGTGGTGCTACAGTGCAGCTTATTATATCCGATTCCGCGCCGGAATGCAAGCGCAAACCTGCCGAACCCGCATGTGAATTCGCCGCCCGGGCGCCGGAAGCCGACAGGCTCCGGCTGCCCGGCGGCAGATGCTCATGAATTTACCTGCGAAGCGAACACCGTATCCAACAGTTCCTCCTCCGTGATGCTCCCGAAGAACTCGCTCAGCCGGAACCGTTCGAGCGCCGCCGCGAAGTCGGCGCGGCGGTACAGGCAGCCCCGCAGTGCCTCGGTCAGCTCGGTCAGCGGCCGCAGGGAGAGAAAGTCGCCATAGAACGACACGTCCTCCACAATCCCCTGCCGCACCGACAGAAACGCCTCCAGCCCGCCGCCGTCAAAGCGGCGCCGATTGCGCACGGTGTACTGCGGCGACCTTCCCACGTTCCATTCCCAGGTGTCATACTTTTCCCGCTTCAGCTTTTCCACCGCCGCCAGCTCCTCCTGGGTCAGGCTGCCGCGCACCATGCCGGTTCCCGCCAGTTGCCGGATCAGATAGGTCCAAAACGCCTGGATATCCATATCCTCTTTCAGGAAATCCCGGATGTTGCCGATCCGGCTGCGGACGGATTTGGTTCCCTTGGACTGCAGCTTGGTCGGGTCCACGTTCAGCGCGCCCGCCACCATGGCCGGGTTCGCGTCAAACAGCATCGTTCCGTGGTGCAGGATGCGGCCCCGCAGCATGCGCTGGGCCGTCCCGGAGACCTTCTTCCCCTCGGCCAGGATGTCGTTGCGGCCGGACGCCTCGGCCTGAATGCCCAGGCCCCGCAGCGCCTCGACGATCGGCTGCGTGAACCGCTCCTTGGCCACATGGTCCGTGGCTGTCAGATCGGTGATAAAGGAATAGTTCAGATTGCCCAGGTCGTGGTACACCGCGCCGCCGCCGGTGCCGCGCCGCACCACATGGATGCCATGCTCCTCCACAAAGGCCCGGTTGATCTCCGCCTCGGCGTTCTGATTCTGGCCAATCACGATGGTGTTGTCGTTCTGCCAGAGCATCAGATAGTCGCCGTCGGTACGGTTCGCCAGCACATATTCCTCAAATGCCAGATTGTAGTAGGGATTCTGCGATCCGGTTTCCAAATAAATCATGTTTTTCTCCTTAGTTTTTCTGTGCTACAAAATCAGGTCCGCCAGCGTCTCCGGCCGGTCGGTCAGCTCCCGGCAGAGCCGCAGAATGAGATCCGGGCGCAGGGCTGCGTCCAGAAACGCACCGCTCAGGTCGCCCAGCACCGGGGACGTGATCCGGCAGTCACAGATCACGCCCTTTTTCGCGGCATAGGCCACAGAAACCGGCGCGTCCCCCACCTGGCCCTCGGCCCGGCAGGTAAAGGCCGGAGAGCGGCCGCAGTTCCAGAGCCATGTCCGGTATTTTTCTTCCGCCAGTTGCTCCACCGACTGAAGTTGCTCCGCGCGCAGGCCGGCAGGGCGCAGGTCCGCGGGGAACGCCGCGGCCAGCGCGTCCCGGAACGCCTCGATGCCGCCACCGAAATATGGCTTCAGATTGGTCACCTGCGCCGGAACTGACTTGACCGCCCGGGACTCGTAAACCCGCCCCGTCCGATCCGCCACGGCGCGCAGTGCGCGCAGATCGGCGTCAAACAGCAGCGTGCCGTGGTGGAGCACCCGTCCCCTGCTGACGCGCTGGGCGCTGCCGGAAATCTTCTTTCCCTCCAGCGTGAGATCGCAGACCTTGCTTTTCCGCACGGGGATGCCCACGCGGTGCAGCGCCGTCAGAATATCCTCGAGGAAGCCGTCATAGTCCACGCCTCCGCCGCCGTCTCTGATGATTGTGTAGTTGAGGTTGCCCGGATCGTGGTAAACTGTGCCGCCGCCGGAGTCCCGGCGAATGACGGCGATGCCCTGCCGCGCCGCCCGATAGACGCTGGCCTCCTGATAGATCGTCTGAAACGCGCCGCAGACAATGGCGGGATCGTTAATCCAGAGCAGCAAAACATCCTCATCCCGCACCTGCTCAAAGGTGACCTGCTCGAACGCCTGATGGAAGGCCGGGTCCCGGCCCGGAACCGCGAAATATTGCACCGTTCCCCACCCCCTTTTCACGGATATTGCCATATCTTAAGCCTGCCCGTTATCAAAAAGCCCGTTTTGCGCGCGGTCAGGGCACGGCCGTCAGGCTTTCCAGAATGCCTTCGCCGAAGGCGGCGAGGCGGTCCTGAATGCCCGGCAGGCGCGCGGCGCTGCCCCTGTCGTTGGCGGTCTCCAGCAGGCAGAATCTGGGCGGCAGAGAGAACGCCTTGTTCATGCAGAGGGCGGAGATCAGCTGCTCGGCCACCAGATCGCCGCCGGAATAGCCGGAGACCACGATGCCGAACAGCGCCTTTTCGAAGAACGGCATGGCGCGGAACAGCGCCGTGAGGCGGTTGACGCAGGCCGTCAGGTTGGCGGCCAGCGCGTCGTTATAGTTGGGGCAGAGGAATAAAACGCCGTCCGCCGCCCGAATCGCCGGGTAGACCTCCTCGACGATGACACCGCCGTAAAAGCAGGTCCCCTGCTCGCCGAAGTGGAGGCAGGTCCGATAGGCGCAGCCGTTGCAGTCCGCCAGTGTGCCATTTCGCAGGCCGATCTCCTGCAGCTCCATGCGCCCCGCCAGTGTGGGGCGCAGCTGCTCCCAGAGCGCCAGCGTGTTGGAGGTTTTCCGGTTGGAGGCATGGAGCACCAGCAACTGCGGGCGCGTCCGGCGCACCAGCCGGAAGTTCAGAAGCCGCTCCGCGAGCTCCCGGGCGCAGGCGTGGTAGGCCCCCTCCAGATCCGTGCCCCGCAGCGCGGCCTGCACCGCGAAATTTTGCAGCGAGCCGGTGGCCTCCACCAGCGGCTTGCCGAGAAAGGCGCAGCCCGCCCGATTGGCGGCAAATGCCAGCTCCCGCGCAATGGCCTTGGTATACAGTTCGCAGCTCCCGTCCACCAGCAGCGCCCCCATCGCGCCGTCAAAGCAGTCCCGTGTGCTGCGGATTTTCCCCAGCATCGCGTAATACTGGAGATTAACGCCCGCATCCCAGACCGAAACGGCGAAGAGGATCCGCCGGTTCCGACAATCCCCCAGCGCCTCCGCCGAGACAATCATCTCAAAGGGAACGCCCTGCACCGCGGCCTGAAGCGCCCGGTCCATCCGGGGGCTCGCGCCGTCCCGGGGGCAGATCACAAGCAGCTTCTCCAAAACCTCTCCTTCTTTCAAAGGCAATGCCGCATTCTTCCAAGCGCGGGATTGCGCTGTCAGATTTGTCGCCGGATCGTTCAAACTATGCGGGAAAAACCTTGCGTATCCTTGCGTATTGTGGCCGCATCCGGCGGACAAGATGCAGGCAAGCGCGTACTTCCGGCGCAAGCCTGAAATGGTGCGGGATTGCCTAAAGGATTTCCCGCAGACCCCGCTCCGTCTCCCGCAGCCGCGCCCAGAGCGCATCCGGCAGCGCGAGCGTCTCGGTCTCCACGCCCTCCGCCGTCAGGCGGTTGCGGACGCCGAGAAAAATGCCGCCCAAAAACACGGAACTGTAGTGCCATGCGCCCCGCAGGGCCAGCAGCACATTGACCGCCGCCGAGGACAGCGCCGGGGCCACATAGGGCTTGAAGCCCAGCTCCCGCATTCTGAGGTTGGCGTGGAGCGCCAGCTCCGTCAGCTCCCGGGAGAGCGCGTCGTCGTAGTGCCGGATGGAATTGGCGATGACGAGACCGCTCCCATGGGGACCGAAGGCCCGTCCTTCCGTCAAAAACAACGAAAACCGGGGATCATTTTTGGCATAATAGGCAGCCCTGGCATTCATGACGCCCAGCCCAAAGCCCTGAATCTGCTCCGGCAGCAGGCCGAGACCGTCAAACACGCCGTCCTCCCCCACGTTGGAGGCAAGAAACGCCGCCTTGGCCAGCGGGTCCACCGGGTCGGAGATCACGGCGAACAGCCCGCGGAACCCGGCCTGCCGGGCAAGTCGCCCGTAGTGCTCCACGAGGCCGCGATTGGCCTCGAACTGGGCCATGCGCACATCCTTCACCTGCGAGTCCACCGGCGGAATGCCCCGGGAGGCCGCGAAGAGGAGGCAGTCGCAGGCGAAAATTTGCTCCTGCGGCACAATCTCGACCTCCGGCATGGCGTCATAGTCCCACGGCGCCGTCACCTGATTCATCTCAAATTCCCAGCGCCGCAGGGCATTTTCGCTCAGGTCGCAGATGCCGATTTTGGAGATCACGTCCCCGCCCAGCAGCTTGAGGCCCATCAGAATCGTGCTCCCCACGTCTCCCATGGCCAGGATGTGGACCCGCAGCTTCCCGGCCTTCGGCGTTTGGTCTGCCAGCTCCCGCCACCGCGGATGCGAGAAATTCACGGCCCGCATCCCCGCCGCCAGGCCCTCCAGCTCCGATGGCGCGGGCGGCAGGCGACGCGGGTCCAGGAAGGAAACGTCCTCCGCCTCCGCCACAAGCTGCCGGGCGTCGGTAGCCCGGAAGGAGGCGCGGCAGGTTTCCGGGCTGCGCCTCAGAAGAAATACCGGCTTTCCCGCCGCATGGGCCGCCTCCCGCAGCGGCAGCGGTTCCATCGACGCAAAGCGTCCGTCTTCATAGAAAAACATAGAAAGCTCCTCACAAGAACAGATTTTCCATCCGCTGCAGGGCGGCAAGATCATTTTCCAAATAGGCGGAGACCGCCAGACTCTGGTCGTACTGCAGGCTGCCCTTGTCCGGGCAGAGCGGCAGGACGATGACCTCCGACAATCGTGCCAGCGTCAGATTGCGGGCAAAGCGCTTCCGGTATGAAGCCTCCAGCGTAGTCACAATCTCCCAGGTGTTCCGCAGGCAGGTCTGGGAAAAGCGGTAGAATGGCTCCGGTCCGCAGGTCTTGAGATGGGCCGGGCAGGTGTATGGCAGGATCAGATTGACGGAGGGCCGGAGCCCGCTCTCCGGCAGGCGGTCGTGCTGGACCGTGTCGCCGCCGATGAACGGATAGAGCGTGGACTCCACATACCAGGCCCGCAGGTTGGGGACGAAGTAGATCTGATCCACGGTCCTCCCCCACTGCTCCATCAGGTCCTTGCCCTGGCCGGAAAGGATGCCAACCAGCACCTCCCGGACCTCCACGCCCTCCTTCCGCGCCAGCGGCTCCAGCACACGGATGCGGCGGCCGGAATGCAGCAGATCGTCCACCAGGATAACCGGGCGGCGGAACGACTTGACGGTGCGCATCTGGTCCTCCAGCGGCGCGTAGAAGGGAAAGGCCGCGATGGAATGGTTGCGGATATCCGGCGTAAACACCTTATCGGTGTGGATGGTTTTGGTCACGGTATTTGGCACCGCGTGGCCCCGCAGCAGCTTGCCGAAGGGGACGCACATGCACGGCCCCAGCGCCCGCGGCGAGGCGGGCGTCATAGGCACGCCGTTCAGTTCCGTGATTTTCTGCACCAGTCGGTGATGGAGCAGACTGCTGCTGATGGAGAGGATCAGCTTGCCGGGATACATGGATACCAGCGCCATTTTGAGCTTCCGGCGGCTGAGGCGAATGGTCTCCAGCACGGCGGTGTCGCCGGAAAACGGCGCCTTGATGGCCGTCTCCGCATTTTGCAAAAACACCACGGGCGAATTCATATCCACCAGCAGCAGGCTTTCCTCCCCGCCCACCGGGACAAAGCCCTGGCAGCCCAGGGTGATCCGCGACAGTGGGCTCAGACAACCCTCCAGATCGGCAAAGAGGGCAAAGCTGCATTCCCGCTCCATGGCAGCCGTGAACAGCTCTGTCAGCAGATATTGCTGCGCCTCCTCATCGTCGCCATAGAGGCCGGTGACCAGCAGCAGCCGCCCGGCGGCGAGGTCGCGCACCCGGTTTACCTGCTCCATATTCTGCAACAGCGGATAGAGGTCCGCCTGGCGCACATTCTGCAGCGACGCCGCCGCTACCACGCGGTTTTTCCGGCCGGCATCCCGGAGCAGCTGAACACGGTCTCCCCGTCGGAGGATCTCCGCCGCGACGGCGCGGCGTCTCCGTTCCGGCACGCTCTCCAGCGCCTCCAGCAGCAGGTCCTCCGTGGGCCAGTCCTCCTGCTCAAACCGCAGGGACCCGGCCTCCATCACGGGCTTATACTGCGGCTCGCGCAGATACAGGCCCCGCTGGTAGATATATTCCTGCACCACCGGGTCGATCAGGTTGGAGATATCCCGGTCCAGATCGATGTTTTCCCGGATTCTGGTGGAGGAGATGTCCTCCATCTGAGAGGGAAGCTGCAATTCGATGACGTCCCCCTGAATCACGCCGAGGGCAGGCCCACCGCCGCCGTCGCCGTGCAGGTCCGACACCCGCCGGAACACAATGTGGTTCATGGTGTGCACGGAGTCCTCCGTCACCGGGGCGCGGTAAGCCGATGCGCCCCTCACCACGTCGGAGCCGACGGTCAGGTAGATTTCGCAGTCTGGGAACAGTGATTTCAGCCGCCGCAGGTCCGACGGATTCGCGATATTGACCGGGATATCGGGCGGAAACAGATAGACATGGAACTCGTCAGCCACAGACATGGAGACGATCTGCCGCCGGATCAGGCTGGGCTGCGTCTTTTTCGACCAGGAAAATTCGTCGAGCGCCAGATAGACCTCGAAGCCGAGGTCCCGGATGGCCCGGACAATGCCCTTGTGGGACAGCGTAAAGGGGTCGAAGGTGCCGGGGAAAAAGGCGATCTTCCGCCGCCCACGGAACTGGATGCTGCCGTGGTCCACCTCATAGTGGACGAGGAATCGGTAGATATGGTACAGGGCCGCCGAGCAGTAGGGGTAGTTGAGTCCTTCGCTCTGATTTTCATGGAGCAGAAACAGCAGCTTGTGCGCGCAGCGCTGAAACAGCCATGCCTTCTCCTCCTCGGCGAACACCTCGGAATGGAACAGCGTCTCGCCGAACAGGAACATGGCTTCCTGCTGCACGGTCTCCCGGTAGGAGGCAATGCCCTTGAGCAGAATGCCGGTCATCTTGCGCCGACGCGCCTCCCAGACCTCCAAACGCTCCGGATAGCGGTCCCCATAGTCGCCGTAGTGCTCCAGCATGACGCCGACCGTGTCCAGCGCGCCCACAACCACGCTGTCGTTGCCGTGACTCATGAGCAGCTGCATGGAAGCAAGGATTTCGTCCAGCTCCATAGGGCGGAGAAACAGGGAAAATTCACCCAGACATTGGGGAATATACTTGGAAAACTCGTACCTGCCCACTTCCAGGCCCTTGCTGAGCTCCACGGCAACCTCGTTGCGCTGGTCGTAGGTCAAATGCGGCGCGATGGTCAGCAGCGCCTGGGCCGCCGCGTATCGGACGACAATGGTCTCGCTGGCCTTGATGAGGTTGGAAAAATGGGCCGCGACATGGAGCAGCTGCTCCTGGCCGCCTCGCTCCGCGTGCGCGGCCAGCAGCTCCACGTTGACGATTTTCAGCATCCAGGGCGTTGCGGTTTTCAAGTTGTCCACAAAGATATCCGCCACGGGAATGTCGCTCTGGTCCCAGGCGCTGTCGCCGGAGACCCGCTGCCGGAAATAGCCCCACAGGTAACGGAGCGCGGGAATGCTGCTTTCCCGGTGGTCGCCAAGCGCCAGCCGTACCTGCTCATAGGCCTCGTGATCCCGGGGCAGGGTGTCCGCGGCGGAGCAGAAAAAGCGCAGCGCAGCGATTTGCAGCGAAAGGTTGTCCCGGCAGAGCTGCCGCGCCGCAAAGGACAGCGCGGTTCTGAGATCGTCAGGCTCCAGCGCGCGGAGCGGCAGGTAGAGCAGCGTATCCGTCAGCGCCAGCGCGGCGCCCTCGTCCTCATCCTCGCGGTAGTAGGACATCAGCACGCGGAGGAACCGCGGTACGTCGCTCTTGCCGCACTGCTCCAGCACAGCGGCAACCACCATTTTTGTAATAAAGTGGATATGGCTCTTCTGCTGCGGCGTCAGCTTCCGGTCCGGATAGAGCAGCAGGTTCAGGTACTTGACCCAGAGATTGAACTGCGTCTGATCCAGCCTGTCCTGATCCTCCGAAGCGGGGATTTCCTTTTTGTATCGCAGGTTGAACCGGGCCAGAATTCGGCCCATCAGCGTGGCCGCCTGCCGCCGGATATCGCCTTCGCGGCTCAGCAGCAGCTCGTAGAGAAATTGCAGCGTCTGCGTCTTCTGCCCGGCGGAAAGGTAGGTGAAATACTCCTCAAAAATGCTGAGATAGGTCCGCACCTTGGTCCAGTCCTTCTCGCTGCGGGCCGCCTCCAGCATCTCCGCGAACAGCCGCTCCTGTCCAAACTGGTGCATCATGCTCAGGTTGTGGCCAACGGCCATCAGCCGGAACACCTGGTCGGTCTCCTCCGGGTTCAGCAGCGCGATATTCTTCCGGATCCACGGCTCCGTCCGTTTCCCCGACAGCGTCACGTCCACGCCCTTGGACTGCAAATAGAGCTCAAAATCATGGAGCTTATGGTAGACGTATTCATACCGGCGGCGCTTATCACCGTCCACATTGTCCAGCTTATGCAGAATCACATCGAAGGCGTCGTCCAGGCTGTAAATTGCAGTCTCCCCATCGCCGCTCTGCTGCTTGACGCGGAAGTCGGCATAGATCAGCAGCATGGACTCCGCCGACATGTTCTCCAACTCCAGATCCCAGGTGGAGTGATTGGCCGCGATCTGGCCCACGGCGGGCAGGCCGCGGCTCTCGAACCAACGGTCCGTGTAATAATAGTGCAGGTACGGCACCCGCTCCTCCGGCATGCAGCCGAATTTTCCGATGTCATGACCGGCGGCGGCGGCGGAAACCAGGCTGATATCCACCGGACCGCCCGCTTCCTTCAGCTCCTTCGCCGTCTGCAAGGCAATCAAGTGAACCCCCGCGATATGGGGCAGCGTGCGAAAGGGCGTCAGCTCTCCGGACAGGCGCAGCATCTCATAGACGCAGTCCGTCTTCCAGATACGGAGAAACCGGCGGTATTCCGCGGCGTGCGGATCTCCCTTCAACGCCTCCGGTTTTATAAAATCAAAGTCGAGACGTCGGTCAAAGGGCAGAACGGTCCTTTCCTCTGTCAGGAGCTGCTGCAGCGCACAGAGCGCACAGCGGGCGGCGTCCTGCTGCGCGGGCAGCGTCGGCACGGCACGGTTCGGGTAGATCCCGGCCACCGCCGTATTCAGGACAAACGTGGGCCAGCCGCCCTCCGGCTCTGGAATTCCGGCAAACAGCGGTTCCGCTGCCCGCAAAACCTCCACACAGGTAAGGCGGTGCTCCACCGGCAAAAATTGCAAATAAAACGAGGAGGCCGCCCACTGGGCGGCGTCGCCCCGGTCATGCAGGCGCCGCAGCAGCGACTCCTCCTGGAATGCTTCGTGCCACCGTGCGGCAAATTGCGGCAATTTCTGTTTCAAATCCGCACCTCCTATCCCATGCGCAGCGTAATCCGGCACGTTTCTCCTGAAAAGAGACGCAGCCGCGATCCGAGACCGCCGCTGCGCAGCTTGCCGATGATCCCCTTTAACCCGCTGATAAAATCGGGGTGGATGGCCGGCCGAGCATTTTTTATCAGCTTAGCCAAAAATGGCAGGAAATACGTGGCATGTTCCCGCGCGTTTTTGGCGGAGATGACGGGAAATCAGCAATTCCGCCACCATCCAAATTAATCCGTGCTTTTCCTGGACTTCGGCACAAATTTCTTCTCCTCATGGCGCAGAATCCGGCGGATATTGCCATGGTGCCGCCAGATGACAATGACCGCCGCCACAGCCGATAACACGCAGGGCAGCGTCGGCAATCCAAACAGCAGACAGCATGCCGGCAGCAGCGCCGCCGCGACGATGGAGCAGAGGGACACCATTTTGGTCAGCAGGAACACCGCAAGAAAAGCAGCCAGCAGGCAGAGGAACATGCGCCAGTCCAGCAGCAGCGCCATGGCCGCGCCCACTGCCACGCCTTTTCCGCCCTTGAGATGAAAAAAGGCCGGGTAGCAGTGACCAACCAGGCAGGCGAACCCCGCCACATAGAACCCCGTCATGCCCCCGATGGCACGGCCGGTCAGCATGGCGGCCGCCGTCTTGAGAATGTCGCCGCCGAAGGTCAGCAGGCCGGAGGCCATACCGAACACCCGGGCCACGTTGGTCGCGCCTGCGTTGCCGCTGCCGCGGGTTCTGATATCGATGCGGTACAGGCCCTTGGAGACCAGAACGGACGAGTTGATGGAACCCAGAAGATAGGCGACAAGGACGATCAGGACATAACGAAGCATGGCATTTCCCCCGTAAGATACAGATAGTTGACAACTATCTGGATTCTGCTACAGCATACCACAAACCCAGCCGTTTGTGAAGAGAAAAGACCGCGCTTCCGCCGCGATCCGCCGCCTCTCCTGCCTTCACTCCCGCACTGCCCGGCACTGCTTGCAGACAGTTTCTTCTATTTTGCACAGAATCATGCGCTTTTACCTGTTGACATTGACAAAACCCACGCTATAATAAGAGGCAAGTTCATACGGAATCCGTTGATAGTTTTCAGAACGCGGAAGCGGACTGGAAAAAGAAGGAATCTCTGGAGAAACTCATTTAGTTGAGTGCCGAAGGTGCAAGGCGTTTCGCCGAATCTCTCAGGCAAAAGGACAGAGTATGCAGACAGGGGAGCCTGTCTCTGCATACGCGCAATGAGGAAACCGGAGCCCGGTTTTCTCGTTTTTTTTTATTTTGGAAGGAGTGCAACCATGCAGAACAAGCTTCGCGAAAATCTGGATTACCTGACCGCCTTTGACCCCGAACTCGCGGGTCTGATCGGAAAGGAATTCACCCGGCAGAACCGGAACATCGAACTGATTGCCTCGGAAAACGTGGCATCCCCCGCCGTCATTGCCGCCATGGGTTCCGTGTTGACCAATAAATACGCGGAAGGCTATCCGGGCCGCCGCTACTATGGCGGCTGCGACTATGTGGACGAGCTGGAGGGCATCGCCATCGCCCGGGCCAAAGCTCTTTTCGGCGCGGAATTTGCCAACGTGCAGCCCCACTCCGGCGCGCAGGCCAATCTGGAGGTCTACGCGGCGCTGCTGCAGCCGGGCAACACCCTGCTCGGCATGGATCTGCAAAGCGGCGGCCATCTGAGCCATGGCGCCTCCGTCAACCTCTCCGGCAAGCTCTACCACAGCGTCTCCTATGGCGTAAACGCGGAGACCGGACGGATCGATTACGATCAGGTGGAGGATCTGGTGCGGCAGCACCGCCCAAAGCTGGTGATCGCGGGCGCCTCCGCCTACCCGCGGGCCATTGACTTCCGGGCTTTCGCCGACATCGCCCACCGAAACGGTGCGCTCCTGATGGTCGATATGGCCCACATTGCCGGCCTGGTGGCCGGCGGTATGCACCAGAATCCGGTGCCCTATGCCGATGTGGTTACCACCACCACCCACAAGACCCTGCGCGGTCCCCGCGGCGGCATGATTCTGGCCCGGGCGGAATTCGCCAAAAAGCTCAACAGCGCCGTCTTTCCCGGCACGCAGGGCGGCCCTTTGATGCATGTCATCGCCGCCAAGGCGGTCTGCCTCAAAGAGGCCATGCAGCCGCAGTTTGCCGAGTATGCCCGCCGCGTGGTGGAAAACGCCCGGGCGCTGGCAGACGGTCTGCTGGAACGGGGCATTCCGCTGGTCTCCGGCGGCACGGACAACCACCTGATGCTGGCCGATCTGCGCGGCCTCGGCATCAGCGGGCGGGAACTGCAGACGTGGCTGGACGCGGTGCGCATCACCGTCAATAAGAACGCCATTCCGCACGATCCGGCCAGCCCCAGCGCCACCAGCGGCGTTCGGATCGGCACCCCCGCCGTCACCACGCGGGGCTTCGACCTAGCCGACATGCGGGAGATCGCCGACTGTATCTGTCAAACCGCCGCGGACCCCGTCGGCAGCCGGGAGGATGTCCTCCGCCGGGTCGCGGCCATGACGGCCCGCCACCCGCTCTACCGGGACGGCGTTTAAGCAGCAACCGCGAAAAAACGGGACTGCCGCAAAATCAGGCGAGGGTGAATCTCACGCCTGCAGGGGTGGCAATACACGGCCCCTGCAAGGATTCCGATTCATCGGTGTGCTGTTTTGCGGCAGTCCGGTTTGTTAATCCGCGTCGTTCTGGTCCATCAGCGTCACGGTGACCTCATAATATTTTCCGCCGCGGTAGACCGTCAGGGTCACCTCGTCGCCGGCCACATGCTGGTTTTTGACCGCGTTGAGATCGTCCATGGAGGTCACGGTCGTGTCGTCGATGGCAGTGATGATATCGCCCTCCGCCAGCCCCTTCTGATAAGCGTCCGAGCTCTCAAAGACATAGGAGACATAGACGCCGTTCGGCATGTGGTAATAGGCCTGCGCATAGCCGGGGACCGCGTCCCCCTGAATGCCGATGGCCGGGCGGCCGCTGACATACCCCTGCTCGATCAGCTCGTCGATGATGGGTTTTGCCGTCGCGATGGGGATGGCGAAGCCCAACCCCTCTACGGAATTCGAATAATAGGAGCCCATCTTCATGGTGTTGATGCCGATGACCTGGCCGAACTGGTTAATCAGCGGGCCGCCGGAGTTGCCGTTATTCAACTGCGCGTTGGTCTGCAGCAGCGTCATGGTCCGGCCGTTGACCGTCAGGTCCCGGTTGATGGCGGAGATGATTCCGTCGGTCATGGTGCCGCGCAGCTCGATGCCGAGCGGATCGCCGATGGCCACCGCCTCATCGCCCACCTGTACCTGCGCAGAGTCGCCAAACTCGGCTGCCGTCAGACCCTGCGCGTCGATTTTCAGCACCGCGAGGTCACTGACCGAATCCGCGCCCACCACCGAGGCCTGGTACTCCTCATCATTTTGCAGTACCACCGTGACGGAGACACCGTTCTCTACCACATGGTTGTTGGTAATGATATAGCCGTCCTCTGTCATGACGATGCCGGTGCCCGAGGCGCTGCCGGTCTGGGTGGTCGTCAGAATCGAGACCACGGTGGGAATCGTCTTTTGATAGATCTCCTGCAGCGTCAACGCGCCGTCCGGCTGCGCTTCCGCCGTCTCCGCCGGCGTTCTGTCCGAAATTTGCAGTTCCGCACCGGTACCGACGCCGACGACCGCCGTCTGCGCCGTTGTCTCCGCCGCGGTCGTTTCCGCCGCTTCGGTCTGTTCGCCGCCTTGCAGCGCCTGCGTCTCCGACGTGGAAACCGCCGTGCTTCCCTTTTTGCTGACGGAAAGCGTCATGCCGTTTTCGCCCTGCACCACTTGCACGTCGTAGCTTTTCGCAAACAGAAGCACCGCGGAAACCAGGACAATCAGGAAAATCAAAAATGGCAGGATCCCGCCGCCGCGGCCCCGTTTCGGTGCGCCGGTTCCGTAGTAGCCGGTATAGGGGTTTTCATTTTCTTCGTTGGAATTGCGGTCCTGAGATTCATGATCCGCGTCCATATCAAACACCTCCGTTCCGTTATTTTACCGGAAGGGTAAAGCTGAATCTGGTCACTCCGTCCCGACTGGTGACGGAAATGTCCTCGCCGTGGTTGACCACAATGGTTTTTACAATATATAGGCCCAGGCCGACGCCGTCACGGTCCATGGACCGGCTCTTGTCGGTCTTGTGGAACCGCTCGAATACCAGAGGCAGCTCCTCCGCCTGGATCGTCGGCCCGGTGTTGGCGACGCTGACGGTGGCCTTTGTCCCGTCCGATTCCGCCTGCAGATACAGGTTGCCGCCCTCGCCGCAGAACTTGACCGCGTTGTCCAGCAAATTGTAGATGACCTGCGTGATGGAGTCCTCCTGCGCAAAGACGAGGATGCCGTTGTCCGGCATCTGCACCTCGACCAGCAGGTGTTTCGTGGTAATCTTCTGCTCGAAAGTCAGAAGCGCCCGCCCAATGGTTTCGCAGACGTCGAATTTCTGCTTGCTCCCGTCCGGAATGCCCTGGTCCTGCATTCTGGAAATCTCCAGCATGCTCCGCACCAGCCGGCTCAGCCGACGCACCTCGTCGGAAACGGTCTGCATATACTTTGGATATTGCTCCGCCGGAATCGTGCCGTCGAGCATGCCGTCCATGAATCCGGCGATGGTGGTCATGGGGGTTTTCAGCTCGTGGCTGACGTTGGCCACAAATTCCCGTCGCTGCAGCTCCGACTTCTCCAGACTGTTCGCCATGTTGTTGAAGGCGGCGGCCAGTTCGTCCGTCTCCTCCGTGTTTTCCTTCCCCGTCGGGACCCGCGCACTCAGATTGCCATGGCCGAACTCGCGGGCGGTTTTTGCCAGCTCTTTCAGGGGCCTTGTCTCCTTGTTGGACGCAAAGGAGGTCGCCGTGATGGCGATAATCAGAACGACCACGGAGGTCATCAGAAAGACATTCGTCATGCGGGCGAGAAATGCCGTAACCTGTCCCACGTCGGTGGAGACGATCACGGAGCCGATACACTCCCCGCTGGTGTTGGACACCACGGGCATACAGACGCACAGTCGGGACTCCTCATAAAGGCCGTCCAGCGTGCCGCATTCGTAGTAGCTGCCGGACGTCTCGGCCCGGCTCAAGATGCTCTCGTCCACCGTCTTGCCCAGATATTCGCAGAGGCGGTCGCCGCAGGAGCAGAGCACCACCGTGCCCGCTTCGTTGCAGATCAGCGTCTCGCCGGAGGAGACGTCCGCCGCAAAGCTCAGGCTGATGCGAAAGTCCCAGTTGTTTTCCAGCTCGCCGGCGGTATCATAGGCCGAAGCCAGATTCGCCACCGAGGTTGCGTTGGCCTCCAGCGTCTCCTTTCGTTCCTGCAGCAGATATCTGCCGATGACCACGCGGAAGCTGAGGCCGAGGAGCACGCAGCTGAGCAGGATCAGCGCCGCCGTCAGGGAGAACATTCTCCCGAACATCGTCCGCACAGTCAGACCACCTCAAATTTATAACCGACACCCCAGACGGTTTTGAGACTCCACTTTTCCGAAACTGCCTCCAGCTTTTCCCGCAGACGCTTGATGTGCACGTCCACCGTGCGGGAGTCGCCAAAGTAGTCGAAACCCCAAACCTCGTCCAGGAGCTGGTTCCGCGTGTAGACGCGGTTCGGCGTGGCGGCCAGATGGAACAGCAGCTCCATCTCCTTGGGCGGTGTGTCGATTTTTTTCCCGTTCACCGTCAGCTCAAAGGCGTCCATATCGATGATCAGCTTGTCAAACTCCAGCCGCTTGCCGTTCTTGACCGGCTCCTCGCCGCTGCGGCGCAGCACCGCCTCGACCCGGGCAAGGACCTCCTTCATCTCAAAGGGCTTTGTGATATAGTCGTCGGCGCCCAGCTTCAGGCCGGTCACCTTGTCGGTCGTCTCGCCCTTGGCCGTCAGCATGATAATCGGCACATCCGACTCCTGTCGGATGGCGCGGCAGACGCCCCAGCCGTCCAGGACCGGCAGCATCAGGTCCAACAGCACCAGCGTCGGCTTCGCCTGGTGGAACGCCTCGACGCCCTTGCCGCCGTCCGGCGCAATGGTCACCTGAAAGCCCTCCTTTTCCAGATACAGGCGGAGCAGATCCGCGATATTGTTGTCGTCTTCCACGATCAAAACTGATTTTGCCATTCCAGACGCCCCCATTCTCTATTTCTGCACTTATTATACCGCAGATCCCATCCGATGGATGAACATTTTGTAAAATTGCTGTGGGCTTCGAATTGACTTTCCGGCACGCCTGTGCGAAAATGGCAGTAACTGGAGGCGATTTGAATGGATAAGCGCGCCCTGCGGGCAGAAATCCGCGAAAAAAAGCGAGCGATGACCGAGGAACAGATTGTGTCCGCAAGCGAGCGTCTCTGCCGGATGCTGGCGGAGCACCCGGCCTACCTTGCCGCGCGCTCGCTGTACGCCTACCTGTCCTATAACCAGGAGGTCCGCACCATGCCGCTCCTCCGGCAGGCGCAAAAGGACGGCAAGCGCGTGGCGGTGCCGAAGGTGTTCGGCGCTGTGATGAAGTTCCTCTGGCTGGACGACCTCGATGCCGTGGCGCCCGGCTATTGCGGCATTCCGGAGCCCGTTTCCGACGGCCCGGAAGCCGACGACGAGACGGCGCTGCTGCTGATGCCCGGGCTGGCCTTCGACCCGGAGGGCCGTCGCTGCGGCTACGGCGGCGGGTTCTATGACCGCTACCTCGCGCTCCACCTACAGCACAAAACCATCGCGCTCTGTTTCGATTTCCAGGTGTTTCCCCATCTGGACACCGACCTCCACGACATCCCCGTGGACTTTGTCCTCTCCGCGCCGGTGTAGCCGAAAAGGCAGAAAAGCAATTCCCGGCAAGACGGCCAGGAAGCCGTCTTGCCGGGAATTTATTGCGCCTGCAGGCGCTTTTTATACATAATGCTGCTAATGCTGCCGCAGGGGGAGCACATCACCTAAACCAACGGTCCTGTGCGATGCAGCGGCACAGTTGCGAGATGCTTGTTGAATCCGGTCGGAACGGACAACTGTGGCATTTACTTTTTGAGCACTTCGCGATATAATGACAGTATATCATACATCAGAATTCGGCCTGGTTTAACAGCAAACCTGTTAATTTAGCACTGGCGGCCAAAAAAAACCAGACATGGGGGGAATCTCTTGAAAATTCCATCGAATGACCTAAAGCGGCAGTTCCTAATGTACAAGGATGAATATGAAAAAAAGGCAGTGGAAGTCCTCAACAGCGGTTGGTATGTGCTTGGCGCGCAGGTATCCGGGTTTGAAAAAGAATTTGCGGAGTACACCGACGCAAAATACTGCGTCGGCGTCGCAAGCGGACTCGACGCGCTGATTATCGCGGTTCGCGCGCTGGGCGTTGGCAAGGGCGATGAAGTTCTTGTCCCGGCCAACACCTATATTGCAACCGTCATGGGCATTACCATCTGCGGCGCGACTCCCGTTTTTGTGGAGCCGGACGAGTATTATAACATCGACGTTTCCCAAATCGAGGCGCGCATTACCGAGAGAACAAAGGCGGTTATGAGCGTCAATTTATACGGCCAATCCTGCCAGATGGACAAACTGCGCGAGATTAGCAAAAAGCGCGGGATTTTCCTGATTGAGGACTGCGCGCAGTCCCATGGTTCCAGATACCATGATCGCCCCACCACGACATATGCGGATGTCTCGTGCTACAGTTTTTACCCTTCCAAAAACCTCGGTGCCTTCGGAGAAGGGGGCGCCATCGTCACGAATATGGAAAACGTAGACAGACAGGCCCGCATGATTCGGAATTATGGCAGCCAGACACGATACCACAATGAGGTCGTCGGCATGAATTCCAGACTGGACGAGCTGCAGGCCGGGCTGTTGCGTGTCAAGCTCGGACATCTCGACGAGATTACCCAGGAGCGGCGCAGGCTTGCCGAAACCTATCTCAGTGAAATCGTAAACGACCGCATTATCCTTCCGTCCGTCCGGAAAAATGCGACCTCGGTCTGGCATTTGTTCGTGGTTCGAACGGAAAACCGGGACGCATTCCTGAACTATATGGGTCAAAAAGGCGTCAACATTATTGTCCACTACCCGATACCGCCGCATCTTTCTCAGGCTTATGCCTATCTGGGGTTCCGGGTCGGCAGTATGAAGATTGCGGAGCGCTATGCGCAAACCGTTGCCACGCTTCCTCTTTATAACGGCATGACGGCAGAGGAACAAAACTATGTGGTTGACACAATAAATAATTGGAGAGGTCAATGATGAACGTTAGATTGCGGCCATTTGAACGCAAGGATGCAATCGGCATGCTTGAGTGGATGCACGATCCTGCGCTGAATCAGTTCTTTGCCAGAGATTTTTCTTCCGCAACAATGGAGGACGCGCTGAACTTTATCGATCATTCTCAGACGGAGTCGCAGAAGCACTTCGCCATCGTCGGCGACGACGACGAATATATGGGCAGTATCAGCCTGAAAAACCTGGACCGCTCCAGCCGCTCCGCGGAATACGCAATTTCGCTCAGAAAAAAGTACATCGGCGCGGGTGTGGCGGCGCCTGCGACGGAGGCGCTCGAAAAGCTGGCCTTTGATGAACTCGGTCTGGAGAAAATTTATCTGAATGTGCTGGAGGATAATCTCCGCGCCATTAAGTTTTACAGCAAAATGAATTTTGTTTACGAGGGATGCCTCAAGAAGCAGGTACTCATCGATGGCATCTGGCGAAATCTCCGATATTACGCGCGGTATCGGAATCCGGAGACGCTGGAAACAGCGCTGGACCGCAAGGCAATGCCCATCGCGTTTTCCCAGAACGGCGATGAGCGCGGTCATCTTGTCGTGATTGAAGGAATGAAGGATATTAAGTTTGATATCAAGCGCGTCTTTTACATCTACGGGAGCGACGCAAGCGTCGTCCGGGGACGACACGCCAACCGGTATTCTCAGTTTGTGCTCATCAATGTTTCGGGGACTTCCAAAGTCAGGGTCGATTACGGGAACAGCTACGAGGTCTTTGAACTGAACCGGCCGCACACAGGGGTTGCGATTCCCAGAATGGTGTGGAAGGATATGTATGATTTTTCCAAAGATTCCGTGCTGCTGGTGCTCTCCGATACGCAGTACGATCCAGCGGAATATATCAGAGACAAGCAGGAATATTACAGAGAAATCGGGGTCGCAAAATGAAAATGTCCATTATTGTACCGGTCTATTATAACAAGGACAACCTTGCTCCCATGTATGACGACCTCAAAGTGAACGTCCTCGACCCGCTGCTTGGCGCGGGAAATGACTATGAATTAATCCTGGTTGACGACGGCTCAAAGGACGGGTCCTATGAGGAAATCCTGAGACTCCAGACAATGGACGAGCGGATCCGGGCTATTCGTCTCTCCCGGAATTTCGGATCGCATTCCGCGATTCTCGCGGGCTTATCCGTCTCAACGGGCGACTGTGTCGCGATGAAGGCCGCGGATCAGCAGGAGCCCTCTTCGCTGATTCTGGAAATGCTGGAAAAGCGCAGCGAGGGATATTCCGTGGTCCTCGCCGTCAGAAAAGACCGGGAAGAGAGCTTTTCCCAAAAAGCATTTGCGAACCTTTACTACGGCATCGTCCGGAAGCTGGCGTTGCCGAATATGCCGAAGGGCGGCTTTGATTGCTTTCTGATCGACAGGAAGGTTGTAAACTTACTGGTCGCCATGGAAGAGCAAAATACAACGCTGATGGGCCAAATCCTGTGGTGCGGCTTTAAAACCGCCCATGTGTATTATGTCAGGCAAAAACGAACCATCGGCAAGTCAAAATGGACGCTAAAAAAGAAATTCAAACTCGTTTCTGACTCAATTTTTGGGTTTTCCTATTTTCCGGTTAAATTTATCAGCACTTTCGGCATGCTGTTTTTTATGGTGTCTATTATATGGGCGCTGGTTGTTCTGATCATGAAACTCACCGGCAACATTACCGTCTCCGGCTATACCACGCTGGCTATCCTGATCCTGTTTGGCTTTGGGCTGGTCATGTTTGCAATCGGCATACTGGGAGAATATACCTGGAGAATGTTCGACTCGGTAAGGCAGAGACCGCCGTTTATCATTGACGAAGTAAAAACGAGGCAGGCCAAGTGACAATATGCATATTCTGAACAAACTCAAGCAGCATTATTGGAATAAAAATTTTATCATTTTCCTGATCATCGGCGTGGTCAACACGCTGAACGGTTCCGTATTTTCTTATGTGTTCACGAAGCTGCTGAATCTGAATGCAAATCTCGCGTTTGTGATCGGTTACGTCTGTAGTCTGACGATCGCGTATGTTCTGAACTGCAAGTTTAATTTCAGGCAGCGGCTCAATCTTGCCGCGATGCTGAAGTTTTTCGTATCGTATATCCCGAACTTTTTAATTCAGAACGCGGTTGTGTTCGTCATTTTTAACCTGCTCGGATGGCATGTCCTGATCGCATATGTGCTTGCGGCGATCATCAGTATCCCTCTGACGTTCCTAATCGTGAAGTATTTTGTGTTTATCAAAAAAACAGGCAAGGAGCAGTGCGATGACTAGACTCTCCGCTTCAAACCGCGGGCATAAAAATATCGGGATTAACCTACTGGTATTTCTGATCTTCGCGGGAATTGTTTTTTTTGTAAATTGGTCGATTTTGCTCGGGGATAATCTGATGAAATGGGATATTTGGGATGCCGAGTATCCCAGCCAGGTATTTATTTCCGATGTGATCAAGAGCGGTACGTTTCCCGTGTGGAATCCGCTTGAAATGTTTGGCACCCCATATTACTGCATTGTCGGCATGCCGGTATTGTATCCTGTCACGCTGCTGATTGACCTGATGCCCACTCGCGTCAATCTCGTTGCCGTCAGTTATTGCCTCCATATCGTGATTGCCGCATTTGGCGCCTACCTTCTGTCAAAAAGCTACCTTTCACGGCGCTACGGCGGGACAGACGCCTCCGTCGTCATCGCCTCGTTTCTGGCGGGTGTGATCTATGCCGGTTCCGGGATCTTCCTTTCCAACGCCCAGCATATCATGATCATCATCTCCGCGGCCTGGATCCCCTATGTTCTGTATTGTATTCTACGCTATCTCGATACGCGAAGCATCGTATTTCTTATGCTGGGCGGGATCGCAGCGAGTATGATCTGGCTTGGCGGATATCCGGAAATGTTTTTCGACTTGTTTCTCCTGCTGATCCCATTCGTCATGGTTTTAAGCTATTCACGGGAGGGCAGCGTAATAAAAAGCATCCTGAAGGCAGCCGTGCCATTCCTCCTTCTTGTCGTATTTACCATGCTTGCGGCAGCCGTCACAATGATTCCCTTTGTAAACTACCTGCCGGAACTTACGCGGAGCGATATGGGTCAGAACCCCAATACGCAGCCCTTTTATGCGCTGTTTTCTGCGATTTTGCCCGGGACGAGAAGTGTTTTCACCGGCAGCGAATCCTCCATGAACAATTTCTACGCCAGCATTTTCCTTCTGATCACGTTACCGATGGTTCCCTCGACGACCTTTTCGAAGGAACGGAAGGTATCCTTCGCGCTTGCCGTCGTATGTTTCCTGCTTTTCTGGGGGAAAAGTTCCGCACTGCATTCGCTCTTGTATCGATTTGTGCCATTTTATTCCTCTTTCCGGTTTCCAACCACCCTTCGCGCGCTCTTCCTGCTATTTGTCTTGCTCGGTATGCTTGACGTATGGCTGGATGTCATCCGAAACAGATCGTTTTCCCACACCGCCCTCCGTGTAACGAAAGTCGCGGCGCTCATCCTCCTGGCGGCATGGGCCGTGCTGTCCGTCTGGCTGCTTGTCCAAAACGACGACTCGTATCACGCGGACGTGCTTTCCAGCCTGTCGTCGAGTTGCTTTCTCGCAGGTGCCATTTTTGGCTCGTACTGGCTGTTGTTTTATTTGGAGCAAACAAAGAACCTGTTCCAACATTCGTTTCCGATTGTGTTGACCGTTCTCGTCATCTGTGAAGTATTTGTGTATGCCTATTCGGCTACTTCGGATACCATTGCGCAGGGGTTACCAACGCAAAGTGTTTACAGTGAAAGCGATCAGAAAAGCATCGACGCGCAGGAGACAGCCTTGGAAAGCAGGAATAACACGCTGGAATTTAAGGACAGCGTCCGAAGCACCAGCGGACTGGACAGTCAGAAGATCCTTTTCCAAAAGACTTTTGACGAGGAGGGCTATCTGTCGTTTAAGCTGCGCGATACCGAAAACTATAAGGCCACCTATAACCGGAGTATTATCGCAAGCAATCCCGTCGTTTATTTTACGAATGACGTCGTAAGTGCAGACAGCGTTGCTTTTGATGTTTGGGCCAACCAGCCTTCTGTTTCGAGCACGCAGATTTTTGTTGACGAACCACTCCTCAGCACGATCGACGAAGACAGTCTGACTGAAATTCATCCATCTGCGGTATCCGCCGTCGATCTGGATTCCGTGGTCGCGGATCATACGATTCACATTACAAGCAGCATCGCGGTAGATACCTCTGTTTCAAGGGCTTTGAGAATCTATCTGGCCGCAGAAGACGCTGTTGGCGAAACACCTGCAACGCTGCAATTTACCGACAGCAGCGGAAAGGTTCGCTCTTTCTCGAGCAATTTTCCTGTTAGCACATCGGAAAACGGAGAACTGTATATCGAGTTCTGCCTGCCGAGTGTCAATGCCGCATATTCCGAAGTTACGGTGTCCCTCGAAAGCGCCTTTCCGCTGCGGTGCGTGCAATACAGTTATGAACGCCTGAATTCCTCAGAAAACGTCGTGGTCGATCATTTTGGGCTAAACAGCTTTTCCGTAACGGTTCACGCAGACACAGAGGGCTATCTGACTATTCTGCAATCTTACAACCAATACTGGCAAGCCACCGTAAACGGCGAGCCAGCCGAAATCAGCAAGGTGAATCAGGCATTTATGGGAATCCACCTGGAACCCGGAACGTATGAGATCCAGATGAAATTCCGCCCAACAGATTTGTTTGTTGGCTTTGGCATCAGCGCGGCATTCTACCTTGTCTTCGTGATCGCAATGGTCCTATACGTTGTAAAGAGGCGGAGAAGGCCCGCCGTTCCGCATTCTAACCATGCATAGCACAGCCAAAACAGAAACGGAAATCCGTCGGTTTTCCGACGGATTTCCGTTTTTCGGGATGTTTTTTATACATAATGCTGCAGCAGGCAGCGCATGATTTCGGCGTGATGCGCCTCGCCTGCGGCGAGACAGAGCAGCAGATCCCGATGCTCCGGCAGCTCCTCAGCGGCTTGCCGGTACCCCTTCTCGCCCTCCAGCTCCTTTTGATACCGGTCCCGCAGCGCCTCGGGCATGGAGCAGTATTGGGGCAGCGGATTGGACACCACCTGTGCCTTCTCCCCGGTCCAGATGTAATAAACCGTCTCCAGCTTTCTGCTGTGACAGTATTCCTCCTGGGCGACGCACCGCAGCACCTCCCCATCTTTTCCGCAGGCACTCTGGGCCATTTTGCGGTATGTACAGGAATCGGTCTTTTCGTCCGCGATCATGTCCCGCAGTTTTTCCGAGTCCATTGCCGTCATTTCGACGCTGCTCTCGTCCTCACCCAGCACCCGTTTCCAGATCTGGCGTGTTTTTTCCTTATCATATGGGTCCATAGCACAACCTCCTTTACCCTATGGTATGAAAAAAACCTGATTCTGTGTCTGCCGGCGTGCATAGAAAATGCGCTGCGGTTTGTCGCCGCAGCGCATTGTTTTACCCGATTTTCAAATTTTCCCAGAGCGAATTGAGATAGGTCAGCAGGTCCGTGTCCAGATTTCGGTAGGCGTACCGGTTGTACTGCTCGGCGAAGCCGCCTTGGGACGGATAGAGAATTCCCATGGCCTCCTCGCCCATATCCTCGATATAGCCCTCGTTCTCATAGACCAGCGAGTTGGGCGAGGCATAGTAGATATACTCGGCGTTGGCAATGGCCGGCTCCTCACTGAGCATATAATTGATAAACCGCTCCGCCAGCTCCTGATTCTGGCAGCAGGAGGGAATGCACATGGCATCCACAAAATAGTTGGTGGGGTCCGGATAGTAGAAGCGCAGATCCACGCCCTCGGCCTCGGCGTCCAGCATGGTGAAATAGTCGCCCGCGTAGTACGCGCCGATGGCGGCCTCGCCGGACTCCATCATATTGTAAATCTCGTCCATGACGTAGCTCTTGACCAGGCTGCGCTGGCTTTGCAGCGTCGTCAGCGCCTGATCCCAGACCGCGGTGTCCGTGGTGTTGACGTCCAGCCCGTCCTTATACATGGCCGTGCCGAAGGCGTCACGGGAGTTGTTGAACTGGAGAATTCGCCCGGCGTATTTCTCGTTCCACATCAGGTCCCAGCCCGTGGCGTCGGCGGGGTCCACCTCCGCGGCGTTGTAGATGATGCCCACAATGCCGTAGGTATAGGGTACGGTATACTTGTTATCCGGGTCGTAGTAGAGTCCGCGGAAATCGTCCGCGATATACTGGTCGTTGGGGATGTTGTCATAGTTGAGCGGCAGCAGCATATCCTCTTCGGCCATTCTCGCGATCATGTAGTCGGACGGGATCACCACGTCGTAGCTGACCGCGCCGCTTTTTAACTTCGCGTACATATCCTCGTTGCTGGCATAGGTGTCATAGTTGACCTTGACGGCGACGCCGTAGGTCTCCTTGTACCAATCCTCAAAGGCCTGCACCGTGTCCATCGAGTCCTCGGAGCCGTCCGAGATGTACTCGCCCCAGTTGTAGACGTTCAGGGTCAGGGTCTCCTTGGAGCCGCAGCCCGCCAGACAGAGCGCCAGCAGCAGGCCGAGGCAGAGCAGCAACCATTTTTTGTTCATGCGTGTACCTCCTTGTGATGTTTTTTCTGCCGGGCCGCTTTCAGTTTCCGGCTGTCCTCATCCCCGACCAGATTGGAGACGAGCAGCAGCGTCAGCAGGACGAAGAAGATGATGGTCGCAAGCGCGTACATCTTCGGGGTAACGGTTTTTTTGGTCATATTGTAGATGCGGATGGGCAGGGTCTGGAAGCCGTTGCCCTGGGTGAAATAGCTGATCACGAAGTCGTCCAGCGACAGCGTAAAAGCCATAATCATGCCGGTGATTACGCCGGGCAGAATTTCGGGCACCTCCACCCGTAAAAACGCCCGCATGGGCGTGCAGCCCAGATCCATGGCGGCCTCGGGCAGCGCCTTGTCCATCTGCCGCAGCTTCGGCAGCACCTGCAAAATGACATAGGGCAGGCAGAAGGTGACGTGGGCGATCAGCATGGTCCAGAAGTTCAGGCTGGTGGCCGCGCCGAAGAGGGAGCCAACGAACACAAACATCAGCATCAGCGAAATGCCGGTGATGATCTCCGGGTTAATCATGGGGATGTTGGTCACGGTGTCCAGTGCCAGCCGGAGGTAGCGGCGGCGCAGCTTGTTGATGCCGACGGCGGCAGCGGTGCCCATCGCGGTCGAAATGACCGAGGCGCAGACCGCGAGCAGCAGCGTGTTGCGAACCGCCTTCAGCGTCTCGTCGTCCCGGAACAGCTCCCGGTACCACTTGAGGGAAAAGCCGGAAAATACCGAAAGGCTCTTGGCCTCGTTGAAGGAAAACACCAGCAGAATGGCCATAGGCGCGAACAGAAAGATTAAAATCAGGGCCGTGTAGAGCTTGGAAGCACGTTTCACAGGGCCACACCTCCATTCACGCGCTGGTTGGTAGCACGCTGGGCAATGGCCATGCAGACCAGCAAAATGACCATCAGAATGAAGGCGATGGCCGCGGCAAAGTGCAGATTGTTCGCGACATACTGCCCTTCAATGGCGTCGCCGATCAGGAAAAACTTGCCGTTGCCCAGCTTCTGGGAGATATAGAAGGTGCTGATGGACGGCACCAGCACCAGGGTGACGCCGGAGATCACGCCGGGCAGGCTCAGCGGCCAGATGACCCGCCGCAAAACGCCCACGTTGTTGCAGCCGAGGTCCCGCGCCGCCTCCAGCAGCTTGTCGTCCATCTTCGCCATGATCGAGTAGATCGGCAGAATCATGTACGGCAGATAGTCGTAGACCATGCCGATGACCACCGCGGCCTCGGTGCCGATGATGTGCACCTGCCCCAGCCTCAGCGCGCCCAGCAGGCCGTTAATGAGGCCCGTGTCCTGCAAAATGGTCATCCAGGCGTAGGTGCGGATCAAAAAGTTCATCCACATGGGAACCATAATCAGGGTAATCATGGTTTTCTGCGTCCGGGGCGTGGCCCGCGCGATGATATAGGCGATGGGATAGCCCATCAGCAGGCAGACCACGGTGGAGATCACCGCCAGCTTCAGCGAGCGCCAGAAGATGACCAGATACGTCCGGACCTCCCGCGACACGCCGTCGTCCCCCGTGACGTTGGAGGTGGCCGTGAAAAACTTCGTGATGTTGTCGAAGGTAAACGCAAACGCGTTGTCCGTGAAGGCGTAATAGGCGATAAAGATCAGCGGCACCACGATAAACAGGACCGCCCACACGGAGTAGGGCGCCAGCGCCAGCCGCTCCAGCAGGGGAACGCGCCGCCTGATCTCGCGCCCCCTCATTCCGTCTCCTCGCTTTCCGCGTTGGACAGCTCATCCATCTCCATGCTGTAGGAGGAGTAGTCGCCGAAAAGATCGGAGTACGCGGACTTCTTCATAATATGAATGGCATCCGGCTCAATATGCAGGCCGATCTCGGAGCCCTCGGCGCAGTAATCGGTGGTCTGAATCATCCACTTGAAGCCGCCGATGTCCACAATGATCTCATAGTGGACGCCCATGAAGGTGACGGAGGTGACGGTGCCCCGGAGCGTTCCCCGTTCGCGCGGCACGATGTCCACGTCCTCCGGCCGAACCACCACGTCCACCGGCTCCTTTTTGCCAAACCCGCTGTCCACGCACTCGAAGGTATGGCCGGAGAAGGTAACTTTCCGGTCCTCCAGCATCACGCCGTCGACGATGTTGCTCTCCCCAATGAAATCCGCCACGAAGGCGTTCTTCGGCTCGTTGTAGATATCCGTCGGGTTGCCGATCTGGTGGATTTTCCCCTCGGACATCACCACGATGGTGTCCGACATGGAGAGGGCCTCCTCCTGGTCGTGGGTGACAAAAATAAACGTGATGCCGGTCTTTTTCTGGATTTTTTTCAGTTCCTGCTGCATGTCCTTCCGCAGCTTCAGATCCAGCGCGCCCAGCGGCTCGTCCAGCAGCAGCACGCGGGGGTGATTGATGAGCGCGCGCGCGAGTGCGACCCGCTGCTGCTGTCCGCCGGAGAGGCGCACCACGTTCCGGTGCTCAAACCCAGTCAGCGCCACAAGCGCCAGCATCTCCTGCACCCGCTCCTTAATTTCGCCCTTCGGCACCTTCTTCTCCCGGAGGGGGAACGCCACGTTCTCAAAGACGTTCAGATGGGGAAACAGGGCATATTTCTGGAATACCGTGTTGATATTGCGCCGGTAGGGCGGCACATCGTTGATCTTCTCACCGAGAAACAGCACATCGCCCTTGTTTGGCGTCTCAAAGCCGCCGATCAGACGGAGAATCGTCGTCTTGCCGCAGCCGGAGGGGCCGAGCAGCGTCAAAAATTCATTGTCGTAGACGTCCAGATTAATATCCCCCAAAACCTCTTCTCCATCAAAGGCTTTGGAAACATTTCTCAGCTCAATAATTTTTTGCATCGTGCGCGTCCTTTCTCGGCAAAATAAAAAACAAGTGATACGAACGGATACGTATCACTTGCGAGAAATCATACTGCACCGTGCCTACCCCGCGGGTGTAGGCCGGCCGATCTCAAAACTGGTTTTTTTAGAGTCTATATAGCAAAGATTACTTTTACTACTCTTATTGACCATTTCACAAGTTTGTATGCCGTTAAGCACTGGTTTATAGTTACCAACTTATAAAACTTGAGCTTCTAACTCAATCAATAAGGCAACAGAAGTTGCCAACCGCATCGCGGTATTCGGCATTCGACCCGGCTGTCCGTCTGGCCTTTGCTGCCTGCCACCGGCACGCAGCGGTCGGAATATCCTGCTTTGGAGAGACTCGATCGCGTATCTTCCAATTGAGACGACTTATTTTAACAAGAATTGAAGGCTATGTCAATGTGTTTTCAACTTTTTTCCCATTTTTACCGGTTCTTTTTTGGAACGCGGCAGTTCGGTTTCCGGGCGGTAAATCCGTTTCATGTAAATATTACCGTCCCTGAATTCTTACATATCCGACAGGCTTCGGGAAATGATAGTGATGCGGCACATAGAAATTCATTTCTTTGATCCGCAGAAAACGATACGAGGAGATGTATGTATGAACAGCAAAAGCAATTCCATCAATATCCCTGAAGCAAAGGCTGCCATGGAAAAGTTCAAGATGGAGGCCG
This sequence comes from Oscillospiraceae bacterium, assembly GCA_034927685.1. Classification (GTDB taxonomy): domain Bacteria; phylum Bacillota; class Clostridia; order Oscillospirales; family Oscillospiraceae; genus RGIG3159. Next base: position 55,377 of record JAYFPO010000016.1, on the reverse strand, counting down.
CCTCCGATGTTGGCGTAAAAATACATATTAAAAATCAAAACGCCTCACTTACGGCTTCCAAACAAAATGAAGGTGCAAAAATTGTCGGGGCGGTATTTGTTCGCCGCACCGCGGGGAACAAATACCCTTGATGAAGAAATGAATGCGCAAAATTCGGGATGGACTTTTTCGCCAAAATGCGTAATAATAGAGCCAGCAGATTTGGAAATTCTACAAAAAAACGGAGGATTGTCATGAAAGCAACCAGGAAAAACGATCCCGCGCTCTATGAAATTGTCCGGGAAGAGTATACGCGCCAGAGATACAACATCGAAATGATCGCCTCTGAGAGCACCTCGCCGATTGAATGTCTTGAGCTGGCCGGCTGCGTGTTCAACAACAAGACAACCGAGGGCTACCCCGGCAAACGGTTTCAGGCCGGTTCCCAGGTTGCCGACAAGATGGAGCTTCTGGCCTGCGAGCGAGGCCAAGCCCTCTACGGCGCCGACCACATCAACATTCAGCCTTATTCCGGCTCCACGGCCAACTACGGCGTATATGCCGCCATGCTGCGCCTCGGCACGATGGCGGCCGGCGACACCATTCTCAGCATGAGCCTGGACGACGGCGGCCATCTGACCCACGGCAGTCCCGCCAACTTTATGTCCAAGTTCTTCCATTTTGAGCACTACGCCCTGAACCATCAGACCGAGCAGATCGACTACGACGGTCTGGAAGCAAAGGCGAAGGAAGTACAACCCAAGCTCATTATCGCAGGCGGCAGCGCCTATCCCCAGCTCATCGACTACGAGCGCATCGGCAATATTGCGAAAGAAACCGGCGCCAAATATATGGTGGACATGGCCCACATCTCCGGCCTGGTGGCCGCCAAGGTCATCCCCTCCCCGGTTCCCTACGCCGACTTTGTCACCTCCTCCATGGCCAAGACCCTCTGCGGTCCCCGCGGCGGCTTTGTCCTCTGCAAGCAGGAGTACGCCAAGAAACTGGACGCCGGCGTGTTCCCCGGTTCCGTCAGCTCCATCCACCTGCAGACCATGGCGGCCAAAGCTTACACCTTTAAATACGCCGCGACTCCTGAATTCCACGAGATCATGAGCCGTGTCGTCACAAACGCCAAGTATCTGGCGAAGTCTTTGACTGAAAAGGGCTTCCGCGTCGTCTCCGGCGGTACGGAGAACCACATCGTTCTGCTGGATCTGCGTCCCAAGGGCATCTCCGGTAAGACCTTCCAGGACGCGCTGGAATACGTCGGTATCACCCTCAACAAAAATATGATCCCCGGCGACACCGCCTCCCCCAATGTCACCAGCGGCGTCCGCATCGGCCTGACCTCCACCGCCCAGCGCGGCTTCCACGAGGCCGACATTGAGATTGTCGCGCAGATCATGAACGAGGTCGCGGAGCACCCGGACGACCAGGCCACGCTGGACCGCTGCAAGGCGTCCGCGCGCGATCTGATCTCCAAATTCCCGCTCTATGACGCGCAGTACGCGGACTATTTCGAATAACCGCCTGCCGATTTTCTCAACAGCGTCTCTTTCTGCGCAGCCCCGCCCAGTTGGCGGGGCTGCTTTTTTGCCCCACAAAAGGCACCTTTTCGTTTTTGGAAAAACGGAATCCCGCGAAATGATATAGCCTTTCCGGAACACCGTGCGCTCGCGCGATATGCATTGGAAAAAGATGCCACGGGATACGACGCAGGGTATTTCCGTATTTCGGTGTCCGGGCGCGGCAGCGCAGTGTTTCCGGACCGGCGGATGCGGCGCGGCACCCGTGGACTGTTGGCAGAATCGCCAATTGACGTTCTTTTCTAAATAAGAAAGTGCGCTTTTTGGTGGACATTTTTATCATCATGAACAATATTTATGCAGTGCATAAAAATATGTGGAGAAGTCTAGCGAAATATGATAAAATTGCTTTGGAAGCGAGAAACAAGCTTGTTGCTTTTGCTTTTTTTCGCAAAACGAAAATCAGGAGGAAAGAAACGTGAAAAAAATCATCGCTATTGTAATGGTTCTTTGCATGGTGGTCGGACTTTGCGCCTGCGGCAGCAGCAGTTCAACCCAGAGCACGACGGCCGCCACCAGCGGCGACACGGTCCGCATCGGTGTCTATGAGCCGGCCTCCGGCGATAACGGTGCCCCCGGTAAGCAGGAGACTCTCGGTATCCAGTACGCGAATTCCGTTTCCCCCACAGTTGAGATCGGCGGAAAGACCTATAACGTCGAGCTTCAGATTGTGGACAATGAAAGCTCCAACGACAAAGCCATCTCCGCAGCCCAGACCCTGGTCTCCGCCGGCGTCAGCGTCGCGCTCGGCTCCTATGGCTCCGGCGTCTCCATTGCCGGCTCCGATGTATTTGCCAACGCCGGCATTCCTGTCATCGGTGTCAGCTGCACCAATCCGCAGGTCACGGCGGGAAATGACCACTACTTCCGTATCTGTTTCCTGGATCCCTTCCAGGGCACCGTCCTCGCCAACCTGGCGGTTGAAAAGTACAGTGCTAAAAAGGCCTATGTGCTGACCAAGCTGGGCGACGACTACTCTGTCGGCGTCGGCAACTACTTCAAGGCGGCCTTTGAGAAGCTGGGCGGCACCTGCATCGTCGAGACGTTCCAGGATGGCAACTCCGACTTCACCTCTTACATCACCAAGGCCAAGAACGAGGGCTGCGACATCTGCCTCTCCCCGATTTCCGTCGAGGCAGCGGCTCTGTTCCTGGAGCAGGCTGCTACGCAGAACATCGGCATGCCGATTCTGGCGGGCGATACCTTCGACTCTAACGTCATTGCCGGGGCCGCCAAGGGCACCAATCTGGACCTCTACTGCTCCACCTTCTATGTGGAAGGCGGCAATCCCGAATTCGACACAAGCTTCAAAACGTGGATGGAGAACAACTCCACCGCTCTGGCCAACAACGGCGGCAACACCACCATCGCAGCCTGCTCCGTTCTGGGCTACGACGCCTACTTCGTGGCGCTGGAGGCTTTGAAGGCCGCCGGTTCTACCGATCCGGCCGCTGTCAAGACGGCGCTGCCCTCCGTCAGCTACGACGGGATTACCGGCCATATCGAATTTGATGAGACCGGAGACGCTATCCGCGATGCGGCGTTTGTGAAGCATATGAATACCACAAGCGGCGCATGGGAGCTGTACGGCGAACAGAAGGTCTCCAACTGACTCAACTAATCTGAACCAAAACCCCTGTGGCGGAGGCTTTCTGGCCTCCGCCATGCCATATTTGGCATTCCAGAATCTGACCGCCCGGGCGGCACGGCTGCCGGGCGGCATATGGAGGATCTCACATGCAATGGATCACAAATAACCTGCCTTATCTGTTGGCGGGCATTTCCGTGGGGGGTCAGTATGCGCTGATCGCCATCGGATACACCATGGTCTACGGCATTCTTCGCCTGATCAACTTTGCCCATGGCGATATTTTCATGGCGGCCGGACTGATTTTGGTCTATGCGTCCACGGCCATGCCCTTCTATCTCTCCATCCCGTTGATGCTGATTGCAACGGTGCTTCTGGGCTTTTTGGTGGAGCGGTTGGCCTACAAGCCGCTGCGGAGCGCGCCCCGGATGTCCGTCATGATTTCGGCCATCGGTGTCAGCTACCTGCTGCAAAACGTGGCACTCTATATCACCGGCGGTCTTTCGCAGCAATACCCGGACATCCCCTGGCTGTGCGACACGGTCACGGTGCTTGGCGCCACCACAAAGCGCGTCACGCTCATTACCCCAATCCTGACGATTGTGCTGATCGTACTGCTGGTGCTGCTGATCAACCATACCAAGGTCGGCATGGGAATGCGCGCGGTCTCCAAGGACTTCGAGACCTCGCTGCTGATGGGAATCAAGATCGACTCGGTCATCTCCGCGTCCTTCATCATCGGCACCTTCCTCGCGGCGGTCGGCTCTCTGCTGTTCTTCACGAACTACACCGGCGTTACGCCGACAGTGGGCGCCATGCCGGGCCTCAAGGCATTCGTTGCGGCGGTCTTCGGCGGCATCGGATCTGTCCCGGGCGCGGTGATCGGTGCGTTTATCATCGGCATCTGTGAAAATGTCATCAAGGCGCTGGGCTGGACCACTTTCTCCGATGCGTTCACCTTTGCTCTGCTGATTCTGATCCTGATCTTTAAGCCCACCGGCCTGTTCGGTGAAAAGACCACGGATAAGGTTTAAGGGGGTGCCATGATGATCAAACAGGAAAAAAGTAAGAAAACCAATCTGATCGTGATTCTGGCGCTGCTCGTATTGATCTTTGTGTTGGAGCAAGTGGTGCCCAGCTCCTCCATGCTGTTCACCGTGCTGAAAAAAAGCGCGATCTACGCGCTGGCGGCGGTCTCCATGAACCTGCTGAACGGTTTCACCGGTCTTTTCTCGCTGGGCCAGGCCGGCTTTATGCTGGTCGGCGCCTACACCTTCGGCGTGCTCAATATTGCGAGCGCCGACCGCGCCGCGGTTTATCAGTATTTTGACGGCGGTATCATCCGGTTCTCCGTCGTGGAGAGCCTGTCCAGCCTGCTTGGTCCGGTGTTCGGGCTGATCGTCGGCGTGCTTCTGAGCCTGATCGCCGCGGGCCTGCTTGCCGCGCTGTTCGCCTATCTGATCGGCCTGCCGGTGCTCCGCTTCCGCGGCGACTATCTGGCCGTGGCGACGCTCGGCTTCGCGGAAATCATCCGCGCCTTCTTCCAGTGGGACGCGCTGGGGCCCATTACCAACGGCTCCAATCTGCTCCGCAAGTTCACCAATCTGGACAATTTTAACATTACGAATTCCAGCGGACAGGTTGTGGTAACCCTCTCGGCCACCGCGCTGATTTTTCTGGTGGCGATTTGCATCTATGTCATCACGCTGCTGATCAATTCTACTTATGGCCGCTCCTTCAAGGCCATCCGGGATGACGAGGTTGCGGCGGAGGCCATGGGCATCAACCTCGCGAAGCATAAGATGCTCTCCTTCGTCATCAGCGCTTTCTTCGCGGGCATCGCGGGCGGCATGCTCGCCATGTATCAGACCACAGTACAGGCCATGGCGTTCAAGGTGGCAATGACCTATGAAATTCTGCTGATCGTCGTGATCGGCGGCATCGGCTCGGTCACCGGCTCCTGCCTCAGCGCCTTCATCTTCGTCGGCGCCTCCGAGTGGTGGCTGCGGTTCCTCGACGAGGAAAAGTTCAACATCCCGGGCCTCAACATTCTGCGTCCAGGTTTCCGGAAGGTCGTCTTTTCCATCGCCATCATGATTGTGGTGCTGTTCTTCCGGAAGGGCATCATGGGCGAAAACGAACTCAATCTGGCCGGTCTCGGTCGCTGGTTAAAACGAAAATTTGCAAAAAAGAAAGCCCCCGCTGCCGGAAAGGAGGACGAGGATCATGCCTGAACATGTGCTTCGACTGGAAAACGTCACCATGCAGTTTGGCGGCGTCGTCGCCCTCAACAACCTCAGCATGGAGGTCAACGAAGGAGAGATCGTGGCGCTGATCGGGCCGAACGGCGCGGGCAAGACCACAGCCTTCAACGCCATCACCGGCGTCTACGAGCCGACCAACGGCGCGGTGTACTTTAACGACACGCTGCTGGTGGAGAACTACCCCAAGGGAAAAATGAGGAAGCTCTATGCCGGCGAAAATCACGGAGAATACCGGAAGTCCGTTGTCAAAGCGCCGGATGTCATCACAAACGCCGGTATGGCGCGAACCTTCCAGAACATCCGTCTCTGGAAAAGCCAGACCGTCTTTGACAATGTTCTGATTGCCAAGCATATGCGCAGAACCAGCAATGTGTTTTCCGCCACATTCCGCGGCAACCGGAAGGAGGAGGCACGGCAGCGTGAGGAGGTCCAGGAACTGCTGCGGATTGTCGGACTGGAGGGGGCACGGAACGAGCTCTCCACCAGCCTGCCCTATGGCAAGCAGAGGAGACTCGAGATCGCGCGGGCGCTGGCAACCAACCCGAAGCTGCTGCTGCTGGACGAGCCGGCGGCCGGCATGAATCCCCAGGAGACCGACGAGCTGACCTCGTTCATCGGCCAGATCCGCAATGAATTCAAAATCACCATTCTGCTGATCGAGCACCATATGAACCTGGTCATGGATATTTCCGACCGGATTTATGTGCTGGATTTCGGCAAGCTGATCGCCTCGGGAACGCCGCGGGAAATTCAGGCGAATCAGAAGGTGATCGACGCATATTTGGGGGTGGAGGAAGATGCTTAAAATTGAAAACCTCTGCGTAGCCTACGGCGGCATTCAGGCGCTGCGCGGCATCAGCCTCGAGGTGCCGGACGGCAAGACCGTGACGCTGATCGGCGCAAACGGCGCCGGAAAATCGACGACGCTCCGCACCATTTCCGCTCTGGTCAAAGCCAAGTCCGGCTCCATTTACTACAACGATCAGGAGCTTCTGGGAAAGCCCAGCAATAAGATCCTTGAGGCCGGCATTGCGCAGGTCCCGGAAGGACGCCGCGTATTCCCAAACCTGACCGTGCTGGAAAACCTGAAGGTCGGTGCTTATCTTCGTGACGACAAGAGCGGCATTGCCAAGGATATTGAATGGGTCTATACGCTTTTCCCGCGTCTGCAGGAACGGAACTGGCAGCTCGCCGGCACGCTTTCCGGCGGCGAGCAGCAGATGCTGGCGGTGGGCCGCGGCCTGATGTCCCGGCCGAAGATGATGATGCTGGACGAGCCCTCGCTGGGCCTTGCGCCGCTGGTGGTGCAGGATATCTTCTCGATCATCAAGGAGATCAACCGGCAGGGCGTGACCATTCTGCTGGTGGAGCAAAACGCCAATATGGCGCTGAAAATTGCGGACTTTGCCTATGTGCTGGAGACCGGCATCATCACAAAGAGCGGCACCGGTCAGGAGCTTCTGAGCGACGAGTCCATCAAGGAAGCCTATCTCGGCAAGACGAGAAGTTAACATCGGCATGCACTCCGGTGGATGCTCCCCAAACGATTTTCGCTTGCAGCGCCTGATCTTGTGCGGGGCGCAGGGAACATTTGCAAAACAGCCAAAATAAAACAGCGCCGGGAAAACTGTGAAAGCGGTTTTCCCGGCGCTGTTTTCGCAGTGTTTTCCGCCTCTTCCTCCTGTTGGCTGCACCTCCCCGCCCGGACATACAATCCTTCCAAAAGCCGGGCTGCATGAAACCGGCGCGGCGCTTTTTTCGATCCGTGTGCACCTTTTTTCCAATCATGGACATAATACTCCATAAAAGGAGGAATTCGATGGCCGACGACATGACGTACCAGATCGAAAACAAATGCTACCGGGTCACCAGGTCTTTTTCCAACATCCGGCTCGATGAGGTTTTGTTTCTGGAAATATCCGGAAACCCCGCTCTGAATTACCTGATGACGGGAGAAACAAAGCATGGTATACTTGACGCGGAAGCACGTATGTGGGAGCGTTTGGGAGGGGTTCAATGACGCTCTACGCATATTCCTATTTAAGACTATCCGAAGAAGAGTACAAAACCAGCGAGTCCGGCAGCATCAAGAACCAGCGGCTGACCATCCAGCAGTACTGCGAGAAATATGGAATCGTGCTGCTGCAGGAATTCGTCGACGACGGCTGGTCCGGAGGTAATTTCAAGCGTCCGGGATTCACCGCGATGATCCAGTCCCTTGACGGCTGCGCCGTCAACCTGATCATTACGAAGGACCTCTCGCGACTTGGGCGGGATATGCAGGAATCCTCCTACTATGCCGAGAAATTCTTTCCGGATCACGGAATCCGGTATATCGCCATCTACGACAACTTTGACTCGGAAAAGGACAATGCGCTCGCCCCGTTTCAGTTCGCGATGAACGACGTTTATATCCGCGAGGTATCGCGAAAAATCAAAACGGTGATGCGGGCAAAAAAAAGCGCCGGAGAGTATGCGGCGTGCCCACCATACGGTTACCGGCGCGACCCGGAAAACCGGCATTGTCTCGTCCCCGATGAGCAGACCGCCCATGTTGTAACGCTGATCTTTTCCCTTGCCGCGAAGGGCGAGTCCACCCGCTCCATCACGGAATTTCTGACTCGGCAGCGAATCATTCCGCCCCTAAAATACCGCGCTCTGTACCGGGACAACTTTGGGCCGGACAGCGCGGCGCGAGCCTCCGACCTGTGGAACTACACCACGGTAAAACGCATCATTCGGAACGAGGTCTATCTTGGAAAGACGCTGCTCGGAAAGACGAAAAAGGTCAGCCTGAAGTCCAAGCAGAAAAAGGCTCTTGCAAGAAACGAATGGTTTATCACGGACGGAACACATACGCCGCTCGTCGACCAGGTAACCTGGGAGCTGGCGCAGAGAAATCTGGCCGGAAGATCGACCGTCTCCTCTGGCTATGACGCAGTGCGGCGGAGCATTTTCGGCGGGTTGGTTTTTTGCGCCAACTGCGGCGCCGCCATGTGCAGTGCCGGCGGCGTGTACAAGGGCGAGCGGGAAAAATACTGGTATCTGCAGTGCAACAACCTGCCGAAGCGGAGCGCGCATCCCTGCGACCACCCGGCCAGAATCAAGTATGACGACCTCCGGCAGATTGTCACGGATGATCTGAATTCTCTGATCGATCTTTCCGACGCAGAAATCGATGCAATCGTGGAGCGGCTGCAGACGGAGTCGTACGGAATCGAATTTTCCGCCCAGGTCACGGCGCAGATCAAAAGCCATGAAGCCAGCATTCAGAACTCCGACAAGATGATTACAAAGCTGTATCAGGACAACCTGGCCGGCATTTTATCCGACGACCGTCTGGCCAGAATGGTGCAGAATTTGGAGACGGACAGCAGTCAGCACGCGGAGGCCGCGGCGCATCTGCATGCAGTGCTGGAGGACCGGCAAAGCAGGCATCAGGACCGGTGTAAATTCTGCTCGCTGGTAAAGTCCGCCTCCCACATTGACGAGTTGACGCCCGCCACACTTGCCGCGCTCATCGACCGAATTGAGATCAGCGAGCGCATTCTCCCGGAAGGCAAGACGGTCGCCGGGCCAAAGACGCCATACAAACAGGATATCAAAATCTTTTACCGGTTTATTGGAAATACTGGGTCCGATTCGCTGAAATCCGTGGATCGTGCCTAATTCCAGATGTATTTTGACAGCAACAGAGGTCGGCGTCAACCTGAAGAACGGCTATAACGGCGACCTGTCCTCTCGTGAAGCCGGCTCTGTCGGCGGTCAGATGGTCAAGAACATGGCGCCCGTACGACGCGTGAGCTTTCAGCGCAAGAATCGCATCGCCGCCGGGCATTGTACGACGGTGCGGTACATAGCAACGATCCTGGCATAGCAGGCCGCGGTATCCCGGACAGATTCATCGGCGGCCGGTACCTCCGGCGCGTTTCTCCACCTGCCGGCGCAGACGCGGCAACCGGGCGCGCATTTTTTCTGCCGGCAGCGCGGAGTACGGCATGAATTTCAGCTTGACACAGGCTTGGCTGCCTGATAAGCTTTTGGGAGAAAAGCATGATACGGGAGGATACCAACGCATGGAATACAACAAACCGATTCTCGATATGGCCTACGGGCAGGAAATAGAAGGCTTCTATCTATTGAAAGGCGCCTATCTGAAAACCACTTCCGCCGGGAAATCCTTCCTGAGCGCGGTGCTGTCGGACAAAACCGGCGTCATCGACGCAAAGGTCTGGGACTACAAGGGCCCGCTCGGTGGCCCCGACGCCGGGAAAATCGTGAAAATCCGCGGAGAGGTCTCCGAATTCAAAGGCACGCCGCAAATCACCGTCAGCCGTCTTCGCCTGGCCGACGAAAACGACCGCTATGACGTTTCCACGTTGGTCCCGGTCGCGCCGATCGACGTCGAGGAAACGCTCGGCAAGATCCACAGCCTTGTGCGTTCCATCGGCGATGAAGATTACCGGCGCGTCAGCGAAACGCTGCTCGAGCGCCATTTGGTGGCCTTCCAAAGCATTCCGGCGGCAAAAAGCGTCCACCACAGCTTTCTTTCCGGCCTTTTGATGCACACCTTCCATATGCTGCAAACCGCCGATTTTCTTTCTGAACTCTACGCAAACGTCATCGACCGCAGCCTGCTGCTCACCGGAACGCTGCTCCATGACTTTGCTAAGGAATATGAGTTTACCTTCTCCGGCCTCGGTATGGTCACGGATTACTCCGTCAAGGGCCAGCTGCTCGGCCACCTGGTCATGGGCGCGCAGGAAGTGGCGGAAACCGAAAAATCGCTCGGCATTCCGGAGGAAAAATCGCTGCTGCTGCAGCATATGATCCTCTCTCACCACGGGGAGCCGGAATTCGGCGCGGCGGTGAGGCCCCTCTGCGCGGAAGCCGAATTGCTTTCCTGCATCGATTCTATTGACAGCCGCATGGAGATTTATGCGGAGGCGCTGGCGGAGGTTCCCGTCGGAGAATTCAGCAGCCGCATTTTTGCGCTGGATAAGAAATTGTACCATCACGCATGATGCAGAAAACCGCCCGTCTTCTTTGACAGCATGCGCCGGAAACGGCCCATACAAAATGGCTGCCCGGTCTACACTGGGCAGCCATTTGATTTTCTATGCGGCGCTCCGCGCTGCCCGGTCAGCACTCGACGGGCATGGCCGCGCCGTGGCCGCCGAACAGGAGCCAATGCCCCTCTTTCAGCAGCGCAAACACGGCGGTCCGCTCCTGGGCGGCCAGCTCCGGATCGGTATCCACAGAGGTCATTAAATAGGGCGCCAGCCGGTTGAACGCGGCTTGCGCAGGGAGGAAGCCCTTCGGATTGACAAAAATGTCGCCGGTGAAGACAATCCGCAGCCGCCGCTCCACATAGACGGTTTCCCCCCGCACATGGCCGCCGGCGGCCTCGTACACCTCAAACCGCAGGCCGCCGATATCCACGCAGCCGATCCTGGTCAGCAAACTGTCGTCGTCGTCGCTTCTTCCGCCGATCTCCTCCATTCGGGCGGTGGAGAAAGGCCGATAGCCGGAGAGCAGCTTGCTGATGCGGACGTAGGGCGCGTGGAGGGGGTTCTGCTCCCGAAAATTGTCTTGGCCAGCGTTTTCCCGCACGAAATTCTGAAGACTTTCCCGGCTGACCAGCACACGGTCAAAGTAATCCACAAGACCGCAGTGGTCCACGTCGGCGTGGGTCAGCAGCAGCGTCTTGCGCCGCGTGTCGAAGTTCGGATAGAGGCCGCGCAGGCAGGCCAGCGTTTCCGCCTGAAAGCAGGGAAACCCGCTGTCCACGCAGAGCAGCTCCCCGCCCGTCTCCATCAGGCACAGGTTGCTGCCGCAGGGCGGCTCCACCAGCACGGCAGTGCCGCCGTCCGGCAATGGGTATCTGGTGATGCGCGGCACATACGCGGCCCCGTGGGCGGCGTGCAGACATTCCGCGAATTTTCCGATGTAATCAAAGGTCTTATAGGGCGGGCTGTTGCGCTGCGTCAGAAGCTCCATGACCAGGTTGGAATCGACGATCAGCCTCCGCTTCTCCTCGTCCGAAAGCCCCAGCTTTTCCGCGATCCGGTCGGCAAAGGACAGATAAAACACCGTGTTATCCAGCGCAATGCCAGAGGGATCATAGTGGAGAATTCGGACGTCGCAGAGCTGCGTCACCTGCCGAAGAAAGCGGGAGATGTCCTCGCCGCCCTCTACGAACAGGCCCATACGGAAATGCTGATGGCCCGTCCCGTTTTCCTGTGAGCTGATGTAGGAAATGTTGAAGCGGAATCGGCTGATCAGCTCCAGGACGGGGCGCACTGCGCCGGGACGGTCGCGGAGGCGAAATTCGAGAAGAATCACGCGGCCGCTGTTTTTTCCGTCCTGCAAATAGCCGATGGCCTCCAGGGAAGCGGCGGCCTGTTCCAGAGCGGCGGCATCCCCCTCGGCCTCGATAAACAGCATATGCGTGTCGACGGCCTTGTTGTAGCTGACGCGGGTGATGTTCAGCTGCAGCGCGGCAAAAATCTCGCTCGCGGCCAGAAAGGCGCCGACCTGATCCGGCATGACGGTGGTAAAGGTTTTTTTCATTTGACAAACAGTTCCCTTATCGATAAAATGTGTGGAATTCCAAAAACAGGGATTCCGGCCGCCTCTTGAAGCGGTTGGCCTCCGCCTTCCGGGCTTGTGGCAGCGCCTTGCCCCGCTGCTGCATTTTCAAAAGCGGTTCCCACATCGCAAGTTCCGCCAATATTCGCTTTGAGCATACCGCATTCCTCCCGGAAAATCAAGATAATTCCGGCTGCGCCGTACATTTTGCGGCTGACCGATCAAAAAACAAATATTTCTGAAAAGGATTGAAAAAAGCAAAAATATCCTTATAATGGTTGTTCAGAAAGGGAAATACCTCTTCCAGATTATTGAGGGAAGGAGTATAATAATATAACTGTTCCAAGCACCACGATTCTGATGCGGTTAGGCTCTCCTGTGTGGACGTCGCCATCGCCATGTTCCGGCATGCCGCGGCGGCAGGGCTCGGCCTTATGCTGACGATGCGGGAACGCCGGTTTTTCGATCAGGACTTCCGCGGAACGCTTCGCTTTGGCGCCCACGGTCCATCGGAAAATACCGACAATATTTTTTTGTTTAACACAAAATTAACTCATTCTATATTATAATGGTCTCTATTGCATAATAAGGAGCCGCGGTTACCCTGCGCGGTTCTTTGGAGGGATAACATGCACGAACGTAAAATAAACCTGACCTCTGCGCAAATTCTCGCGCTTGGGTTTATGGTCGTAATTCTGGCAGGCAGTTTTTTGCTCTCCTGCCCCTTCTCGGCCCGGGATGGACAGTGGACCAATTATCTGACCTGTCTGTTCACATCGGTCAGCGCCACCTGCGTCACCGGTCTCGTGGTGACGGATACCTTTACACACTGGACCTTCTGCGGACAGCTTGTCATTCTGCTGCTGATTCAGGTGGGCGGCCTTGGCTTTATGACCGTGATTACCATGTTCGCTCTGATGATGCGAAAAAAGCTGGCGATGCATGAACGGCGGCTCCTGATGCAGTCGGCCGGAACCCTGCGTCTTTCCGGCGTGGTGCGGACCATCAAGCGCATTCTGATTGGCACCATGATCTGTGAGCTCTGCGGCGCGTCGGTGCTGGCGCTCCGGTTCAGTCAGGATATGCCGGCGCGCGTCGCCATCTGGTATGGGCTGTTCCATGCGGTTTCCGCCTTCTGCAACGCGGGCTTCGATCTGATGGGACGCTTCGGCGCCGCGTCGTTTACCACCTATGTGGGCGACCCGACGGTCAATCTGACCATCATGGCGCTGATTGTCGTGGGCGGCCTCGGCTTTCTGGTATGGGACGACCTTCTGCGGCACGGCTTCCGCGTCAGTAAATGCGAGCTGCACACGAAAATTGTGTTGACGACCACCGGCATCCTGATTTTCGGCGGCGCAATGCTGTTCTATCTGACGGAGCGCCGTGCGGCCTTTTCCGGCCTCACCGCTTGGCAGCGGGTTCTGGCGTCGCTGTTCCAGTCGGTGACGACCAGGACGGCGGGCTTTAACACCGTCGATGAGGCGGCTCTGAGCCAGAGCGGCGGACTGATCTCGGTTCTTTTGATGTTCGTCGGCGGCTCGCCTGGTTCGACGGCGGGCGGTATCAAAACCGTGACCTTTGCGGTCCTCGTGGTCAGCACCCTGCGCTGCGCCCGGAATGAGAGCAGCGTGGTCATGTTCCGGCGGAAGATTGAACCGGATACCGTCCGTCAAGCCGGTGCTGTCGCGTCCATGTATTTGGCCGGCGTCATCCTGGCGGTGCTGATCATCTGCGCCATAGAGCCGATTTCTCTGCTGCAGGCACTGTTTGAATCGGTTTCCGCCATCGGTACCGTGGGCCTCTCCATGGGGGTCACCCAGACCCTTGGAACGGTGTCCAGACTTGTTTTGATTTTTCTGATGTACGCAGGAAGAATCGGCGGGCTTACGCTCGCGCTTGCGCTCGCGGAGAAGCGGAATCGGGTCCCGCTGGAACGTCCCGTGGAAAAAATTCTGATTGGCTGAAAGGAGCCGCATGATGAAATCTGTATTGGTAATTGGCCTGGGCCGTTTTGGCCGGCATTTGGCTCACAAGATGGCGGAGCTGGGCAATGACGTGATGGTTGTGGATAAAGATGCCGAAATCATTGCACAGGTCGCCGCTGAATTTTCGGACGCGCAGATTGGCGACTGCACCAACGAGAGCGTTCTCCGCGCCCTGGCAATCAGCCATTTTGATCTCTGCTTTGTCACCATCGGCGAGGACTTCCAGTCGTCGCTGGTCATCACTTTCCTGCTGAAGCAGTACGGCGCGCAGCGCATCGTCGCCAAGGCGAGGCAATCCATTCAGGCGGATCTGCTGCGGCAAATCGGCGCGTGCGAGGTGATCTATCCGGAACGGGAAATGGCCGAGCGCATTGCCATCCGCTACAGCGCCCGGAATATCTTCGATTACATCCCGCTGACCGGCGAATACTCCATCTATGAAATTCCGGTACTGCCCGCATGGATTGGTCGCAGCGTGGCGGAGGTCAACGTCCGCAAGAAGTATAACGTCAACATCGTGGCGATCAAAAACAGCAATGCGCTGCAGCCGGTCCCCGGAGGCGACTATATCTTTTGCGCCGCCGACCACATTGTGGTCATTGCCCGGTCCGCGGACGTCTCAAAGCTGTCGGCCAAAACATAAGCGTGTAAGCGTGTCTCCCGCCGGTCCCGAACTGGGCGCCGCGGGAGACACGCACTTTGTATCGACGCCTGTTGAATAAAATGCAAAAAATGGGAGGAAACTAATGGCAGCCGTTCAGGAGGTTTTTTATGACCGAACAGAAAGTGCTGCCCAGAAAACATTCCATTACTGCGCAGAATCAGCAGAGCGTCATGGAGCAGCTCTGGCTCACCTATTACAACGATACGCTCTATGAAAAGGGCGTCATCACGGAGACCGAGCGCAACCGCATGCGGATCCGGATCAAGACCCGCGCGGCTTCCGACGCACGGCCTCTGTAACGTAGTTTCATGGCGCTTGACGAATTCGCTGAGAGCACTTATAATGATTGCATCATGATTCAGCGAAAAAACAGGAGGACGTCAAGATGGATTTGCATAGCATCCGGCAGTCACTCAGGACCAAATCCATTTATGACATTCCGCTGCGGGTATCCTACTACGCCCGTGTGTCATCGGAGTCGGACGAGCAGCTGAACTCTCTGGGCAATCAGATTGCATATTACGAGGATTTGATCCGGCGCAATCCGGCTTGGACGTTTGTCCCCGGCTATATTGACGAAGGGCTGTCCGGCATCTCCACAAAAAAGCGGGAGAACTTCAACCGCATGGTCGAGGAGGCTGCGTCGGACCGCTTCGACCTCATCATTACAAAGGAAATCTCCCGGTTCGCCCGCAACACGCTGGACTCGATCCGATACACACGGCAGCTTCTGACAGACGGCGTGGGCGTGTTCTTCCAGAACGACAATATCTGCACCTTTGATGAGGATTCGGAACTTCGGCTCTCCATCATGTCCAGCATCGCCCAGGACGAGCTGCGGAAGCTCTCCAGCCGTGTGAAATTCGGACACCAGCAGGCGATCAAATCCAGCGTGGTCCTGGGAAACAGCCGCATCTTCGGCTATCAGAAGGATCACAAGCGGCTGGTCGTCGACGAGACACAGGCGCCCATGGTACGGGAGCTGTTTGCGCTCTATGCCACGGACGAATACAGCATGAAACGAATCGAGACGCTGTTCTGGGACAGGGGTTACCGCAACCTGAATGGCAAGAAGATCGCCCACTCCACCATGGCGAACATGCTTGCCAACCCAAAATACAAGGGCTACTATGTGGGCAATAAAGTCAAAGTGGTGGACATGTTCACCAAGAAACAGAAGTTTCTCCCGCCGGAGGAATGGGTCATGTTCAAGGATGAAACCGGCGAGATTGTACCGGCTATCGTTTCCGAGGCGCTTTGGGAGCAGGCCAACGCCGTCCTGCGCCGCAGGAGCGAGGACGTAAAAAACCGACAGGGCATCTGCAACCACGCAAATCTGCTCACCGGCAAGCTCTTTTGTACCAATTGTGGGGCGGCATACTACCGCCGGGAGTCCAAAGATCAATACGGCAGGAAAAACAGCAAATGGGTCTGCTCCGGAAAAATCAACAACGGCGCCGACAGCTGCGCCTCCTTCCCGATCTATGAGGAGGAGATCAAGCCGCTGCTGTTTGAGGTGTTCCGGGATACGCGGGACTCCTCCTCCGCGATGATTGCAGAATATGAGCGGATGTACAAATCTCTGACGGCAGACGGCGCACTGTCCAGAAAGATCGCCGAGCAGGAGAGCATCCTCGCGCTGGTAACACGGAAAAAAGGCAAGCTGCTGGAGCTTGCGGCCACCGAAAAAATCAGTGACGACGACTTTGCCTCCATGTCGAAGCAGTGCAACGCCGAACGGAGCGCCGCCCTGGCGGCGCTTATGGAGCTGAACTGTCAGCAGGCATCCGGCGAGGAGTTCCACGCGCATATGGAAAAGGTTCGCGGCGCGCTGAAAGCCGCTGAACGGGACGTGGCAGACGGCGTCATCAGCAAGGATTTCGTGGACACCTTCATCGACAAGATTTTTGTCACCCCGGAGCCGGACGACTCTTTGCGGCTGGACATTCGGATTTTCACCGGCGACAGCACGGAAAAGTACCTGCGAAGGCTGCGGGAGCGCAGCGGACAGCCGCAATTCGTCCCTGCACGGGCGGCAGACGCAAGTCGTGCGGGCCACACGTTCAAAAAGATGATTGAGGCCTACGAAACCAGCATGAAGTAATCTTTTCCCTCAAAAAGCGGACTGTGCCGGTCTTCCGGTACGGTCCGCTCAAACTATTTCCGTATTCGAACAGATAGACAGATAGTAGGATAAATTCATAGTTCCGTTGCAGTTTGTTTGCAATTTGTTCACGACTTGTTCAAATATCTCCTGTATTATCATACTTGTAAAGAGGAACACGAAACAACATGACAGGGCATGGTGCTCGCGCAAATCTTTACATGTTCGTACGTTTCGATTTTTCATACCTCTCTCTATTTCCTATTACTATTCCAAAGGAAAGACCCCCGGATGCACATCCGGGGGTCTTTCCTTGTATTTTGGCGGAAAATTTGCTACAATGAAAAAAAACGGAGGCTTCCCATGAAACTGATTTCCTGGAACGTCAACGGTCTGCGCGCCTGCCTTGGAAAGGGCTTTCTCGGCTATGCTGCGGACTGCGGGGCCGACGTTCTCTGCCTGCAGGAAACCAAGCTCCAGCCGGAGCAAGTGGACTTTGTTCTGCCCGGCTATCTCTGCTACTGGAACAGCGCCGACAAGAAGGGCTATTCCGGCACCGCGCTTCTGACGAAAACCCCGCCGCTTTCCGTCTCCTATGACTTCGGCGGAGACGAGCACCGCCACGAGGGACGCGTCATCACCGCGGAATACCCGGCGTTCTATCTGGTCTGCTGCTACACGCCCAATGCGCAGGACGGCCTCCGCCGTCTGCCCTACCGGATGCTTTGGGAGAACGATTTTCGCGCTTATCTGCTGGATCTGGACCGGCGCAAGCCGGTTATTCTCTGCGGCGACCTGAACGTGGCACACGAGGAGATTGATTTGAAAAATCCGAAAACCAACCGTCAAAGCGCCGGTTTTTCCGACGAGGAGCGCGCAAAAATGACCGCGCTGCTGGATGCGGGCTTCACGGATACCTACCGCTACTTTTACCCAGACCAAACCGGCGCCTACTCCTGGTGGAGCTACCGGTTCCAGGCCCGACAAAAGAACGCGGGCTGGCGTATCGACTATTTCATCGTGTCCGACCGGCTCCGTTCCAGCCTGACCGCCGCCGCCATCCACGCCGAAATCCCCGGCAGTGACCACTGCCCCGTCTCCCTGGATCTGGCGCCCTGACCGAACCCGAAGCTTGCATTACGGAGCTGCGTTTCCCCATATCACATGGCGGTAAAATCAACGTCATATCTTGTCCCATGGCTGAAAAGAACCGCATCTGTCAGCCTGATGCGTAAAATAACCGTGTTTGGGTCGCTTTCCTCTGTATGGCCGTTGGAATACCACGCTGCAAATGCCTTTCTCAGCTTCGCCGCTATTTCCTTGTTTTGTTTATCGCAGATGTGTCCCATATTTTCTCCGACCCCGTGAGCAGTGAACCACTCGCCGCATACTGCAACTACAGCATTGTCTTTTATCGCTTTCATTTTATTTGAAAGTAAATATGTTATCGTGTAAAAGGCACCATGTTCATAATAGCTGTTAACGATACGAACAGACGGAATATTGCCGTCGAAAGTCGCCAGCGAAAGCAGTGTATCATGCCCAAATCGTTCTGCCATAATATCCAGTGCTTTTTTTAAACTACTTTCGTCCATGCCTGTTGCCTCCTCATTACAAATTGTAGCAGCAATTCTTCTCTTGTTGTCATTCTGCGCCAAGCGAAGCGTCTACCGTACCGCTGTCGCAGCAGTAAAATCCTTCGCACTGCTCAGGATGACAGCGCTTTTTTGCGACGTTTCCCTGTTCTGCACTTACAGTGCGTCGGTCATGAAGAACCCGATTGACGGGGCGCAGCTGAAAAGCCTCCGCGCAAAGCTTAGCGCAATCGAACCGTGATTTCGCCGCTCTGCAGCGTTTGCCGGGCGCCCTGCGCATCCTCCACCACGAGGCCGCCCTGGTCGTCGATGTCCACCGCTCTGCCTTCCCGCAGAACGCCTTCCTTTAGGAAGGTGATCTCCCGCCCCAGCACCATGCTCCACGCTCTGTAATCCTCCAGATAGGAGCGATCCTGCAAATCGGCCGTCTCATGCAGCAGCTCCGCTGCGATTTCTGCAATCAGACGGTTGCGGCTGAGGCCGCTGGCGCGCAGCGCAGCCGCGTTGGGCAAGTCCTCCGGGAATGACTCATTGGTCATATTGACGCCGATCCCGATGATCAGGCTTTTCGTGACGCCGGTTTCAAAGTCGGACACCGCCTCCACCAGCATACCGCAGCACTTTTTCCCGTGCAGATAAACATCGTTCACCCACTTGATTTCCGGCTCTTCCCTGGTCAGCTTCCGAATGGCCCTGCAGACGGCCACCGAAGCCCGGGTCGTGATGGAGACCGCGTCCAGAATCGCCGCCTCCGGATGAACCACCAGCGTCAGGTAGGCACCGACGCCGCGCGGTGAATAGAACGATTTTCCCTGCCGACCGCGGCCGGCGGTCTGTTCCTCCGCCGCCAGCAGCAGCGGCGTCCGCAGCCCGGCCACGACCCGCCGTTTGGCCTCCGTGTTGGTGGAGTCCACAGTCTGCAAAACGCAGACGTCAAGCCCACCCAGGTACGACCGGATCTCCGTCTCGGACAGGCGGTCCGGCGCGCTTTCCAGGCGATAGCCCCGATTTTGCCCGGCGGCGATCCGATAACCCTCGCGCTGCAGCATGCGGATCGCCTTCCAGACCGCAGTCCGGGAGATCCCAAGCTCCGCCGCCAGCTCCTGACCGGAGACGTCACGCCCCGCCGCCTGACACAGCCGCTCCAAAATTTCTTCTTTTGTTCCCACCCTACTTAACCTCCGCGCGGATGCTGCCGACCCGGAGCGAAACCCCCTGCTCTGTCGCAAACTGCTCCAGCGCCTCTCTGAGCTTTTCTTCGTTGGCGTTGAGCAAGTCGGCAGTCAGCTTGTCCTTTGTCGCCTTCGGCAGCCCGGCGATGATCTTCTTCGCCATCGATGCCGGCATCCCATTCGACAGCAGCATCCCCACCGGGCTGCCGCTCTCGCGCAGCTTCTCCGTCATAAGCGGCAGATACCGCTCCAGCAGACCGTCGTAGTCCAGCTCGTCCACCGTTAGCTTCAGTTCAATCATAACCCGCACCTCGTTTCTTTCTATCCTACCATAAAAAAGTGGTGCCGACAATCATAAAGCGATTGACAATCTCACTTTCTTGTTGTATAGTTCGTTACATAAGTAATGAACCAATTCGCAGGAAGGGGGGGTTGTTTTGAAAGAGCTGCTGACGGAGGAAAAATCCATCTATCTTCAGATCTGCGACATGATCGAGACGGATATCCTGCGGGGCATTCTGCTGGAGGGAGAGCGCGTTCCCAGCACCAACGAGCTGGCCCGGCTCTACACCATCAATCCGGCCACGGCTGCAAAGGGGCTGAACCTTCTTTGTGACCGCGGCGTACTCTATAAAAAGCGTGGGCTTGGAATGTTCGTGACAGACGGCGCTGTGGAGATCATCCGGCAGCGCCGGAAGCAGGAGTTTCTGGAAAAAAGAATTAGCGGACTGTTGGCGGAAGCCGCCAGCCTCGGAATCACGAAAGCAGAACTGATTACAATGCTCGTAGGAGGAAATCAAGATGAGTAAGCTGGTATGCCGCGATATCGTCAAAACGTACAAGGAAAAACACGCGCTGGACCACGTCGATCTGACGCTGGAATCCGGCAGAATCTACGGCCTGATCGGCCGCAACGGTGCTGGAAAGACCACCCTGCTTTCCGTACTGACGGCCCAGAACCCCGCCACCTCCGGCGCGGTTACACTGGACGGCCAGCCCATCTGGGAGAACCAGGCCGCGCTGAATCGGCTCTGCTTTTCCCGGGAGCTGAACGCCTCCGGCGGCAGCGGCATCGCGGGCTTTAAAATCCGCGACTACCTGAAGGCCGCCTCCGTCTTCTATCCCGGGTGGGACGCGGCAATGGCCGAGCGGCTGGTAAACGCCTTTCAAATCGACCAAAAAAGGACCATGCTGCGGGTCAATAAAGGGATGCTCTCCGCCGTCACCATCACGGTCGCTCTGGCCAGCAAGGCGGAATTCACGCTGCTCGACGAGCCGGTGGCCGGTCTGGACGTCATCGCCCGGGAGTTCTTTTATAAAACGCTCCTGCAGGAATTTTCCGCCACCGGGCGGACCTTTGTGATCTCCACCCACATCATCGAGGAGGCCGCGGGCGTCTTTGATGAGGTCATCATGCTGAAGGACGGCAAGATTCTCTGCAAAGACGACACACAAGCGCTTCTGGACGCCGCCCGGCGCGTCAGCGGCATCGCGGAGCAGGTGGACGCCGCCACCGCGGGTCTCGTGTGCCACCACCCGGAGCAGGTGGGCCGCGGCAAGGCCGTCACCGTGCTGCTGCGGGAGGGCGAGGCCCTTCCCAACGGCTTCGACGTCACCGTCCAGCCCTTGAATCTCCAGCAGCTCTTTGTGGCTCTGTGCGGAGAGGAGGGAATGGGATGAGACTGCGTCTCTGGCTGCGGCACGGTTTTCAGACGTTCTTGTGGTCGCTCGGCGTCGCCGCTTTCTATCTGCTGATCTCTCTGCTCTCCTCGAGTGACGCAACGTTTTCCGACATTGCCGCCAGCACCCCCTATTACATTTTAATCGGCGCGGCAATGCTGACGCCCATTGTCTGCCTTTCCGCCTACCAAAGCTATCTGCCCGCCTACCTCGCCCTCGGCAGTACCAGGCGAGACGCGGTGACCGGTATGCTGCTCCTGCGGCTGGTTCCGGCGCTCTGCACCACGCTGGTGTCCGCGCTGCTCTGCCTTCTTTTGCGCGCGGACGCTACATTAAAGCTCCTCCCCGCCGCGTTTTTCCTGATTTTGACGCTCGGCGCGTTCGGCAGCATCAGCGGTGGCATCTGCCAACGCTTTCCGAAGTTTGGAAAGACCTTCGCTGTGATCATCATGATGCTTCTCTTTGGGGTGGTCGGCGGGTGCTGCGGTTACCTGATCTCCGGCGGCCTCTTCCCATCCCTCCGGACGCTCTCCCTACCGGGTCTGATGACGCTGCTTTCCGCTCTGGCGGCGGCGCTGCTGTTCGGCGCGGATCTGCTGCTGCAGCGGTTCACCCTGTACCGCTATGAAGTCAAACTGTGAGAAAGGAGCGCTGTCCATGCTGCGAGCCATCAAAAACGACTGCCGTCTGAATGCGAAGGACTGGCTGCTTTATCCCGCTTTTGTGATAGGCGGTTTCCTGTTTGGGCTGATTCTGACGTTCCTGGTCATGCGGTCCAACGACCCGGAATCCTGGTTTCCGCTGGCCTCCCTCTTTGCGATTCTCGGCGGCTTTTTCTGCGCGCTGCTCTACGACAGCATCGCCTTTTTGCCCCGTTATCAGATTGCCCTGTCCATGGGCTGCACCAGAAAGCCGCTGATTGCCGCCCAATTCCTGCTCTGCGCCGCCAAAATGGCTGCCTGCGCGCTGCTGACCTTGCCGCTGCTGTATTTGGATCTGGCGATTTACCGCCGCTTCTACGCCGTATGGCCCGTGGAGCTCGATCTGCTGCCCTACTTCCGTACCCCCTGGCTCCTGCTCTATTTGCTGACTCCGCCCTGCTTTTCCCTGCTGATCAGCGGCGTGATTGGAAAATTTGGGCGGCGCGGCGGCGGTGTTCTGTATTTTATCTTCCTCTTCTGCTGCATCGGTCTGCCCCGGATCGCGAAAGGGGCCGAGCAAAATCCAGACGGCTGGGTCGCCAGGTTCTTCGCCGCCTGCGCCGCGCTGCCCGCAGCCCTCTGGATCTCCGCGGGCGCGATCCTCCTGCTGCTGGTGCTGCTTTTTTCCATCCGCGCAATGATGACCATACGGGTGGAGCTATCCTGACCCCGTTCGCGGACGCAGAAAACGCGCCGCACTCTCTGACCATTCGGTCAAAGCGTGCGGCGCGTTTTCTGCTTGTCCATCGTGCGGGTCCTATCGGTCACTGCCTTTTCTCTCAAGCTCCATCTGGCTTTCCCGCACATTCACCTGCGCATAGCTGCGCTTTTTCAAGAGCCGATATCGCTTCTCGGCGCGCTGAACAATCACGTCCCAGCTCACCGGAATGGTTTCCTGTGCCTTTTTCCCTACCGCAACGCGGTCACCGCCTGCGAAAATCGCCTGAATTTTCGCAGTCATCGCGGCGCGGTCGTTTTCGGCGGTGTAGCCGTTTACGCCGTCCTTCACAATCTCCGCGGAGTTTGAGCCGGCGACCAGGAGCGCCGGCAACCCCATCTGCGCCGACTCACGCAGCACCAGCGGCGCATTGTCATACAGGGACGGGAAGAAAAACAGGTCGCTTGCCAAATACAGGCCACGCAGCAGCTCCCGATCCGCGATCCCGCCCGTAAATTTCACGCTGTCGCCCAGGTTCAGGCTGTCGGCGTAGCTTGTGATCGCCTCTCTGTCATAGCCCTTGCCGACGATTACCGTCAGATAACCGCCATCTTTTTGCAGGCGCTTGGTGACGTCCAGCACCATCCGCAGGTTTTTCTGCCAGATCTGCTGCCCGACGAACAAAAGAATGCGCTTCCCGGCCGGCAGCGAGAACGCCTCCCGGGCACGTTTGCGTAACGCCTCCGGATCCGGCACCGCGCAGGGCTCGACGCCGTTTTCCATCACCTCAATCTCGCCGCGGAAGCCGTAGCTTCTCAAGGTGTCCGCCGTGCTGCTGCTGCAGGCCCATACGGCGTCCGCCTTGCTGTAAAAACTCACCGTATAATTTGCCGTCAGCCGCGCCAAAAAGCGGCTGTGGGTGATATTCAGCGCATCGTCGTAATATTTGCTATGGAAGGTGGCAACCAAGGGAATATCCATTTTTCGCCCCAGCCACACGGCAAAGCGCCCGACAAAAAACGGGGAGTGCACGTGAAAAACATCAAATTGTTTCCCCTGGAAAAAACGGTGCAGGGAGCGAGAGAACACCGGTACCGGACACGGATAGGAGATGCCGGGCACCCGAATCGCCGGAGTCCGTATCACGTCATAGGGAGAATCATCCTGATACGGTATCTTTCCCCGCGGGCAGACAACACAGCAGTAGCCGCCTCCGCTGTTTAGCCGTTTTGCGTATGCGTCCACCGTTCGTACGACGCCATCGATCGACGGATAGAAAAGATCCGAAAATTGCGCGACGCGCAGGGGTCCATCCGGTATGGCGCGCTTCTTCGGCTGCTTTTTGGGGGACATGGCGCTGCGAGTGATGATCGTCAGCCCCAGAATCAGCCAGGCATAATACACCAGCAGGCGCCAGATCAGCATGGCCCAAAACAGGTAGCCGCTGGTCAGCGCGGAGAACACCGCATAAAAAGAGCCCTCCGCCGCGCCGGAATTGCCGGGCGTCGGTACAATCGTGATCGCCGCATAGATATAGACCACCATGGAGAACACCGTCCACCAACTGTTTGTTCCGCCAAACGCGCGCAGGACAAAAAACGGAATGGACAGGATCGCCACTTGATAGACGCCCGAATACAACAGCAGCTTCCCATAGAGATGCGGGTAATTGTGCAGGAGCTTCAGGCTTGCCGTATACTCGCCGAGCGAGCCGAAGATATTGCCAACCGCCGCGTCATAGTCCTTCACAATGTGGAGCCTGCTCAAAACTTTTGCAACGACGCAGACAATTTTCCCAAAAAAATGCGGAACGCAGGCAAACAGTACGATACATACCGGTATGAACAGATAAAACACCAGTCCGACATATGCGCTAATCCGAATTGCATCGATGTCCTGCGCAACGCTGCCGTTAAAAATAAACACCACGGCGGCCAGTAAAACGAAGGCAGCTTGCAGTACAAGAAAGCCCGCGATCGGCAAGGCAGCGCTGGTGCCGGTGGAGAGGCCGCGCTTCTTCAGGTACACAATTTGAAACGGCTGTCCGCCGGCGCCGAGCGGGGTGATGTTGTCATAATATTTGCCGAGTACGGCGCACTCAAACGCACCGCGGAAATCATCACGTCCCTCGGCGGCCACCATCATGGCTTTATATTTTAGCGTTTCCATCAGGATTGCCACACCGAGGCAGGCAATCGCAAAGAGAAGATACAACAGATTGACATCGAGCTTCGCAATTTTCTGTACGTCTTTTGCGTCGGTACCGAATTCGTGAAGTGCAATATAGCCCACAATTGCGATGTTAATGGCGACAAAAAACAGGAACCGATACAATCTTTTCCTGTCTGCTTTTTTCGTGTGCGTTTTATCGGTCATGGGCAGCGCCTTTCTGAACAGTGCATTTTCGGCAAAGAAGTGTGTCCATTCGTCCAGCCGTATCCCTATCTTATCACATTTCCGGCTCGTTTACTATCATGAAATCAATACGGGGATTTCGTTTTCCGTAAAAAACGAGGACACGCTGCAAAATTAAGATTTTGCAGCGTGTCCCCTATTGTATGAAACTGGGAGTAATCGCAAGCGCCCGCGAAAACTCGCTTTTCCATACTTAACCGAAAACAGAGAGCAGGAAGCCTGCCGCGATAGCCGAACCGATGACGCCGGCCACATTTGGCCCCATGGCGTGCATCAGCAGGTAATTGGTCTTGTTGTACTTCCGGCCAACGTCCTGTGAGACGCGCGCCGCCATCGGCACGGCGGAGACGCCTGCGGAGCCAATCAGCGGATTGATCTTGCCATGGGAAATTTTGTACATCGCTCTCCCACCCAGCAGGCCGCCGACTGTGGAGACGGAAAACGCAACCAAGCCCAGGACAATAATTTTGATGGTGCTCAAGGTAAGGAACCGCTCCGCCGCCATGGTCGCGCCGACGGAGGTGGCCAGGAAGATGGTCACGATGTTCATCAGGGCGTTCTGAGAGGTATCGGACAGGCGGTCCGTCACGCCGCACTCGCGGAACAGATTGCCCAGCATCAGGCAGCCGATCAGGGGCGCAGTGGAGGGCAGCAGCAGGATGACAAACGAAGAAACCACGATCGGAAAAATGATCTTCTCGGTCTTGGTGACCTCGCGGGCCTGCTCCATCTTGACCTTCCGCATCTCCGGGGTGGTCAGCGCCTTCATAATGGGCGGCTGGATCATTGGGATCAGGGCCATGTAGGAATATGCCGCAATCGCGATGGGCCCAAGCAGATGGGGCGCCAGTTTTGCGGTCAGGTAGATGGCGGTCGGTCCGTCCGCGCCGCCGATGATGCCGATGGAGGCCGCTTCCGGGCCGCTAAAGCCCAGACACACCGCCATGAAAAAGGCGAATACGACGCCGAGCTGCGCGGCAGCACCGAGAAGCAGGCTCTTAATGTTGGCGAGTAATGGGCCGAAGTCGGTCATGGCGCCAACGCCCAGGAAAATCAGGGATGGGTAGATGCCGGCTTTGACGCCAATATAGAACGCGTCCAGCAAACCGCCCTCATGCAGGATATCCGTAAAGGTCAGCTTCTGAATCACCTGGCCAGCCTCCGTGGTATAGGCCGTACCGGCAATATAGGCATCCCAGAGGCCCTGATGGAACATATTGCTGCCGGGCAAATTGGACAGCAGGCAGCCGAACGCGATGCCGACCAGCAGCAGCGGCTCAAATTTTTTGACCAGGCCGAGGTACAGCAGGATGCAGGCAATTAAAATCATGACGGCGGATTTCCAGCCGTCGTTCATAAAAAACTGAGCAAAACCGGACTCCAGGCCCAGCTTTTCAAGGGTACCAAGAATATCCATTCCGTACCTCCTTACGCGATGACAGCTAGCGTTGCGCCGGTATCCACAGTGGCGCCGGTTGCGACCAGGATCTGGGCAACGGTGCCGGTCTTCGAAGCGACGATCTCATTTTCCATCTTCATCGCTTCCAGAATGATAATGGCATCGCCCTCGTTGACCTTCTGGCCCTGGGAAACCAGGATCTTCAGAATGTTGCCGGGCATTGGAGCGGTAACCGGGCTGCCGGCAGCAATTGCGTCAGGTGCGGCGGGCGCTGCAGGTGCGGTGGGCGCCGCAATAGGAGCTGCGGCGATGGGCGCCGCAACGGGAGCTGCGGGAGCCGGTGCATAGGCTTCGTACTCATCCACCAGCATGGCCTGACCGGCTTCCACCTCAACCTCGTAGGTTTTGCCGTTCAGCGTAACTTTATATTTCATCTCACTTTACCTCCTTGATGGATTTGAAGCGCAGTTCATTCATGGGCTTGCCCATCTTATCGGCCACAATCGCCATAATCATGGCAGCATCCTTGGGCGCAACGTCAAACAGCTTGACTCTGCCGGCGGTGCCATGCGCGGTTTTCTGCTCGGGCGCAGGCGCGGCAGCCACGGCGGCGACAGGCGCTGCCGCCGAAACGGCGACGGCTTTGGCGGAAGCCTTTTTCCGCGAGGCCTCCATGACCTTGCTCATAATCATCACGGCGATCATCAGGAGCACCAGACCTAAGAACACGACCAGATATCCCAATATGGCGATGATACCGGCGGTGCCGATGCCGATATGTTCCATGGACGCATTGATTAAAAACGTCATACGGCGGCCTCCTTACGCTTCCTCGATGGAATAGGTGGCAATGTTCTCTTCGCGAGCCTTGCGCGCCTCAAAGAACTTCTCCGCAAGCTGCGGGAAGGCAATATAGCTGAGCACGTCCTCGTCGGATTCCGCGATGTCGCCGAGCTGTGCCTTGGCTTTCTCAAAAGCGGGCTCCAGCGAATCGGCGTAGCGGCCCTCCAGGGGCTTTTCGTTGCCGAGGATCTTCTTCAGAACCACAGGGTCGATGGGCGCGGGTGTCCTGCCATACTCGCCGCGGCAGTAGGCCACGACTTCCTTGGACACGTTCTTATACCGCTCGCCTGCCAGCACGTTCTGCACGGCCTGCACACCGACCATCTGGGAGGTGGGCGTGACCAGCGGGGGATAGCCGAGGTCCTTCCGAACCTTAGGCGTCTCGACCAGCGCGTCATCAAAGCGGTCCAGCGCGTTCATCATCTTGAGCTGGCTGAGCAGGTTGGAGAGCATGCCGCCGGGGATCTGATACGTCAGGCACTGGGTATCGGTGGCCATGGACTTGGGCATCAGCGTGCCGTCCGCCAGATATTCATCGCGGATTGGCTTGAAGAAGTCCGCCATCTTTTTGAGAATCTTGTCGTCCAGATCCACCTGGTAGCCAAGCTGCCGCAAGGCATAGGCCATGGTCTCGGTGGCGGGCTGCGAAGTACCACCGGAGAACGGAGAAATTGCGGTATCAATGAGATCCGCGCCGGCCTCGACGGCCTTTAGCTCGGTCATAAAGGCCAGACCGGTGGTGGAATGCGTGTGCAGGTCAACCGGCAGGTCCACGGCGTCCTTAATCGCGGAAACCAGATCGTAGGCCTCCTTGGGACCCATGATACCGGCCATGTCCTTGATGCAGATCGTAGACGCGCCCATTTCCTTCAGCTCCCGGACCAACTTGACGTAGTTCTCGAGCGTATGGACGGGCGAGGTCGTATAAGAAATGGTACCGGACGCAATTGCGCCGCATTTGACGGTTTCCTCGACGGCAACCTTCAGATTGTCAACATCGTTCAGAGCGTCGAAAATCCGAATGATGTCAATGCCGTTGGAGACGGAGTGCTGCACGAACTTGCGGACCACGTCATCGGGATAATGCTTGTATCCGAGGATGTTTTGGCCGCGCAGCAGCATTTGCAGCTTGGTGTTGGGCATCTTCTGCCGGATTTTTCTCAGTCTTTCCCAGGGATCTTCGTTCAGATAGCGCAGGCAAACGTCGAAGGTGGCGCCGCCCCAGCATTCTACAGCGTAGAAGCCGGCCTTGTCCATCGTCTCGAGAATCGGCTCGAACTTGTCATAGGGCAGCCGGGTCGCGATGAGGGACTGGTTTGCATCACGAAGAACAGTTTCAACAAATTGTACTCGCTGCATATTTTGGATACCTCCGTGTTTTTTTAGGCGGCAATGCCGCTGATTATTCCGCTCAGTCAGGCATACCACGCCCTGCGCGGTATGCCTGCTGCGTGTTTTACGATTTGCTTACGCCTTGGGACCGGCGGCAACCAGGGCCTTGCCGGCCTCGTTAGTCGCGTATTTGGCAAAGTTCTTCACAAAGCGGCCTGCCAAATCGACAGCCTTGGCTTCCCAGTCGGCCACATTGGCGTAGGTGTCGCGGGGGTCCAGGATGCCCGAGTCAACGCCTGGCAGGGCGGTGGGAACCGTCAGACCAAAGTAGGGAATGGTCTTGGTTTCCGCCTTCAGGATGGAGCCATCCAAAATCGCGTCGATGATGCCGCGGGTATCTTTGATGGAGATACGCTTGCCAGAGCCGTTCCAGCCGGTGTTAACCAGATAGGCCTTGGCGCCGCTCTTTTCCATCTTCTTGACCAGCTCCTCGGCATACTTGGTGGGATGCAGTTCCAGGAAGGCCTGGCCGAAGCAGGCGGAGAAGGTGGGAGTGGGCTCGGTAATGCCGCGCTCGGTGCCGGCCAGCTTGGAGGTGAAGCCGGACAGGAAGTAGTACTGCGCCTGCTCGGGGGACAGCACGGAGACGGGAGGCAGAACGCCGAACGCGTCAGCAGACAGGAAGATGACGTTCTTCGCGTCAGGTGCTGCGGACACGGGGCGGACGATCTTCTCAATATGGTCAATCGGATAGGAAACGCGGGTGTTCTCGGTGACGGACTTGTCGGAAAAGTCGATCCTGCCGCTGTCGTCAACGGTAACATTCTCAAGCAGCGCGTTGCGCCTGATGGCGTTATAGATGTCGGGCTCAGAGTCCTTGTCGAGATTGATGACCTTGGCATAGCAGCCGCCCTCGAAATTGAAGACACCGTTGTCGTCCCAGCCGTGCTCGTCGTCGCCGATCAGCAGACGCTTGGGGTCGGTGGACAGGGTGGTCTTGCCGGTGCCGGACAGGCCGAAGAACAGCGCGGTATTCTTGCCGTTCATGTCGGTGTTGGCGGAGCAGTGCATGGAGGCCATGCCCTTCAGCGGCAGATAGTAGTTCATCATGGAGAACATGCCCTTCTTCATTTCGCCGCCGTACCAGGTGTTCAGGATAACCTGCTCGCGGGAGGAGAGATTGAAGATCGCAGCGGTTTCGGAGTTCAGGCCCAGCTCTTTGAAATTCTCGAGCTTTGCCTTGGAAGCGTTGTAGGAAACAAAATCGGGCACGAAGTTTGCCAGCTCCTCGGGCGTGGGCTGGATGAACATGTTCTTAACAAAGTGCGCCTGCCATGCCACTTCCATAATGAAGCGGATTGCCATACGGGAGTCGGCGTTGGTGCCGCAGAAAATGTCCATCACATACAGCTTCTTGCCGGACAGCTCCCTCAGCGCCAGCGCTTTGCAGGACGCCCATGCTTCCTTGGACGCAGGCTTGTTGTCGTTCTTGAACGAATCGGCGGTCCACCACACTGTATCCTTGGACGTCTCATCCATAACGATGAACTTGTCTTTGGGGGAACGGCCGGTATAGATGCCGGTCATGACATTGACAGCGCCCAGCTCGGTCATCTGGCCCTTTTCGAAGCCCTCCAGCGTAGGATCCATCTCTGCCTCGAACAGCTGTTCAAAAGTGGGATTGTACACCACTTCAGTGATGTCCGTAATGCCATATTTTTCGAGACCATAAGTTTTCATAGATGTTACCTCCTAAAATTCCATTGCAGTTGACGAATCTTGCTCCGTTATCCCGCAAATATTAATAATACCGGCGAAATGCCAACGTCCACCAATTACTAGAATAACATTTCCTTGTATACTTTTCTATTACTTTTTCTATTTTCGGGCATTTTCGGCGAAACGCCGAATTATTCAATTTTTATCAGTAAAAATATACCGTATCATGTGCATTGTGACGAAGTGTATTCGAAAAATTCTCTTTTATTCTGCGCTGTTTCCAGCTCTTTCATGCTTGTTATTTCCTGCGCACTGCTTCGCAAAAAAATACGATGGGAAAAATGTCAAAGAGCACTGTCATCCGGAGCCAACGCTCCGGATGACAGTGCTCTCTCAATCTTTAGCCTTGCTTGCGTGAAAATGCCCTTCCGGGTGATGTTCGGCAGCTCGTTTCCTTGAAGTAAGAATCTGCGGCGGGATTCGCCTGGCGCTTCCGCGTGATATTGTACTGCTGCGTTATCCGCCCACGACAGCGGCAATCCAATCGCCAACCTGTGTACACATTGTAATACGCCGGTCTGAAAAGCTATGATCGGAATCAATCAGATCGTACCTTTGATTTGCATCTGTATGATGGGCAGACAGTTTCTTCCACAGCGGCTCAATCATGTCGCACGGCAGCGCGAGACAATCCTTTTTTGCACCAATGAAATACAGATTTCGGTTCTTTAGGTCCTCATAGGCTTGGGAAAACCCAAGGCCTTGATAGCACTGCACCGCATCCTCATACATCGAAGTGGGTGTTTCCTGCCTGAGGCAAGATCCATCCGTCAGCAATGCGCGAAACGTCTCCTCCTGCCCATGCTCGAAAAACCATGGCATATCATATGGCGCCATACAGACGCCTCCGCGAATCCACGGCAGCCGCCGCAGCGTGTTGATGCAGGTAAAGCCGCCCATGCTATGCCCCGCCAGAAAGATATTTTCCGTATCGATATGATACTTTTCAGCGATTTCCTTACTCCGCGCCCATTCCGCAACAGTGACCGCATCCTCAATCAGTCCTGAGAAGGTGTAATACCCCTCGCTTCCCCATGCTCCGCGGTAAAACGGGTTGACTACCACGCAGCCCATCCGCCGCAGCGCCTGCGCCAAATCGTGGTTGGTGGTATGACCCGGGAAGCCATGCAGCATTAGAACCAGCGGCCGCTTTTCACCTGCTTTTCCGCCCGGGAGCATCGTATACCCGTACAGGTGGCAGCCGTGACTCATGATGTCCAACGCATCGCAATTGGGGAACTCCTCCGGTTCACGGTAATCCGGATCCTTAAACAAGTTTTCTGGGTGCAGATTCATAGCCTTCTCCTTTGATTTTTCATGAAAAGGGCCCCCACCCTATGTCCATAGGAAAGGGGGCCTTGTTTCTAATTTAATCTTCTGTTACACTCGTGCGCGCTTCAGTTTCTTAATTGGATCGATATACTGCTTGGTATCCTTGTAAATGATCCCGCAGAACAAAATTAGCGAGAACAGGTTCGGGATGCACATAACGCCGTTGCAGAAGTCCGCAGCGTTCCAGAGAAGGTCGGAGGTCAGCATACAGCCGATAAAGGTGAAGCAAAGATGCAAAATCCGGAAGATCGGCAGCGCCTTGTCGCCGAACAGCCATTCAAACGCGGTTTCACCGTAGGTGCACCAGCCGATGATGGTGGAGAAGCAGAACATCAGCAGGCAGACCGTGACGACAATGTCGCCGAAGCCGCCCAAGGTGTTGATCCATGCCTGATTGGAAATTGCAGCTTTGTCTGCAATACCCAGAGCGCCGGAAGAAAGCATATCGCCAACGCCGGAAACCATGATAATCAGCGCGGTAAAGGTGCAAATCACGATGGTATCCACAAAGACTTCCACGATGCCGTAGAGGCCCTGCTTCGCGGGAACGTCGATGTCGGAGGTCACGTGAACCAGAGGCGCGCCGCCGACGCCGGCTTCATTGGAGAACACGCCGCGGGTCACGCCTTTGGAGATTGCGGTTCGGATGGTAATGCCGGTGATGCCGCCCCAGACAGCGTGGTTGCTGAACGCACTGGCGAAAATCGCACCGAATGCAGCGGGAATTTTTCCAATGTTGAGGAGCAGGATGAGCAGGCCAAAGAACACATAGATAATCGCCATGACCGGCGTCAGCACGGTGCAGACGCCGCCGATCTTTTTGATGCCGCCCATAATGACCAGGCCGGACAGGATGCAGAATAGAATACCCCAGACATAATTGGGGACGGAAGGAAGGGTGGTTCCCAGTACGCTGACCATGCTGTTGGCCTGCACCGCGTTACAGGAGATGAGGGAAACCAGCACGCAGCAGACAGCGAATACGATGCCAAGGAATTTAGCCAGCCACTTCCAGTTCTCGCCCATGCCCTTTTGCAGGATGTACATGACGCCGCCGCGCCAGATGCCCTTCTTGTCTTTTTCACGATAGTGCATGGCCAGAACGATTTCGGAGTACTTGGTGGCCATGCCGGTGATACTGGCAATCCACATCCAGAAGATTGCGCCGGGGCCGCCGGTGACCAGCGCAGCTGCGACGCCGACAATGTTGCCGTTGCCCACGCAGGAGGACAGCGCGGTGGCCAGTGCCTGGAACGGCTTGAGCGTGCCGTCGCCGCCGCCGGTTTTCCGCTTGAGGCCGCCGAATACTTCGCGGAAGGCCGCGCCGAATTTCCGGAACTGAACGCCCTTGGTTACAATCGTCATCAGAATACCGGTGCCGAAGAACACCACCAGCATGATGGGGCCGAACAAAAAGCCTGTGCCGGATACCAAGAAATTGTTAATAGCTTCCATTTTTTACCCTCTTTCTAATATTTTCAGGCACCATGCCTTACTAACATTTAACAGATCTCTACTCCAATTTTTCGCGCAGCATGCTTCCCAGCCGCTGCGTGGCGAGCCGGATCTGGTCAGGCGGAACCGCGCCAAAGGAAATGCGCATACAGTTGGTAATCGGCGCGCCATCTGTGAAAAACTTTTCTCCTGCGATATACGAGACCTTCACGTCCTTCCGGGAAACCGCCTCCCGCAAAAGCTCCGTTGTGTTCAGCCCTCCCGGCAGCTCCGCCCATGTGAAGAGCCCGCCGTCCGGGCGGGTGTGCTTCGTGCCCTCGGGGAAAAACCGATCCAGGCATTCCATCATCACGTCACGCCGCTCACGATACAGGTCACAAATCATCTTGTGGTGCGCCACGTAATAGCCGCGCTTAAAAAACTCTGCGCAGAGAATCTGCGGCAGCATGGACGTATGGGAGTTTATGGCAGACTTCGCGTCCTTCAGGTGCGCCATGACCTTGTCATTCCCGACAATATAGCCAAGGCGGCTGCCCGCGGAAAAAATTTTGGAAAAGCTGTTGCCTAGAATCACGTTCTCGCTGGTATCAAAGGCCTTGATCGGCAACAGATCCTCGCCGCTGTAGCGAATGTCCCGGTAGGGATCATCTTCCAGCACCAGCACGTCGTACTGCGCCGCCAATTCCGCCACACGCTTCCGACGGGGCAGGGACAGGGTCCGCCCCGTTGGGTTCTGAAACGTTGGAATCGTGTAGATCATTTTGGGGTGATACCGGCGGATTTTTTCCTCCAGATCCTCCACATCCATGCCGTCATCGTCCATTCGGACGCCGACGCATTTGGCTTCAAACAGCTGGAAGGTCTCCACCGCGTGGACAAAGGTGGGACTCTCCACCAAAATCACGTCGTCCGGATTGATAAAGAGCGCACAGGTCAGGCTGATTGTCTCCAGCCCGCCCGTCGTAATCATCACATGCTCTGCATCGGTCTTTACGCCCTTCGGTGTCAGCAACTGATTTGCCACCACTTCCCGCAAATCCTGCACGCCCATCACCGGGCCGTACTGCAGCGCTTCCACGCCTCTCGTCTCCCTGCGCAGAACATCCTGGCTGATTTCCCGCACGATGTCCACTGGCAGCGCTTCCCTTGCCGGTGCTCCAATACCCAAAGAGATCAGCTCCGGATCTCCCAATGCGCCAAACAGATTCTTGACAACCTCCGCGGTCTCCGCCATGGCTGTCATTCTGTGGGCGAACTTCTGCATTTGGATTTCCTTCCTTTCCTTCGGTTATGCCCTATTCCCCGCATTTCTGGTCGAATTCGGCAAACAACGCGTTGAACGGTGCCATATCGCCAATTACATGGTAAACATGGTCGTCCGTGGGGAATTGCCCTGCTTTGATTTCGTCCGAATACTGCTTGAACGCACCGATCACGACGGGGGCGATCTCCGCATATTTTTTGATGAACTTCGGCGTAAAGGCCTGGAACATGCCGATGGTATCCGCAAAGATGGTCAGCTGCCCGTCACAGGGCGCACCGGCGCCGATGGAATAGACAGGGATATGCAGAAGCTTATGGATTTCCGCGGTCACCTCCGGCGGCACTGCCTCCACCAGCAGGAAGTTGGCACCGGCCTCTTCTACCGCCAGCGCGTCTTCCAGCACGGCACGGGCGGATTCCACGGTGCGGCCTTGGGCCTTGTGTCCGCCAAGAACGCCGGAAGACTGGGGCGTCAGGCCAATATGGCCAAACACCAGAATTCCGCAGTTGCGGATGGCGCGAATTCGGCTGGCGACGGTCGTGCCGCCCTCCAGCTTAATGGCGTCCGCGCCGCCTTCCTTCAAAAAGCGGATGGCGTTTTTCGCCGCATCTTCATCAGAGGTCTGATAAGAGCCAAAGGGCATGTCGCCGACCACAAACGTATTGGGCGCGCCGCGCCGAACCGCCTGGCAGTGGTCAATACACATGTCCATGGTCACGGGGATGGTGCTGTCATAGCCCTGCACCACCATACCGAGGGAATCGCCGACCAGAATCATATCGATACCGGCCTGTTCTGCGAAGGAAGCAAACGGGAAGTCATAGGAGGTAATCCAAGATACCTTCTCGCCGTTTTCCTTCATCTTGTAGAAGTCGATTACAGATTTTTTTTTCATCACTTGTACCCTTCTTTTGTTGTGCTACATTATCGCACGCTGCTCTCATTTCTTAGCTCTAGCTTATTTTAGCGCAATTTTGAGAAAAATCAAGCCGTATGTTGAAATATGGCATAGTGCAAAAGAAAAGTGCCTGAAATCAGGCACTTTTCACAATCAGCGCATTAACTTCGTGATTCTATCTGCATGCACTGCCAGAGCTTCCCGGCATATGCTGATTTTTTCTTCGGTCATCCGTACCATTGGCCCGGAGCAACTGATGGATGCAGCAGCCTGCCCGGTACCATTATAAATTGGCACCGCAATACAAATCAGGCCGTATTCCAGCTCCTCCCGGTCCAGCGCATAACCGGTTTGCCGTACCTTGGCCAAATCGTCACGCAGTCCTTGTTCGGTTACAATTGTTTTGTTTGTATAGGGAACATACTGAAACCCTTCGATAATCCTGTTTTGCTCGTCCTGCGGCAAAAATGCCAAAATGGCCTTGCCGACAGCGGAACAGTACATTGGGAGCCGCTGCCCGGTTTTTGTGCAGATCCGCATGGACTGAACACTTTCCTTTTTGACCAGATAGACTACGCTTCCGCCGTCCGGCATCACAAAGTTCACGGTTTCTTCCAGCTTTTCAACCAGCTCCGTCAGTTCCGGCATCACAAGGCGCCGCAGGTCCATATTGACAAGGCTGCCGAGCCGGTACAGCTCCAGCCCAAGCCGATACCGGTTGCAGGCGTCATCCCGCTCCAGCATTCCCAGTTCTGCCAGAGACACAATCAGGCCGAAGGCGGTGGATTTATTCAGCTTTGTCATTTCAGCAATCTCTGTCACGCCAAGCAGTTCCTTCTTCTCAAAGCACCGCAGGATTTGCACGGCACGTTCCACGGATTGGATCATATGCTTCCCACCCTTCCCGGGCTGATTGCCCATCTAGTAATATGTTCTTCCTCTTTTTTCCCATGCAGCGTCAGCATTTTTTGCAGAGCACTTGTTCAAAAAAGGAGCCGCCCCCGTCGGGAGCGGCTCCTGAACGCCGCGCTGGTTAGAATGTAAAGCGAACGATCTGGTCTCTGGCTGCCTTGACCTCGTCGAGGCGGCGCACCGGCGTCGCGTGGGGCGCGGTATGCAGGGCTTCGGGATCGGTATGGGCCAGCTTTTCCAGCTCTTTGTAAACTTTGCAGACGGCGTCCATGGTTTCCTTTGATTCCGTCTCGCATGGCTCGACCATCAGTGCCTCATGGACGATGGAGGGGAAGTACATTGTGGGCGGGTGGATGCCGTGGTCCAGCATCCCCTTGGCAACGTCCAGCGCGGAGACGCCTGTCTCCTCGTGGAGACGCTGGAGGCACATGACAAACTCGTGCATACAGATCTCGTCGTAGGCCATATCATAGGTCCCCAGAAGACTTGCCCGCATATAGTTGGCATTCAGCACCGCATTCTTGGCGGCCTCGGGGATGCCCTCGCGACCCAGCGTCAGAATGTAGGTCAGCGCCTTGACGACGACGAGGAAGTTACCGTAGAATGCCTTGACCCTGCCGATGGAATGGGCCGGCGTGCGGAAACTGTATTTGCCGTCCTCGCACTGCGCCACAGGGCCGGGCAGGAACTCGCGCAGGAATTCCTTGCAGCCCACCGCGCCGGAACCGGGGCCGCCGCCGCCGTGGGGCGTGGAGAAGGTCTTATGCAGATTCAGGTGGATGCAGTCGAAGCCCATGTCGCCGGGCCGGACCACGCCCATGACCGCATTCAAATTGGCGCCGTCGTAGTAGCAGAGTCCTCCGGCTTCGTGGACAATATCCGTAATTGCCAGGATGTTTTTATCAAAGATGCCGACGGTGTTGGGGTTCGTAAGCATCAGGCCGGCGGTGTCGGGACCGACCGCGGCCCGCAGGGCCTCCAGATCCACGCAGCCGTCCGCGCCGGAGGGGATGTTGATGACCGAGAACCCCGCCATGACGGCGGAGGCCGGATTGGTGCCGTGCGCGGAGTCCGGGACGATGATCTTCGTCCTGGCCTTGTCGCCGCGGTGTTCGTGATGCGCCTTAATCAGCAGCAGCCCCGTCAGCTCGCCGTGCGCGCCGGCGGCTGGCTGCAGCGTCATATCCTCCATGCCGGTGATCTCGCAGAGGTAATCTGCGGTCAGGCTCAGCACCTTCAGCGCACCCTGGACCGTCTCGATCGGCTGCAGCGGATGCAGCCTGGTAAAGCCGGGCAGCGCCGCCATCTCTTCATTGATTTTGGGGTTGTACTTCATGGTACAGGAGCCGAGGGGATAAAAGCCGTCGCACACGCCGTGGACCCGTTTGGCCAGTGCGGCATAGTGCCGTGTCAGATCGTTTTCGCTGACGTGGGGCAGGTGCAGTTTTGCCTCCCGTTTCTTGGAAAGCTCCGCCATGGGAACGTCGCAGGGAGGCAGCAGTGTCAGGTGCTGCTCCTCGGTACCGCGCTCAAAGATCAGTTTCAGCGCCTCTGCCATTTCAGAACACCTCCTTCAGAATCTCCGCAGCCTCATCCAGCGTCTGCCGGGAGAGGAGCTCCGTCACACACCAGAGGATGCCGCCGTCAACCGGCAGGCCACCCAGAATCCCGTGCTCGTCCAGGGCCTTCATTGCCTTGTCCGGATCGGGGCATTCGGTGACGAATTCGTGGAAATATTCGCCGGAATAGACACGCTTCCAGCCCAGCTTTGATTCCAGCAGGCCCGCAAAATAGTGGGCCTTGGACATGGACTGGGCTGCCGCCTGCTGCAGGCCCTCCGCGCCCATGGCGCTGAGATAAACGGCGGCGGTAAAGGCGCAGAGCGCCTGGTTGGAGCAGATATTGGAGGATGCTTTCTCACGCCGGATATGCTGCTCGCGGCCGGACAGCGTCAGAACGAAGCCCCGGTTTCCGTCCACATCCTCGGTCTGTCCGACGATGCGGCCCGGCAGCTTCCGGGTCATCTCCTTGGGGACGGCCATAAAGCCCAGATAGGGACCGCCGAACGCAATGTCCATACCCAGCGGCTGGCCTTCGCCGACGGCCACGTCGGCGCCGCACTCCCGCGGCGTCTTCATGACGGCGCAGGCGATGGGGTTGACGCCCATAACGAACTTTGCGCCCACTCCGTGGACGATTTCGCCGATTTCCCCGGCGTCCTCCATCAGGCCATAATAGTTTGGCTGCTGCAGATAGAAGCAGGCGGCGTCGGCCCCCAGCATCTTCTTGAGCGCCTCTTTGTCGGTCTTGCCGTCCTTTGCGGGGACGACGATCACCTCGGTATTGGAGGCCCAGCAGTAGGTCCGCATGGTCTCAATCACGCCGGGATTTGCCGCGGCGGAAACGTAGGCCTTGACCCGCTTCCGGTCCTTGCACATGGCGACGGACTCGGCGGCGGCGGTGGCGCCATCATAGTGAGAGGCGTTGGACACATCCATGCCGGTGAGTTCGCAGATCATGGTTTGAAATTCAAAAATAGACTGCAAAATGCCCTGGCTGATCTCCGCCTGATACGGCGTATAGGCGGTCACCAGCTCTTCCCTGCTGATGACGGACCGGACGACAGCCGGAATGAAATGGCGGTAGCTGCCGGCGCCCCGGAGGCAGGTCTGATAGACCTTATTTTGTTCTGCCAGTTCCGTGACCTTCCGGGAGACCTCGAGTTCGCTCACCCCTTCGGGCAGGCGCAGTCCTTCATGCAGGAGCATATCAGCGGGTACGCTGCGGTACAGGTCTTCGATGGATTCGACACCAATGACCCGCAGCATTTCCTCCCGCTCTTTCGCGGTAGTCGGGACATAGGTACCCATCAGTTAGCCCTCCTTCGTCTTTGCCTCGTAGGCATCGGCGTCCATCAGATCCGCAAACGCGGTGATGTTTTCAACCTTGATGATCCAGGTTCCATAGGGGTCGCTGTTCAGCAGCTCGGGGGAGCCGTCCAGCTCTTCGTTGACCTCGGCAATCACGCCGGAAACCGGGCAGGCCAGGTCGGAAACCGCTTTGACCGACTCCACGTCGCCAAAGGGGGTGTCGGCGGAGACTTCATCGCCGACCGCGGGCAGAGTTACGAATACGATGTCGTTGAGCTGGTCCTGTGCGTAATCGGTGATGCCGATGAGCGCGGTCTTGTCATCAATCATCTTGACCCATTCGTCGTCTTTGGTGTACTTCAGATCTTTCGGGAAATTCATAAAATACCTCCTTAAAATGTTGTGATGTGATGTCCATATGTCCCTGCGGCATCCCGCTGGTATGCTCCTGCAGGAATTATAGTACAGACGCAAGGTTTCCGCAAGTGTTTCGATACGCCGGGATCGAACGCTCCGCTCACAGGCCGGTGGCCTTGCAGAGGTTCTCCAGGGCGCCGTCCAGGTCGCGGTCGGAGAAGCAGTACTTCATCTCGGTATAGCCCGCGCGGAGCCGCGCGACGTCCTCGCCGACCGCCTCGCCGCGGATGCACGCCGCCATCAGGGCGGCCAGCTTTGCAAATTCGTCCTTGCCGAAGCCGAATCGCGTCATCTCGGAAACGCCCAGCCGAAGCGCGCCGGAGGCGGTGAAGCCCTCCTCCTCGGGAGTCGCCTGGTAGTTGCAGATGATGTTATTCTCTTCCAGCCGCTCGGCCACCTCCGGGCCGTGGCTGTAGCCGACCTTGACGATGACCTGATGGGTCTCCGTGTAGTCCATGGCGGGATCGCCGGCCACGTCCAGCCCCTCCGCCTTCAGGCAGCGCGCGAAATGCTTGGCGTTTTCAATGACGTTTTTCTGGTACTCATCCTTGAACGCGTTCATCTCATAGGCCGCCATCAGCTGTCCCAGCAGGGTGCCAAGATGGTGATTGGAGACGCTGCCGGGGAAGGTTCTGGTCTCGATGGTCTCCCAGAGTCCCCATTTCAGGTCCTCCGGCTTCCAGTTCACGCCGATGAGGCCGCGCTGTGGGCCGAAGAAGGTCTTGTGGGTGGAGCCGGTGACAATCTCCGCGCCCTCCTCAAAGGGCTTCTGGAAGTAGTCGCCGACAAGCCCCATCACATGGGCCATGTCGTACATAATGGTGGTGCGCAGGCCGATTTCGTCCACGAATTTGCGGATCTCCGCCACAGGCTCCTTGCAGAGCACCATGGATTTGCCGAAGATGAGGAATTCCGGCCGATACTGATCGATCAGTTTTTTCGCAGCTTCCACGTCCAGCCGGTAGGGATTGTCGACGCAGACCGGGAAGTTGACCACCATCTGCTTCTCCGTCACGGGGTCCACGGCAATGTAATCGTGGAACGCGCCCATGGGCTGGGCGGACAGGTGACCGCCGCGGACGATGTGGTTGTTCATGACCCAGCCGAGCCGCTGTGGCTGGCTCTTGCGGTCCACACGGTTCTTGAAGTCCATCATGGCGGAAAACACCGCGGTGTTGGACATCTGACCGGAGGTGCAGCGGGTTTCCACCTGGGTGCAGCACAGATACTTCTTCATCTCCGCAACCAGCAGATCCTCCACCTCGCCGATGAATTTGGTGCCCTGGTAATAGAAGATTTCCTCGTCGTAAAACGCCTTCTGCTTCTTGTGCTCCGCATACCGGAAGGCCGGGTCGGAGGAGTAGAGCAGCCGGGTGGCCCGGGAGGGCGTCATCTCGGACGGGATCAGGTTGATGCAGCGCTCCTGCCGCCAGACGTGGTTTTCCTTTGTCTTTTCCACCAGTGCGGCGGCGCAT
This sequence comes from Oscillospiraceae bacterium, assembly GCA_034927685.1. GTDB lineage: Bacteria > Bacillota > Clostridia > Oscillospirales > Oscillospiraceae > RGIG3159. The sequence goes on along the minus strand of JAYFPO010000016.1, from coordinate 14,413 downwards.
TGCAGGTACTTGCTGACCTGGCTGGCCGGTTTGACTTCCGCCGGTTTGTAGAGGATCGGCCTGGTATAGGGAGGCGCGTCGGCCCGCATATGGCACGCCGGAACCACGCCCTGCACCCGCTTGCCGCGAATATCCACTTCGATCTCGAACTCCGTCACCACATTCGACTTCATGTATGCCATGCCGATCGAGCGCTTGCCGGTATTCTCCGTGATCTTCGACAGAAGGCCGGTGCCCTCGGTCTCGTAGTAGGGAATCATGGTGCCGGAGGTGACATAGCCGATCAGCTCGCCGGTGCGCGCGTCGTAGACGTCGCAGCCCGCGCGGAGCACGCCCTTGCCCAGCAGGCAAATGGGCTGAATCCGGTAGGGCAGATCTTCGATGGACGAATAGTCCCGGTTCATAATCTTTTTGAAGGCCTCAAACTGCCGGAGAAGCGCCGCCCGGCCCACAAAGTCGCCCTTGGCCTCGGCAAACGACACGGCAAACTTGGCCAGCGGCACGGCGTAGACGGGGATCTCGCCGCCGAGGCGGCACTCGCCCATCTCATGGCCATAGAGCGGCAGCGCCGCTTCCATACGCAGCGTATCCCGCGCGCCCAGCGCCGTGGGCCGCGCGCCCAGGGAGATCAGGCGGTCCCAGAAGTAGCGGGCGTCCTCCGCGTTGCAGTAGACTTCATAGCCGAGCGGTTCGCCGGTGTAGCCGGTCTTGGCCACCCGGACCGTCCTGCCGTCCAGCTCCAGTGTGTTCAGTGCGTTTTTAACATTTTCATCGGTCAGCTCCCGGCCGCCGCTCATGATTTTCAGAATGCTCCGGCTCTCGGGTCCCTGCACCGCGATGGCGGCGTACCGGTCGGAGACGTTCGTGATCGTCACCCGATAGTTTTTTGCCTCCCGGTACAGATGCTCGAGATCCTTGTCGATGTTGCCCGCGTTGATGACCAGGAAGTACTTGCCCTCCTCAAAGCGGTAGAGGTAGGCGTCATCCACGGCGCCGCCGGCTTCGTCCGGAATGATGGCATACTGGGCCTGATTCAGGTCCAGCGCCAGCACGTTGCTGGAGAGAACGTGCTGCAGAAAGGCGACCTGGTCGGGTCCCTCGACGTCCAGCCGTCCCATATGGGACACGTCGAAGATGCCGCACCGGCTGCGGCAATAGAGATGCTCGGAAAGAATTCCATTGGGGTACTGGATGGGCATGTCCCAACCGCCGAAATCCACCATGGTCGCGCCAGCGGCAACATGCGCATCAAAAAGAATGGTTCGTTTTAGTTCACTCATGCTGTTTCCTCCTTGCTCGTCCGTCGATGATCTCCGCAGGAACGCAAAAGACGGCGCACGCCCCTACGGCGCACCCCGTCTTGTTACCTGAAAGATTCTCCCGTGGCGAAACACGGAATTGCTTCTTCGGTGTCTCTGTTGAGACTTTCCGGAGACCCGTCCGGTTCCAGTCCTTTTACCTGAGAGTTATCTGCGTAAGCTCCTTCGGCGGCACGAATCGTGCTCTCTCCTGGAATCTTCATCCGGATCCATATGAAATTGTCGGGAATATCTCGTCCGCAAAGGATCGAGCGCCACCCGTACTTTCAGTTTAGCACTTTTTTCCTCCGATGCAAGATGCAATTTTATTTTTGTTTTTTTCTCCAGAACTGGGCACAAGCTTTTGGAGGTTTTTCCAATTACTGAAAAAAGCGGTGGTAGGATTTGGAGATAATGACGCCGTAATAGACAATAAACGCCAAAAACAGCGCGCTCAACAGGATCGACGCCAGCCCAGGCAAAAAAGACAGCTGGTCGTTCAGCACGGTCACGAGGCCGTCCAGAAACGTGAAGATGCCAAGGAGCAGAAACCGCGGCAGGATGTAGACATAAAATCCCTCCGGGTCCCGGCAGTTGTCCGCGCTGCACCCGTTCGGATAGATCAGCTTACTGTCGATCAGGCCACCTGCCTTCCGCAGCTTCCACCAGCCATAGAGCACATAGGCGCCGAACGCCAGCACCAGCACATCCACAAAAAAGAACATTGAATCCATCGCGCCGCCTCCCGGTCTTTGTTTTTGTCATTATAACAGCCGCCGCCGCACATTGCAAGGAATAACGCCGGGAAACCGCGGACAAAATCTTGTAAATCCCGCTTTTCTGTGGTAAACTTGTTTCGCTTGCGAATTCCGGGGATCCGGCGGCTGCCGCCGGATCTCCCGTTACCATCTGGAGGACAATACATGGCATCTCTGCAGGAAGAAATCAGACGGCGCCGAACCTTTGCGATCATCTCGCACCCCGACGCCGGCAAAACCACCCTGACCGAAAAATTCCTTCTCTACGGCGGAGCAATCGCCCAGGCGGGCTCTGTCAAGGGCAAGAAAAATTCCCGCGCGGCGGTCTCCGACTGGATGGAGATTGAGAAACAGCGCGGCATCTCCGTCACCTCCTCCGTCATGCAGTTCCAGTACGAGGGCTACTGCATCAACATTCTGGACACGCCGGGCCACCAGGACTTCTCTGAGGACACTTACCGGACCCTGATGGCCGCCGACTCCGCCGTCATGGTCATCGACGGCAGCAAGGGCGTCGAGACCCAGACGAGGAAACTCTTCAAGGTGTGCGCGATGCGGCACATTCCGATTTTCACTTTTATCAACAAGATGGATCGGGACACGAAGGACCCTTTTGATCTGCTGAGCGAGCTGGAAGGCGAGCTTGGCATCGAAACCTACGCCGTCAACTGGCCCATCGGCTCCGGCAAGGAGTTCCAGGGCATCTATAACCGGGAAAAGCGGCGCATTGAGTTCTTTTCCGGCGTTTCCGGCAAGAACCGGGTGGATAAGCTGGAGGTGGAACTGGGTGATCCGCAGGTGGACGCGCTCCTTGGCGAGCGCCGCGCGCGGCAGCTCGCGGAAGACGTCGAGTTGCTGGGCGCAGGCCGGGAATTCCATATGGACGAGGTGCGCGACGGCGTTCTCTCCCCCGTGTTTTTCGGCTCCGCGCTGACCAACTTTGGCGTCGAACCCTTTCTGGAGGACTTTCTCCGCATGACCCCCGCTCCCATGCCCCGGACGGCGGACTGCGGACTCATCGACATCTACGACCCGGATTTTTCGGCTTTTGTCTTTAAAATCCAGGCCAATATGAACAAGGCCCACCGGGACCGTCTGGCTTTTCTGCGCATCTGCTCCGGAAAATTCGAGCGGGACGCGGAGGTGTTCCACGTCCAGGGGAACAAAAAAATGCGTCTGAGCCAGCCGCAGCAGCTCATGGCCCAGGAGCGCGAGATTGTGGATGAGGCCTACGCCGGGGATATCATCGGCGTCTTTGACCCCGGCATCTTCTCCATCGGCGACACCATCACCGCGCCGGGAAAATCCTTCAAATTTGCCGGCATTCCCACCTTTTCCCCGGAGCACTTCTCCCGGGTCAGCCCCATGGACACCATGAAGCGCAAGCAATTCATCAAGGGCACGGAGCAAATCGCCCAGGAGGGCGCCATCCAGATCTTCAAGGTGCCGAACACCGGCATGGAGGAGGTCATCGTCGGCGTCGTCGGCACGCTGCAGTTCGACGTGTTTCAGTACCGCATGAAAAACGAGTACGGCGTGGACCTGCGAATGGAGGGCCTGCCCTACGAGCAGCTCCGCTTTATCCAGTCCGCCCCCTGTGCTTACGGCGACCTGAATCTCTCCTCCGACGTGGAGCTGCTGGAGGACTACCGCGGCAACAGCCTGCTGGTGTTCTCCTCCCCATGGAGCATTGACTTCACGCTGCGGAAGAATCCTGGTCTGACGCTGCGGGAAGCCCTCGAGGGGAATGGTTCGCCGCGCTGACGCGCCCGGCGGGCTTTGGATTCTGTTCTCAGGAAGCTTTTTCCTACCATCAATAAAATGAGATAGGATACCCGTCCGCTTCATCCGGAACTTGGCGCTCGAGAAAGCGTGCGCAAAAAAATAGCGAAGAAACAACGCAGGCCCTGCCAGTTTGGCAGGGCCTGCGTGCGATTTACAATGCTGCGGATTAATACATGCCGCCGCCCATGCCGCCCTGCGAAGCCGCCGCCATGGCGGCGTCCGCCTGCGGATCCGGCTTGTCGACGACCAGGCTCTCGGTGGTCAGGACGCAGGCGCAGATGCTGGCTGCGTTCTCCAGCGCGGTTCTCGTGACCTTGGTCGGGTCCACGATGCCGCTGGAGACCATGTCGACGTACTTCTCATTGTAGGCGTCGAAGCCATAGCCCAGCTTGCGGCTGGTGCGGATCTTCTCGAAGACCACGGAGCCATCCACGCCGGCGTTCTCGGCGATCTGACGGATCGGAGTCTCCAGAACCTTGGCAATGATCTGCGCGCCGGTCTTTTCGTCGCCGCTCAGACGGGCGATCAGCTTTTCCACGGCGGGAATCGCGTTGACATAGGCCGTGCCGCCGCCTGCGACGATGCCTTCCTCAACGGCTGCTCTGGTGGCGTTCAGCGCATCCTCCACGCGGAGCTTCTGCTCCTTCATGGCAACCTCGGTCTGCGCGCCGACGCGGATCACCGCGACGCCGCCGACCATCTTGGCATAGCGCTCCTGCAGCTTTTCCTTATCGTAATCGGAGGTCGTAACCTCGATGGCTGCCTTGATCTCATGGGCCCGTGCCTTGATGGACTCGGGTTCGCCCATGCCGTCGACGATGACGGTGTTGTCCTTGGTCACGCGGATCTGACGGGCACGGCCCAAATCTTCGATCTGCGCTTCATTCAAGTCCATATTGAGCTCGGAGGAGATCACGGTGCCGCCGGTCAGGACGGCGATATCGTGCAGCATTTCCTTTCTGCGGTCGCCGAAGCCGGGGGCCTTGACGCAAACGCAGGTGAAGTTGCCGCGGAGACGGTTGACCAGCAGCGTGGCCAGAGCGTCGCCCTCGACGTCCTCGGCGATGATGACCAACTTCTTGCCGGTCTTGACGAGCTGCTCCAGCAGAGGCAGAATCTCCTGAATGACGGAGATCTTCTTATCGGTAATCAGAATGTAGGGATCGTCAATGACGGCCTCCATCTTCTCAGTATCGGTAATCATATAGGGGGAGATATAGCCGCGGTCGAACTGCATGCCCTCGACGACTTCCAGACCGGTCTCGGCGGTCTTGCTCTCCTCGATGGTGATGACGCCTTCGGCGGAGACCTGATCCATAGCCTCGGCAATCAGCTTGCCGACTTCCTCGTCGCCGGAGGAAATCGCGCCGACTCTGGCGATGTCGTCGGAGCCCTTGATCGCCTGGGAATTCTGCTTGATGGTGGCCACAGTCACCTCGACGGCCTTTTCAATGCCCTTGCGCATGACCATGGGGTTGGCGCCGGCCGTGACGTTCTTCAGTCCCTCGTGGATGATCGCCTGCGCCAACAGAATCGCCGTGGTGGTGCCGTCGCCGGCCACATCGTTGGTCTTGGTGGCAACTTCGCGGACCAGCTGCGCACCCATATTCTCGTAGGCGTCCTCCAGGTCAATGTCCTTGGCGATGGTCACGCCATCGTTGGTAATCAGGGGCGCGCCAAACTTTTTGCCCAGAACCACATTGCGGCCCTTGGGCCCCAGCGTCACCTTAACGGTGTCGGACAGCTTGTCAATCCCGGTTTGCAGGGCCTTGCGGGCCTCATCACCGTAAATAATCTGCTTTGCCATAACCTTGTTTCCTCCTTATTCTACAACGGCCAGAACATCGGAAACCTTCACGATGGAATAGGTTTCGCCATCCAGCTTGATCTCGTTGCCCGCGTACTTGCTGACAACCACCCTCTGTCCGGCTTTGACGGTCATGGGCTCGTCCTCTGTGCCGGGGCCAACGGCCACGACGGTGGAGATGACAGGCTTTTCCTTGCTGGTGGTAGCCAGAATCAGGCCGCCGGAAGTTTTTTCTTCCTCAACGCCCTTCAGCAGCACATTGTCTCTTAACGGTTTCAGTGTCATAATAACATTACCTCCTATTGCATACGGGCTGTCGCCCACGATTTACAGGGGAATCCAGCGCGAAACGCGCTTTTTTCCGGTTTAGCACTCAAATATCCGGAGTGCTAACATGGAATATAATAAGCCAGATGTGTCAAATGCGCAAGAGGAAAATTTTTGTTTTTTTTATCATTTTCAAGCAAAAATGAAGACTACAAAAATATATCCCATGATTTTCTTTCTTTTCCTATTGTTTCCTCCTGATTTCTCCTGTTTTTAGCATTATCTCATAAAAACGCTGCCGTTCCGTGCGCACCGGGCAATTCTTTCCGTCTCTCCGATTGGTTCAAGGAAAGTTTTTTGGCCCGGTGGTCTCAGAACGACAGCGTTTTTTTGCGTTTTCCCGCTATTCTGCCGGTTTTCCCAGGCGGCGCAGCATGGTCTTTTTGACCGCGCGGAAGATGTTCTCGTAACCGGTACAGCGGCACAGGTGGCCCGAGAGCAGTTTGCGCAGCTCATCGTCCGTGTATTCACGCCCTTCCGACAGAATTTCCTCCGCCGTCAGGATAAAGCCCGGCGAGCAGAAGCCGCACTGGATGGCAGCCTCGTCCACAAATGCCTGCTGAATGTCGCTGAGCTCGCCGTCAGGTCCGGTCAGGCCCTCCAACGTCCGCACCCGCTTGCCCTCAACCCAAACCGCCAGATAGATGCAGGAGGCGAACGCCTCGCCGTCGATCAGCACCGTGCAGGCGCCGCACTCCCCCACCTCGCAGCCCTTTTTTACCGAGGTCAGACCGAATTCATTCCGCAGCAGATCCGTCAGGGACATCCGCACGTCTACCATGCAGGATACCTCCCTGCCGTTCAGATTAAAGTGAAGCAGTTGGTATTGCTTTTCCATCAGATCTCACCTCCGCACCGTCTGGTAGCCTCCAGCAGGCACCGTTTTGCCAGCTCCACGGCCACATGCTGCCGCAGGGCTTTCCCCGCCCGCCAGGAATCCCGGGGGTTGATGTTCTGCAGCACCGCCAGCGAGAACGCTTCGGCGTTTTCCATGTTTACGGTCTTTCCGGCGATCAGCGCCTCCGCCGCCGGCGCGCGCACCGGCACAGGCGCGGCCACGCCGTAGGCAATCCGCACCCGGTCGTAGGTTTTTTTATCGGCGCTGAGACGGACATTGACCGAGCAGCCGGTGGTGGCGATATCCATGGCGTTCCGCATGGCGTATTTGAAATAATAACCGCTGGTGTTCTCCCAGCTTGCCTTTGGAAGCAGCACCGCCGTCTCGATCTCGCCGGGACGAAGATCCACTTTGCCTGCCTTCACATAGAAGTCGTGGATCGGCACAAGTCGGACGCCGTCCGGGCCGGTCAGTTCGATGACCGCTTCCAGCGCGTGGAGCGTCGAGGCAGAATCCGCGGAAGTGACGCCGTTGCAGGTGTTGCCGCCGATGGTGCCGATGTTCCGGATCTGAGGACCGCCCACCATGTCCACCGCCTCGCCCAGCACCAGCAGGTGCTTCCGAATCAGCGGGTCTCTGGTGATGTGTGAAAAGCTGGTCAGGGAGCCGATGCGGATGGTCCCATCCGGCTCCATGGAGACGCCGCGCAGCTCATCCAGCCGGTAAATGGAGATCAGTTCCTTCCCGGCCCGCTTCCCCTCGCGCATCTGCACCAGCACGTCGGAACCGCCGGCAATGAGGTCTGCCTCCGGATGCGCCAGCCGCAGGGCCACGGCGTCCTCCACGCTTTTCGCCTCATAGTAAGCCTTCATGTCGTACATGCCTCAGCCCTCCTCTCTCCAGCTGTCGTGGATCAGCCCTTCCTCCGTGAACCGTTCAAAGAGCACATGGGGCGTCATGGGCAACCGGTCGATCTCCACGCCGGTGGCGTTTAACACCGCGTTTCGGATGGCCGGCGCCACCGGACAGGCCGGCGGTTCCCCCAGCGCCTTGGTTCCAAAGGAGGAGGTCGGCTCCGCATTTTCGACAAACTGCGCCTCCAGCCGCGGGTGGTCCATAAACGTGGAAATTTTGTAGTCCAGCAGGTTGTTGTTGAGCGCCTTGCCGGTCTTTGGGTCGAAGAGAAGCTGCTCCGTCAGAGCATAGCCGATGCCCATCGACATACCGCCGTGGACCTGCGCCTCCGCCAGCGCCGGATTGATGAGCTTGCCGCAGTCGTGGACGTTGATGATCTTCGTCACCTTCACCTTGCAGAGCGGGATATCCACCTCCACCTCGGCGCAGCAGCAGCCGAAGGAGTAGGCGTTGTTCTTGATCTGATAGGTGGACTCCGCCGTCAGATGCTCCGAATGGGTCAGGCTGTAAAACGCCTCCTCGCAGAGCTTGCCCAGCGGCAGCAGCACTCTCCCGTCGGTGACGCGGACGATCTCGCCGTCCACAATGTCCAGATCGTACTCCGGTACCCGCGTCAGCTCGCGGGCGTAGCTCAGAATCTTTGCCTTCAGCAGCAGGCCGGTCTGCCGGATGGAGAAACCTGCCACATAGGTCTGCCGGGAGGCATAGGCGCCCAGACCGAAGGGCGTAATGTCCGTGTCCTGACAGGACTGCACATGGACGTCCCGGTAATCCTTGAGGCCCAGTACATCCGCGGCCATCTGGGCGTAGGCGGTGTCGGCGCCCTGACCGATCTCCGTCTCGCCCACCTGAAGCTGCATGGTGCCGTCCTGATTCATGACCATCCGGCAGGAGGAATGCTCCAGCGAAATGGGCCAGACGGCGGTGTTGTACCAGAAGGGAGCGATGCCGATGCCCTTGCGGACAGGGCCTTGCTGGTGCTCATATTCCCTGTGCTTCCGGTCATAATCCATATAGGCCACGGCTTTATCAAAGCACTGGTTATAGGTATCGAAGTAGTTCTCGTTTTTGGAAAAGCTGTCTTTGTAGCCCACGGGCATCAAATTCTTCCGGCGGAACGCGAGACTGTCGCACCCCAGCGCGCGGCACACATCCTCCGTGTGGCTCTCAAAGGCAAACATCGCCTGCGGAATTCCATAGCCGCGCATGGCCCCGGCCGCCGACTTGTTGGTATAGACCGTCCAGGCGTCACATTCCACGTTTGGACAGGGGTACATCTGTGGGAACGCGCCCATGCCCTTTGCCGCGATCCCATGTCCATGGGAGGCGTAAGCCCCCTGGTTGGACCAGCATTCCAGCTTCCGGGCAGCGTAGGTGCCGTCGGGTCGGACCCAGGAGATAATGTGGTAGGTAATGGCGTGGCGGACACGGTTGGAAACAAAGGTATCCTCCCGCGGAACGTCCAGCTTCACCAGCCGACCGCCGACCTGCATGGAGAGATAGCCGCAGAGCGGCTCATACAGCGTATCCTGCTTATTGCCGAAGCCGCCGCCGATATAGGGCTTGATGATCCGCACGTCACCCCAGGGCAAACCCAGCGCCTGCCCCACGGTTCTGCGGACGATATGGGGAATCTGCGTTGAGGATTCGATGACCAGGCGGCCTCCCTCCATATGGGCGCAGGCCACATGGTTTTCAATATGACAGTGCTGCACCGTGGGCGTCTCATACCACTTGTCCACGCAGATCAGCCCCGGTTCCCGGATGGTCGTCTCGTAGTCGCCGATCCGAATGGCGGTGTGCTTCAGGACGTTGTCGGGAAACTCCCGGTGAAGGACGGGCGCGCCGGGCTGAATCGCCTCCCGCGGGTCCAGTACAAAGGGCAGTTCCTCATAGGTGACCTTGACGGCCCGGACAGCCTGCGCCGCGGCAACCTCGTCCTCCGCCACCACGGCGGCAACGTCGTCGCCGTAATAGCGCACATGGCGGTTGAGCAGCCGCCGGTCCGCGACGTCCTGATGGGCCTCCTCCACGGACCAGGGATGGCCGGCTGTAGGGAACTTGATGTCCGGTACGTCGAAGCAGGTGACGATCTTGACAACGCCGGGGATTTTTTCCGCCTCTGAGATGTCCACAGCAGTCACATAGCCGTGCGCGATCTTGGACCGGACCACCTTGGCAATCAGCGCGCTGCGGTCGCAGCGGTCGTCGGTATATTTTGCTCTGCCGGTCGCCTTGTCGTAGGCGTCCACTCGAATCACGCTTTTTCCGACGTTGCTCATACGCAGAATCTCCTTTTTTCAAAATTTTGGTTAGGCTTACCAATTTTTTGTAATATCTATGGTTACACTTACCAGAATACATTCTATTGTCCTGCTATTATAGCACAAAGCGTACAAATTGGGAAGCGCCATTGTCATCCTATTGAAAAAATAACGGACCTGCCGCAAGCCGTTTCTTGCAGCAGGTCCATGGCGCGGCCTTCAAAGCGGCAGCGGCGCTGTGTTCTCATAGTCGAGGTACCGGAAGCGCAGCCCGTTTTCCTCCTGCACCTCCGACGCGGCGGTTCGTATCCAGCCGGGAAGCCGGTCCAGGTCCGGAAAGAACCGGTCCGCCGGGACGGTTTGCAGCGTCATGGTGACCCTGGCCGCCGCGCAATAGGGCAGCAGCAGTTCATAGACGCTGGCGCCGCCGATGACGGCGGCCTCTTCGTCCGGCGACAGCGCGGCCTTGAGGTCCGCCAAACCGTGCGCGACCTCCGCGCCATCCACCGCATAGTCCGGGCTGCCGGAGAGAATCAGGTTGCGGCGGTTTTTGAGGGGACGGCCGCCGGGAAAGGTCTGCAGGGTCTTGCGTCCCAGGATCACGGTCTTTCCCTCCGTCAATCGGCGGAAGCGCCGGAGGTCCGCAGAAATGGTGAAAAGCAGTCGGCCCTGAAGGCCGATGCCCCAGTTTTCCGACACATTGACGATCAGTTCCATCGGCTCGCCCCGTCAGACCGCCACGGGAATTTCATAGGGAAACTCATGGAAGCGGTAATTTTCCAGCCGGAAGCTGTCCTTGGTAAATTGGTAAAAGTCTTTCACCGCCGGGTCCATCCAGAACTGCGGGGCCTCGTACGGCTCCTCCGCGATCATCTTTTCGACCAGTGGGATGTGGCGGTCGTAGATATGGCAATCGGCGATGACATGGACCAGTTCCCCGGCCTCCAGGCCGCTGACCCGCGCCATCATATGGACCAGGGCGGCATATTGCACCACGTTCCAGTTGTTGGCCGTCAGCATGTCCTGGGAGCGCTGGTTTAAAATGGCGTTGAGGGTGTTTCCGGAGACGTTGAAGGTCATGGAGTAGGCGCAGGGATAGAGGCCCATGGCGTGCAGGTCCTCGAAATTGTAGATGTTGGTCAGAATGCGGCGGCTGGCCGGGTTATGCCGGAGGTCGTAGAGGACGCGGTCCACCTGGTCGAACATGCCCTCCTGATACCGGTGTTTGACGCCGAGCTGGTAGCCGTAGGCCTTGCCGATGGTGCCGTTCTCGTCGGCCCAGGCGTCCCAGACGTGGCTGCCCAACTCCGCAACCCGGTTGGATTTCTTCTGCCAGATCCAGAGCAGCTCGTCGATGCAGGATTTATAGTAGGTCCGGCGCAGCGTCATGACCGGGAATTCCTCTTTGAGGTTGTAGCGGTTCACCACGCCGAATTTTTTGATGGTATGGGCGGGCGTCCCGTCTGCCCAGCGTGGGCGGACCTCCAGATCGTCGTCCCGGACGCCGCCTTCCAGGATACTTCTGACAGTTTCGATGTAAATTTGATCGGCCTTGCTCATATTGATGACCTCCCGATAGTTTGCTTCATTATAGCACGGCGAATTCGCAAGTTGCAATAGTTTCCTTTGAATGGTATAATGAGACGAACGCAGAAAGGAATTTGTATATGAATGAACAAACGACATTTCAGGACCTGGACCTGTCCGAAGAAATCCTGAAAGCCCTGGAGAAAAAGGGCTACGGATATCCCACGAAAATCCAGGAAGAAGCCATCCCCCCGCTGATGCAGTGGAAGGACGTCGTCGCCAAGGCGCCCACCGGAACCGGGAAGACCTTTGCCTTTGGCATCCCCATGATCGAGCACATCGACGCGGAGAGCGACGACCTGCAAGGTCTGATTCTGGCGCCGACCCGTGAGCTTGCCATCCAGATCTGCGACGAGCTGCGCGGCCTTCTCGCTTTTTATAAAAACATCCGGGTCGCCGTCCTCTACGGCGGCCAGAATATTGACATCCAGCTCAAGGCACTGAAGCGGTTTCCGCAGATCGTGGTGGCGACGCCCGGTCGCCTGATGGACCACTACAACCGGCACACCCTGTGCTTCGACAAGGTGCAGACCGTCATCCTCGACGAGGCGGACCGGATGCTGGATATGGGCTTCTTCAAGGATGTCACGAGAATCGTGGAAAAGGTCAAAAACCGCCGGAATCTGGGCCTGTTTTCCGCCACCGTCTCCCAGGAGGTCATGACCGTCAGCTGGATGTATCAGCGGGACGAGGTGGAGATCACCGTGCAGCCCCAGGCCGAGGAGCGGCCCGACATCGATCAGTTTTCCGTCACCGTGCCGGCGCTCGCCAAGGAGGAGGCCACCATCCATCTGCTGCGGACCATGGGCTGGGAACGGGTCATCATCTTCTGCAACACCAAGCACATGTGCCAGCGGCTGTCCGACGACCTCCGCCGGGCCAATGTGGACGCCGACTGCATTCACGGCGACATCCGGCAGGTGGCCAGGGAAAAAACCATGGGCACCTTCCGGCAGGGCGGGCTCTCCGTGCTGATCGCCACCGACGTGGCCTCCCGGGGCATCGATGTCGACGACGTGGACTGCGTCATCAACTACGACGTGCCGGAGGAAAACGAATACTATATCCACAGAATCGGCCGTACCGGCCGCGCCCGTAAAAAGGGCGTCGCCTTCTCCGTGATCGGCAACTTCCCCGAGAAGGCGAAGCTGGAAGAAATTGCAAAATATTCCCACTTTACGATTCAGCCCATGACCTTCGACGGCGACGGCAAGCTGATTCCCGAGGAGCCGAAGAAAACGCTGACGAAGCCCCGCAGACGCTTCCGTTGACCGGGCCGGAGCTGGGCCTCCTGCTGCTCTGCTGCAGGCTGGAGGACGAGGTGCTGCCGCTCACGCAGGCCCAGTACCGGGCGCTGCGGCAGCAGATGCGGCAGTGCCCGGCGCCGGAAAACAGCGACCGTGCGCTGTGCGCGGAGGACCTGCAGCGATGCGGGTGCGTCGAAGCGGAGCGGATTCTCGCGCTGCTCTCGCGGAGACGCGCGCTGCTGGAGTGCCTGCCCCGGTGGGAGGCGGCGGGCGTTCTGATTCTTACCCGGCTAAGCCCCCACTACCCGGCGGCGCTCCGCGCGGCGTTGGGTGACGACGCGCCCCCCGCCCTGTTCCTGTCGGGGGATGCCTCTCTGCTCTCCCGCCCCATGCTCTCCCTGACCGGCTGCCGGGATCTCTATCCGGAGGGTGCGGCCTTCGCGGCGCAGGTTGGCGCGGCCGCCGCCCGGACAGGCCATGTTCTGGTCTCCGGAAACGCGCGCGGCGCGGACCGGATCGCGCAGGAGGCCTGCCTCGCCGCGGGCGGCGCAGTCCTCTCCTTCGTGGCCGACCGGCTGACGGACCATTCGCGTCGGGCGCGGGTGCTTTATGTCAGCGAAGACGGCCCCGACCGCCCCTTCTCCGCCGCCCGTGCGCTTGCCCGCAACCGCTGTATCTACGCACTGGGCCGGCCTTCCCTTGTAGCGCAGGTCCGGGACGGACAGGGCGGTACCTGGCGGGGCGCATCCCAGGCGCTGGCCCGCGGAAAGCGCGACCTTTACCTGCTGCGCGACGGCTCCTCCGGTGCGCAGCGGCTTTGCGACGACGGCGCGCAGACGGTTTTGCCGGAGCAATTGGACGATCTGCTCCGCTTCATAGAGAATAAGTGACGGTGAACGCAATGGAATTTACTGGTTTTACCCCGGAGACGATCGATTTTCTCTGGGGAATTCGGCTGAACAACAACCGGGACTGGTTCCTCGCCCACAAAGAGGACTACCTGGAAACTCTTTACCATCCCATGCTGGCGCTTGGAGATCGGCTCCGCGAAGCCTTTCGGGAGGTCCCCGGCATGATCTGCAAGGTATCGCGGATTTATCGGGACACCCGCCTGCCCCGCCCGAACGGTCCCTACAAGGACAGTCTGTGGGTCTCTCTGCGGCCCGACGCCCTGTATTGGGGCGAGCACCCCTGCCTCTATTTTGAGCTCCGTCCCGAGGGCGGCGAGTACGGCTTCGTCCTCTGGCATCCGCAGCCCGCTGCCATGGAACGCTTCCGGCAGGACCTGACCGCCGCGCCGGATCGGTTTTTGCGGCTTGCCGACAGGGCGGAACAGGAAACGGGAATGGTCCTGTCCGGGATGGAGTATAAGCGGAAAAAGCCCTGTTCCGATCCGCGCGCCGCGCGGTTCATGAGCTGTAAAAATCTGATGTGCAGCCGCGAGATTCCGGCGGGACCCGCGCTGTTTGAAGCCGGACTCGCGGATGCCGCGATTCGTAACCTGACGCATTTCCTGCCGCTCTACCAATACGTTCAAGCACTGGAATAAATCAACCAGGCGGCGCTGCAAAATTTTCATTTTGCAGC